>NZ_AKJX01000204.1 GCF_000276605.1 Acidovorax sp. CF316 | reverse complement strand
CACCCCAGGACCGAGCATCGCAGGCTGCCCCCCTCGCCCAAAGGGCGAGTGGGGACACGGGCAGCGGGGTCGCCTTTTCTTTGGTGACTTTCTTTTGGCGAAGCAAAAGAAAGTTACTGCGCCGCCGGGCGCACATCCCGGCTCCCGCCCATGGCATGGGCACGCAGCCAACAGAGCAACCAGCCCGCCGAGCAAAGAAACAGAGGCGACCACAACCAACAAACTCAAACAGCCTGATGCAAGCGACGCTCAACGAACGAAGAGCCTTCAAGACGACGCAGAGCCTTGGCAGCCGCCAACACACCCAGATCCACCAGCGGCTCCAACAACACCACCGTCATGTACGCAGCGCCAAACGTGGCAATGCTCTCCAGATTCGCAGATCCCACACCCGCACCGTAGATAGCCCAGAAAGCCACCCACATCACGATCCCGCCCTGGTAGGTCACAGACAGCTTGAACGTCTGCGCATACGTCATGTCCACATACGCCATGCTCTCCGGCACGATGCGCTTGGCAACTGCCGCCGTGGCGAACAACGGCACCAGCAAGGTCGTGACGTTCATCCCGTACTGCGGCAGATCCTGCTGCGCAAAGAACACACTCTGGATCAACAGGCCTGCCGCCAGGCCGATGCACGCTGGCGCGGCGCCGAACAGCAGCAGCAAGGTCGTGCCCAGGATCAGATGCACCTCCGACACGCCCACCGGGTGGTGCGGCAGCAGCTCGAAGAACGCAAACACCAGCGCCGTGGTGAAGATGGAGCGCAGCAGCAGGGCCACGGGGCCCTCCTTCTTCACCATGTCCAGCGCAAGCTTGCTGGCATACAGCAGCGCCGTGGCGCCCGTGGCGTAGCTCAGGAAGATCTTGGTGGTGTCCACCAGTCCGGGTTCGATGTGCATGGCACGGCTCCTTGGTTGAAAAAAAACTGAAAACAGAAAGAAAAAATCAGCGCGGCAAGGCCACCCACTGCCCGAGCAGTTCGTGCACCGCGATGCGGTGGTCGAACACCGCCTCCAGCGCGCGGTGCGTGACCGCCTCATTGCAGCCGCCCTGGTGCGTGACACGGCCCTTGGCCATCACCACCAGATCGTCGGCATGCAGGGCCAGCGATACCTCGTGCAGCACGCTGACCACCGTGGCACCGCCGGCCACCAAGGCGCGCACGGTGTGCAGCCAGTCGGTCTGGTGCGGGGGATCGAGGTTGGCCAGGGGTTCGTCCATCAGCAGCACCGTTGCCTGCACGGCCAGGGCGCGGGCCAGCAGCACACGCTGGCGCTCGCCGCCCGACAGCTGCGACAAGGGGCGGTCGCGCCAGTCCCAGGCCTGCGTGGTGCGCAGGGCCTGCTCCACGGCGGCATGGTCGGCAGCGGATGGCGGGGCCAGCCAGGGCTGGTGCGGCAGGCGGCCTAGCATGGCCACGTCGTAACTGGTCAGGTCGTCGGCCGAGCCCTCGTTCTGCCCCAGCCAGGACAGCTGGCGCGCGCGCTCGCGCGCCGGCACCTGGGTGAGCATGCGGCCGAGCAGGGCCACCTGGCCATCGACCTGGTGGCGCGGCAGCAGGCCGGCCAGCACCTTGAGCAAGGTGGACTTGCCCGCGCCATTGGGCCCGACGATGCTGGTCCAGCGGCCGGCGGGCAGGTGCAGGTCGATGCCGTGCAGCACCTCGGCACCGCCGACACGCGCGGTGATGTGGTGGGCGCTCAGCGCAATCCCCTTCACAGGCCACCCCCATGCGCGGTGCGCCGGTGCATCAGCCACAGCAGGTAGGTGCCGCCCAGCGCCGCGGTGAGCACGCCCACGGGCAGCTCTTGCGGTGCCAGCATCCAGCGCGCCAGGATGTCGGCGGCCAGCAGCAGCACCGCGCCCATCAGGCTGGACAAGAGGATGTGCCGCTCGTGCGTCACACGCACCATCGATCGCACCAGGTGCGGCGCGGCCAGGCCGACAAAGGCGATCAGCCCGGTCTGCGCCACGGCGGTGCCGGTGGCCAGCGCCATGGCTGCCACCAGGCCGGCGCGCATGGGGCCGAGCGGCAGGCCCAGGCTGGCGGCGGTGGACTCACCCAGCGTCAGGCCGTCGAGCGCGCGCGCCAGCACCCAGGCCAGCAGTGCGCACAGGGCCCAGGCGGCGCCCATCAGGGTGCAGGCGATCCAGCCGACGAAGGCCGTGCTGCCCAGGATGAAGGCCTGCATGGCCTGCAAAATGTCGGGCGAAGCCAGCTCCACCAGGTCGCGCAGGGCACCCAGCACCACGCCCACGATGACACCGGCCAGCAGCAGGCGCAGCGTGTGCTGCACGCCCTTGGCCAGCAGCAGCGTGAGCACCACGGCCCCGGCGGCGCCGAGGAAGGCCATGCCGGTGATGCCGATGCGCGCGATCCACTGCGCGGCCACGGGCGACACGCCGAACATGGCCATGGCCACCGCGCCGCCCAGCGCCGCGCCCGAGGCGCTGCCCAGCAGGTAGGGGTCGGCCAGCGGGTTGCGAAACAGGCCCTGCGCCACGGCGCCCGCCAGGCCCAGCAGCGCGCCGGCCAGCCACGCGCCCAGCGTGCGCGGCAGGCGGATGTCCCACACGATCTGGCGCGCCACGGGGTCGTCGCCCATGTGCACCAGGCTCTCCAGCCCGGTGCTGCCCACGGCGGTGCCCAGCACCAGCAGCAGCACGCTGGCCAGGCCCAGCCACAGCGCGCACCAGGCGGCGCGGCGCCGGCCGGCGGCAGTGGGGATCGGTGCCGGACCTGCAGTCATCGGGCTTTCTCGGTCAGGCAGCGCGCCATGAGGCGCGCTGCCTCGGCCATGCGCGGGCCGGGGCGCACCACCACTTCGGCATCGCCGGGGCCGAACACGCAAACGCGGTTCTCGCGCACGGCGCGGATCGTGGACCAGCCCGGGTACGGCACCATGGCCTGCATGCTGCTGTTGCCAATCATCAGCACGTCGGGGTTGGCGCGCACCACGTACTCGGGGTTCAGGCGCGGGAAAGGGCCGAGCGAGGCCGGCACCACGTTGCGCACACCCAGGCGCGCCAGCGATTCGCCGATGAACGAGGCCTCGCTGGCCGCATACGGCCCGCGGCTCACCTCGAAGTACACGCGCACATTGCGCGCCTTGGGCGGCAGCGACTGGGCCGCCGCCTGCACGGCCGCGTCGATCACGCGCCACAGGCGGTCGGCGCCCTCGGCCTGGGGCACGCCCAGCACCTGGCCCACCACGCCGAGCACACGGCGCACGTCGGCATGGGTCTTAGGCTCCAGCACCACGACCTTGAGGCCCAGGGCCTCGAGCCGCTCGCTGGCGCGAGAGCTCATGGCCAGCAGCACCACGTCGGGCTTCACGGCCACGATGGCCTCGATGCTCGGATCGATGCCACCGCCCAGCTTGGGCAGTTTGGCCACCGACTCGGGCCAGTTGGAATAGCGGTCCACGCCCACCAGGCGGTGGCACTGGTCGAGCTCGCAGACGCTCTCGGTCAGCGAGGGCAGCAGCGAGACGATGCGCTGCGGCGGCTGGGGCAGCGTGACCAGGCGGCCCCGGTCGTCCTTGACCTGCACCGGCTGTGCCTGCGCCAGCCCGGCCATGAGCAGGCCCAGCACCACGATGATGGCGATCACCCAGAGGATGCGGCGCACAGGGGTGGGGGTCATGGAGGCGAATCTTTCAGGGTCAGGGGCAGCCCGGCCGCCATCAGGGTCACGCGCGGGCACACCTGCGCCACCTGCTGGTTGAGGGCGCCCAGTGCATCGACGAAGGCGCGCACCTCGCGCCCCAGGGGGATGACCCCCAGGCCGATTTCGTTGCCCACCAGAACAATGGGGCCGCGGGCCTGCTGCAATGCGGTGAGGAAAGCCTGGCACTGCGCGGCCCAGCCGCGTGCCAGGGCTTCGCGCTCGGGCGCCCCCATGTCCTCGGCACCGACCGGCAGGGTCCAGTTGGTGAGCCACAGGGTCAGGCAGTCGACCACCACCAGGGTGCTGGCGCTGCTGTGGTCGCGCAGTGCGGCAGCCAGGTCGCGCGGCTCCTCCAGCGTGGCCAGGCCAGGAACGCGCTCGGCGCGGTCGCGCTGGTGGCGGGCGATGCGCTGGCGCATCTCGTCGTCCCAGGGCTGGCCGGTGGCGACGAGCACGGCAGCGTGCGCGGGCGATTGCGCCAGCCAGTCGCGCGCAAGCAGCTCTGCGCGGCGCGACTTGCCGCTCTTTTGCCCGCCCAGGATGAGTTCGGTGGTGATGGCCTTGCTGTTCATGGCGCCACCCCCTCCCCGCCCAGCAGGTGCGCTGCGGCCAGGGGTGCGGACGCGAACCAGGCGTGGAAATAGCTCGCGTGGATGCTGCCATGGCGGTACAGGGCCTCGCCGGCATCGGGTGCGGGCTGCGCCTCTGGACGCGCGGTGCGCCCCACCACGGGCGCCGTGCTCTGCGCGGTGGAGTAGTGGAAGGTATGGCCGCGCAGCGTGTGGCCCGCCACAGTGAGGTGCTGCGGACCCAGCGCCGCCAGGCGCTTGTGCATGGCCACGCGGCCCGGCAGCAGGCCCCACAGCGCTTGCTCGGTGCCATCGGCCAGGGTGATGGACTCGAACAGGGCCATCATGCCGCCGCATTCTGCCCACAGCGGCTTGCCGGCCGCCACATGCGCGCGCAGGCTGGCCTGCATGGCGGTGTTGGCCGCTATGCGTGCGGCATGCAGTTCGGGGTAGCCGCCCGGCAGCCACACGGCGTCGCAGGCGGGCAGCGCTGCATCGTGCAGGGGCGAGAAGAACACCACCTGGGCGCCCATCTGCGCGAGGCACTGCAGGTTGGCGCTGTAGAGGAAGCAGAAGGCCTCGTCGCGGCCCACGGCCACGGTACGGCCGGCGAGCAGCGGCGCCACGGGGGCGGCCGGCGCGGGCACCGGGAAATCCACCGCCCAGCGCTGCAGGCCGTCCAGGCCCATCTGCCCGAGCGGCGTGGCGGCCAGCGCATCGGCCGCGGCGTCCAGGCGCTGCATGGCATCGTGCAGTTCGTGCGCCACCACCAGGCCCAGGTGGCGCTCCGGCAACAGCGGCGCCGATGCCTTGCTGGCGACATCGCCGGGCGCCACACGCACCAGCGCGCCCAGCCAATCGTCCGCGTCCTGCAGGCCATCGCGCAGCATCTGCGCATGGCGCTCCGATCCCACGCGGTTGGCCAGCACACCGGCCCAGGGCAGGCCCGCGCGGTAGTGGCGCAGGCCGAAGGCCAGCGCACCGAAGGTGCCGGCCATGGCCGAGGCATCGACCACGGCAAGCACGGGTACGCCAAAGCGCTGGGCCAGGTCGGCCGCGCTCGGCGTGCCGTCGAACAGGCCCATGACGCCTTCGATCAGAAGCAGGTCGCTCTCACGCGCAGCCTCGTGCAGGCGTTGCGCGCAGTCGGCCTCGCCGTTCATCCACAGGTCGAGCTGGTGCACGGGTGCGCCGCTGGCAAGCTGGTGCCAGTGCGGGTCGAGGAAGTCCGGCCCGCACTTGAACACCCGCACCCGCCGGCCCTGGCGCGCGTGCAGGCGCGCCAGGGCTGCGGTGACGGTGGTCTTGCCCTGGCCCGATGCCGGGGCGGCGATCAATATCGCCGGACAGCGTGCCGGGGTGACCATTCTTCTTGCTACTCCCCTACCCTCTCTCGTTGATCTCGGCTCAATGCGGTGCCCACTTCACGCCGACATAGGCCACACGGCCTGGCGTGGCGTAGGTGCGGGCCAGCTCGTACTGCTTGTCGGCCGCGTTGTCGAGGCGCGCGACCAGCGTGAAGTCGCGCGCGATGCGCGTGCTGGCGTACAGGTTGACCAGGGCATAGCCGCCCAGGTTGAGCGTGTTGGTGGCGTTGTCGAAGCGGCGGCCCGAAGCCTGCACTTCGGCGCCCACCGTCCAGCCCGCCAGTTGCGTGTCGGCACCCAGGGTGCCGTGGTGCTTGGAGCGGCGCGCCAGCATCTTGCCGGTATCCAGGTCGCGCGGGTTCTGCACGTCCAGCGAGCCGCGCAGTTGCACGCTGCCCAGGCGGTGGGAGCCCGCGAAGGTCACGCCCTTGTACTCGGCGCGCGCGACGTTGGCATAGCAGCCCTGGGTCGATGGGCAGGGACCGGCGGGTCCGAAGACGATCAGGTCCTGCACGCGGTTGCGGTAGGCCGTCACCGAGAAGCTGCTCGATGCCTGTGCCCAGCGCAGGCCCAGTTCGGCATTGCGGCTGCTCTCGGGATTCAGGCGGCCCGTGCCGTATTCGCTGAAGCGGTGGTACAGCGTGGGCGCGCGAAAGGCGGTGCCCACCGAGGCCGTGGCACGCCACTGCGGCGCGAAGGTGTAGCCATAGGCCAGGCTGCCCGTGCCCTTGCCGCCGAACTCGCTGTCCGAGTCGTGGCGCACATTGGCCTGCAGCGTGTGGGCACCGGCGGTGTAGCCATAGCCCAGGGCCAGTGCATCCTGCGAACGCTTGCGATCGATGAGGGCGTTTTCCAGCCGGTCTTCGCGGCGCTCCAGCGCGGCCGTCACCAGGTGCGGGCCCTGGCGCCACTCGTTCTGGAACAGGTAGCCGCGCAGGCGCGTCTCGGTCAGGTAGAAGGAAGGCGTGGTCTGGTACTCGTCGCGCGAATCGGTGATCTGCACGCGCGTCTTGTACTGCGGCGTCCACTGCGCCTGCCAGTTCAGGCCCAGCGCGTGCAGCTTGTGCTGGTTGCGGTCGTCCCGGCCCAGGCCGCTGTCGTAGCCGCTGTCCAGGTCGTTCACGAGCAGCGTGCCTTCGAGCCGGTGCGTGGCATTGATCTGCAGGCCCACGCGGGCGCTGGCCGAGGTGCTCTCGTAGCCGTCGCGGTCGGGGTTCTGCGTGGCCACGGTGCGCGCGTTGAAGCCCTTGCTCTCTTCGCGCGCGATGCCGAAGGCGTAGTCGAGCGTGCCATTGGCGCCGCTCACGCCGGCCTCGGCCTTGCGCGTGCCCTGGTTGCCAAAGCCGATGCCCACGTAGGGTGCCACGCCCTGCTCGCCGCGCTTGGTGAAGATCTGCACCACGCCGCCCATGGCGTCGGAGCCGTAGACCGCACCGGCCGGGCCGCGCAGCACTTCGACGCGGTCGATCTGCGCCAGCGGGATCGATTCCCACGCGGCGCCGCCGGTGGACTGCGAGTCCATGCGCACGCCGTCGATGTAGACGGCCGTGAAGCGCGACTCCGCACCGCGCAGGAACACGCCGGTGGTGGTGCCGGGCCCGCCGTTGCGCGAGATCTCGATGGCGGGTACGCGCGCCAGCACGTCGGCGAGGCCCGTGGCACCGCTGGTCTCGATGGTCTCGCGGTCGACCACGGTCACGTCGGCCACCAGGTCGGACAGGGGCTGCGGCGTGCGCGTGGCGGTCACCACGGTCTCGGCCAGCGAGGGTGCGCGCAGGTTCTGCGCCAGCAGCACGGGGGCGCCAGCGCTGTCGCTCTGCTGTGCCTGGACGGCGCAGGCGCCGAGCACGGCCAGGGACACCAGCGCAGGGCGCAGGCACAGGGACGCAGCAATGCGCGCACGGGGGGTACGGAGCTTCATGGGGCGAATCATCGGCAAGCAAAAACCCGTGCCGGCCTCCCGCCAGCGAAATGGGTGATACGGCTGCAGACACCCCCTTGCAAGGGCGCGCGCAGCCACCGTGTTGGCCGGTATCCGGGCTGGCGGAACGCTCTTCAACGCCTTCCCAGGTGCTTGTTCAAGGCATCCAGTGGCATGTGGTTGAAAAGGGAATCGAAACCGATTCGTCCGCTGACCGTTGCGGGGGCAGCGCAGGCTCGGCGCGCCATGTTTGGCGCCACCTCCCTGCTTCCCGTTGAACTGCAGCATGTGAACCACACCGCGAGCACCAACCCGGTGATTTTACGACCGTTTACAACCCGCCGTCCTACAATCGGTGGCTGTATGGCAACAACACCATCGACTACCGACCAGATCGCCGAGCGCGTGGAGCGGCTCCTGGTGCGCCACGCCGAACTGCAGCGCACCAACGCGCTGCTGTCCGAGCAGGTGGCCGCACTCACCCAGGAACGCGACTCCCTGAAATCCCGCCTGAGCGCTGCGCGCTCGCGCGTGGACGCCCTGCTCGAGCGCCTGCCCCAGGCCCCTCCCGCGAAAGACGCCGCATGAAGCAAATCGAGGTGCAGATCCTGCAGCAAAGCTACCTGCTCAGCTGCCCCGAGGGGCACGAGAGCCGGCTGCTCGATGCCGTGGAGCGCGTGGACACCGCCATGACGCGCATCCGCGATGCCGGCAAGGTGCGTGCCCGCGAGCGCATTGCGGTGCTGGCCGCGCTGAACCTCGCCTTCGAGATCGCCGACCGCGAGGCCGCCGACATGGCTGCCGCCGCCGACCACCCCCACCCCGTGCCCATGGCCACCCCCGTGGCGGTGGGCGACGACATCCCGCCCCCGCCACCGCGGCGCAGCGCCAGCGGTGTGCAGGAGTCGCTGCTGCCCCCCGATGCGGACGAGACCCTGCGCCTGCAAAGCCTGGTGCAGCGGCTGGACCAGGCCCTCGGCGAAGACGGGCGCCTGCTGTAGACGGCGTGAACGCCCGTGCGCTATCAATGGCGTACACCTCAGAGATTTCTTTACATCACCGACACCTGCCAGGGGCATTTGGAGCCCCTACAATGAAGGTGTCTGCGGTGCCGCCGGGTCTTATATTTCCTTGAACCAATGCTCAACGAGCACGGGCTTGGTACATCGCCAGGGGAGCGTGATCATCTCGCGTCAGATGAACCCAACACCTGGCTGCCCTCGCCCACCTGAACCCCCGGTTCAGGATGAGGGTCCGGTAGCAAATACCGCAGACACCTATTCCTGAAATGGCCGCCGGAGCAATCCGGTGGCCATTTTTTTCGGCTCCGCCAGGCCGTTCGGTATGCTGCAGCCGTCGCCAACGAACACCTCCATGCGAGCCCACTTCACCCTCTGCCTTGCCCTGTGCTGCGGCCTGGTCGTGCCTGCGGTGCTGGCCCAGCCGGCACCCGCCGGGCCGCGCCAGCACGCCACCCTGTACGACGCCGCCGTGTTCAATGACCGCGCAGCCGTCGAAGGCTTCCTGGCGCGCGCGCCGGCCAGCGTGAACCAGGCAGACCGCCAGGGCTTCACAGCACTGCATGGCGTGGCCGGCGAAGAGCACATGGCCATGGCCCGCCTGCTGATCGCACGCGGCGCCAACGTGAATGCCGCCAATGACCAGGGCACCACGCCCCTGCACCTGGCGGCGTACCCACAGATGGCAAAGCTGCTCGTCGAGGCCGGCGCAGCCATCGAGGCCCGCGACCATGGCGGCAACACCCCGCTGCACGCAGCGACCGAGCACCCCGAGATGCAGGACGTGATGGCGCAGTTGCTCCGCATGAAGGCCGATGCCAATGCCCGCAACCAGGCGGGCAAGACCCCGCTGGACATGGCCATGGCACGCGACGAGCCCGGAAAAGTGGCCCTGCTCAAGCGCTACGGCGCGCGCCGCGGCAGCCCGCCATAGCCATCCGCTCCGGCCACGCACCACCAGCGGTGCCGCACCAGCGCCGCAAGACACCGCGCACTACAATCGTTGCGCCACCTTGCGGTGCGCCCTGCCCCCATTCCAACACCCACTCCCTCTTCCATGCTCGACCCCCTCCTGATCGTTGAACTCGGTGTTCTTGGCCTGTGCACGGGCTTTCTCGCGGGGCTTCTGGGCATTGGCGGCGGCATGCTGATGGTGCCCTTCCTGACCTACATCCTGGGTGCGCGCGACATCGCACCCGACCTGGCAGTGAAGATGGCCATCGCCACCTCGATGGCGACCATCGTCTTCACCTCCATCTCCAGCGTGCGCGCCCACCACCAACGTGGCGCGGTGCGCTGGGACATCGTGCAGCGCCTGGCACCCGGCATCGTGATCGGCGGTTTCGCGGCCAGCCTGGGCATCTTCGCCCTGCTCAAGGGCTCGTCGCTGGCAATCTTCTTCGCGCTGTTCGTGAGCTTCTCGGCCAGCCAGATGCTGCTGGACAAGAAGCCTGCGCCCACGCGCCAGATGCCGGGCACGGCAGGCCAATTGGCCGCGGGCGGAGTGATCGGCTTTCTCTCGGGCCTGGTCGGCGCGGGCGGTGGCTTTGTCAGCGTGCCCTTCATGACCTGGTGCAACGTGGCCATCCACAACGCGGTGGCCACCAGCGCGGCGCTCGGATTCCCGATCGCGCTGGCGAATGTGGTGGGCTATGCCATCGGCGGACAGTCGGTGCAGAACCTGCCGCCGGCCTCGCTGGGCTACATCTGGCTGCCCGGCCTGGCGGTGATCGCCGTGTGCAGCGTGCTCACCGCGCCGCTGGGCGCCAAGGCAGCGCACAAGCTGCCGGTCAAGCAGCTCAAGCGCGTGTTCGCCAGCCTGCTGTTCTGCCTCGCCGCCTACATGCTCTACAAGGGCATCACCAGCATCTGATCTGGCCGCACCGCGCGGCAGATCGCTCAGTCTTCGGGATCCGACGCGCGCTTGGCAGCCAGCGGCTGCGGCGCCGGCACGCCGGGCGGTGCCGCGACCGGGCGGCCCAGCAGGCGGCGGAAGTCCTCGGCCGGCAGGCCGGGGGCGCGCAGAAAGCCCTGGTAGTGGTCGCACTGCATCTGCGCGAGCACGGCGCGCTGCACCTCGGTCTCCACCCCCTCGGCCACCACCTCGATGCGCATCGCATGGCCCATGCTGATGATGGCGCTGACGATGGCCCGGTCGCCATCGTCGTCGGGCAGGCCGCGCACGAAGGACTGGTCGATCTTGAGCTTGTGGATGGGCAGCTTCTTCAGGTAGGCCAGGCTCGAATAGCCGGTGCCGAAGTCGTCGATGGCCAGGCTCACGCCCAGCCGCGCCAGTTCATGCAGGCGCTGCTCCATCTCGGTGGCGTCCTGCAGCAAAATGGTCTCGGTCAGCTCCAGCTCCAGCAGCGTGGGCGGCAGCTGGTGCACGGCCAACAGGCGCGTGAGCCGCTCCACGAAGTCGGGCTGGCGGAACTCGAGCGCCGAGACGTTGACCGACACCACGATGGGGTGGCCACCATGGATCCAGGCCGCGGCCTCGCGCACGGCCTGCTCCATCACCCAGGCGCCCAGCGTGACGATGTAGCCCGACTCTTCGGCCAGCGGGATGAACATACCGGGCGAGACCGGGCCGAACTCCGGGTCGGTCCAGCGGATCAGGGCCTCGGCACCGGTGATGGCGCCGGTCTCCATGCTCACCTGGGGCTGGTAGTGCACGGCCATGCGCTGCTCGCCCAGCGCCTGGCGCATGGCGTGCTCCAGCTTCATGCGCGAGAGCAGGTTGGCATTCATCTGCGGCTGGTAGAAACCGTAGCTGCCACGGCCGCGCTCCTTGACCTGGTACATGGCGGTGTCGGCCTGCTTGATCAGCTCGTCCAGCGAGCTGCCGTCTTGCGGGTACAGCGCCATGCCGATGCTGCACTGGATGGAGAAGCCCATGCTGTCGAGCGTGAAGGGGCGCAGCATCTCGTCGAGGATGCGGCGCGCCACGCTCTCGGCCACCACGGAGTCGCCGCCGTGCAGGTAGATCACGAACTCGTCGCCGCCCAGCCGGCACAGCATGTCGGTCTGGCGCAGGCAGGTCTGCAGGCGCTCGGCCACCAGCTGCAGCACGCGGTCACCGAAGGGGTGGCCGAGCGAGTCGTTGATGATCTTGAAGCGGTCCAGGTCCAGGAACAGGATGGCAAAACCGGTGTCGCTCTGGCGCGCGCCCTGGATCGCCGTGTCCACGCGCTGCGACAGCAGCAGCCGGTTGGGCAGGCCGGTGAGCACGTCGCTGTAGGCCAGCTCTTCGATGCGCTTTTGCGCGGCATGCTGCAAGGTGAGGTCGCGCATGAAGCCGATGCTCTGCACCAGCCGGTCCTCGTCGTCGCGCAGTGCCACCCACGACAGCTGCACGGCGCAGTAGGCATCGTTCTCGCGCGGCAGCCACAGCTCGCCCTCCCAGAAGCCCTCGCGCGCCCAGCCGGCCTCCACCTGGGCCATGAAGTCGGCATCGGGCCCGCCGCCGAACAGCGAGGCGGCCGCAGCGCCTTCGAAGGCGCGCGCGGTCTTGCCCACCAGGCGCTCGCAGCCGGGGTTCATGCGCATCAGGCGGTGGTGGCTGTCGGCGATGAAGATCGCGTCCATGCTCGACTCGAACACCCGTGCCGCCAGGCGCAGGCTGGCCTGTACCTCGTGCTGGCGCGTGATGTCGCGAAACGAGTACACCCTGCCCACGGCGCGCCCCTGGCTGAACTGGGGCACCGAGCGGCGCTCCAGGCTCATGCCGTTGCGCAAGCCGAGGATGTCGATGCTCTCCTGCATGGGCTCGGCCACGATGGCGGCCAGACGCTCGACATAGGTGGGCACGTCGGCCACCTGGTCGGCCATGTGGGCGAACAGGGCTTCATCGTCGCGCCGCACCAGCAGCGGGGCCGGCACGTTCCACAGCTGGGCCAGCCGCTGGTTGAAGGCGCGCACGCGCCCGTCCAGGCTGCACACCAGCATGCCGTCGGCAGCCGAATCGAGTGTGGCGCGCAGTTCGGCCAGCAGGGTTTCGAGCTCGCGCTCGGTGGCCTGCTGGTGGCTGCGGTCCACCATGGTGACCAGGAAGGCCGTGCCCCCTTCGAGCCGGGGCACGCGCGTCACGCGCCGCTCCACCGCCACCAGGCTGCCGGTGGAGTGCAGCACGCTGGTGTGGGAGTGGATGCCGTCGGCCACCACGGCTGCGGGCTGGCTCCAGAAGACCTGGTCCTGCGGCGTGGCTGCCAGCAGTGTCACGGGCGTGCCCTGCATGTCGGCGATGGACAGGCCCGTCAGGTGCTCGGCCGCCTGGTTGGCGGCCAGGATGTGCAGCGTCTTTTCATCGACGAGCCAAACTGCCTCCAGCAAACCATCGATCCATGCCTGCGGCAGCGGCCGGATCACGCTCCACCCTCTTCGGGGACGGGGGCCACGGCGCGCTCGAAGAAGTAGCAGATGCGCTTGCGCGGCGACAGGTAGTCGAGCGCTTCGCGCGGCAGCTGGGCGGGCTTGAGGCTGCGGCGGATACCGAGCTCGGGCACCGTCTCCAGGTCGAGGATGGGTGCCTCGTCCTTGGGCACGCGCGGGTCGTGCACGATCACCTTGGGCCGAAGCGGCCGCGAGGAGTTGACCGAGGCCACGATGGCATAGCGGTCGTTGACCAGCTGCACGATGGAGCCCGGCGGGTACACCCCCATCATGCGGATGAAGGCCCCCAGCACGACCGCGTCGAAACGCGCCTTGTGCTGGGCGAAGATGACCGACAGCGCCTCATGCGGCGTCAGCCCGCCCATGCCGCTTCCGGGGCTGCACAGGCGGTCGTAGTGGTTGACCAGCGCCAACACCTGGCCGGGACGCGAGAGGTCGTGCGCCGTGAGCCGCATGGGAAAACCGCTGCCATCCACCATTTCATGGTGCTGGGCAATGGCCAGCAGCACCGGCTTGCCCAGGCCCATGCGGCCTGCCAGCGCCACGGACTCGCGCACATGGCCTTCGTAGCGGGCACGGTCGGGTGGCGGCATGTGGGGCTGGGCGTTCTTGAACGCATCGGGCAGGCGCATCTTGCCCAGGTCGTGGATCAGGGCCGCCACGCCCAGGTCCTGCAGGTCCTCGGCCTTCATGCCCAGGGCCTTGCCCAGCAGCAGGCTCACGACCAGCACGTTCACGGGGTGCAGCGCGCCAGGCTCGCCCACGCCTTCGGAGAGCAGGCGGATCACCGAGTCGCCATTGTTGAGCAGGTCGGTCACGCAGCCGGCCACCAGCAGCTCGCCATCGGTGCGGGCGCGCTCGGGGAGCTCCACCACCACCTTCTCCAGCTCCACGTAGCGGCGCGTGGCCTCGCCAAAGCGCTGGTTGCACAGGGCCAGGGCGCGGTTCTGCGCCTCCAGCAGCTGGCGGCGGCGGGCAGCGGCCTCGTCCGCAGCAGGGTCCGATGGCACCGCCAGCGGAGCGGGGGCCGTCGCCTCCCGCGCAGCGCCAGGGGCATCGGCGGGCAGTGCTTCCTCGGGGCTGCCCACCGGGGGCAGTGCCAGCTCGCGCAGGTCGGGGTCGCTCTTCTTGGGGACGTATCGCACCTCGGTCAGCCCCAGTTCGCGCAAGGTGGCGATCTGTTCGGCCGACGCCACCCGGAAGCTGCTCACCGGAAACGGATGGTGCATCCAGCCCAAGTCGAGCTGGATGTACATGCCGATGCGCAACTGGCGGATATCGATGAGGATGGACGAATTCACTTCAAACGTGCGTGAGGAGACACGGCGGCACTTCTGCCACCATTGGTTACACCCATTATCTCCACTTCTGAACGCTTGTCTTGCCCCGCAATGTCATAGGACATACCCCCCATCCCAAGGCCGGCGGGGGCTGTGGGGCGATTTACCTCTTGGTAAAAACCCTGGGGCAGGCCGTGCAGCGAACGGCACACCCTGCCGCCCCGGGGAGCCCCTCGCATCCGTGCAAGCACGTAGGACACGCAAAACAACAGTCCGGCAGGCCCCACCCGCACCTGTGGCCGGTGTATCACCGGCACCACAGCGAAGGCTTGTAGACCAGGTCCATCCACAGCGCCCAGCCGGCCGCCGCACACAGTAGCCCCCCGGCCACGCGGGTGCCCCAGTCGGCCCGGGCCTGGTTGATACGGCTGCGCAGGCGCGACCAGAGCCAGGGCCCGCCCACCAGCCACAGGCCGCTGCCCAGGGCAAACAGCGCCATGGTGGCGCCGCCCTGCACCGGCCCGCCGCTGAGCGCGGCCACCAGCAGGGCCGAGTACAGCAGGCCGCAGGGCATCAGCGCCCACAGCAGCCCGGCCACGCCCACGCCGCCCGCTCCCGCCGTGAGGGGCTGCACACGCTGCCAGACCGAGCGGCCCAGGCCTTCCACCCAGGCGGGCTGGCGTGCCTGCACCATGAGTAGCAGGCCCCAGGCCATCATGGCCAGGTGCGCAAAGGTCCAGGCGGGCTGCAGCGCGGCCGTGCGCTGGGTGAGCCAGGCCAGGCTGTCCATCGCGGTCGCAGCGGCCGCGCCCAGAACGGCATAGCCCGCCACCCGCCCGCCATGGAAAGCGATGGATCGCGCCAAGGAGAAGGATGGAGCGACAGGGGCCGCGGCAAGCCCGCCCCCGCCAGGCCCGGCCCAGCGAACGGATTGCCCCCCACCCTGCCCCACCAGCGCCGCACAGGGCGCGGCACACATGGCCAGGCAGTGCGGGCCGCCGGCCAGGCCCATGAGCAGCGCGGTCCAGCCCAGGGTGGCCAGCATGGTCAGATGATCCGGGAGAAGCGGGCGCGGTTGCGGTCCGCTTGAAGATAGCGGTCGAACACCATGGCGATGCCGCGCACGAAGAACCAGCCCATGGCCGAGACGAAGATGCCCTCGTCGGTCACGCTGACCAGGCCCTGCTCCTGCAGGCCCGCCAGTTGCTCCAGCTCGGCCGCGAAGGTGCGCCTGAAATCGATCAGCCAGCCCGCCTCGATGGACTCGAACAGCAGCTCGCCCTGGCACATCAGCGCCATGATGACGGCGCGGCGCACCAGGTCGTCGCGGTTCAGCGCCAGGCCGCGCACCACGGGCAGGCGCCCCTGGTCCAGCAGGTCGTAGTACTCGTCCAGGGTCTTGGCGTTCTGGCTGTAGGTGGCGCCCACCCGGCCGATGGCCGACACGCCCAGGGCGATCAGGTCGCAGTCGGGCTGCGTGCTGTATCCCTGGAAGTTGCGGTGCAGCCGCCCCTGGCGCTTGGCCACGGCCAGCGCGTCGCTGGGCAGCGCGAAGTGGTCCATGCCCACGTACACATAGCCGGCGTCCATGAACTGCTGCAGCGAGCGCGAGAGCATGGCCACCTTGGAAGGCGCCGCCGGCAGCTCGGCCGGCACGATGCGCCGCTGCGGCTTGAAGCGCTCAGGCAGGTGGGCGTAGGCATACAGGGCGATGCGGTCGGGCCGCAGGGCCTTGACCTGCTCCAGCGTGCGGTCGAAGGACTCGGGCGTCTGCCGCGGCAGGCCGTAGATCAGGTCCACGTTGACCGACTCGAAACCCAGGCTGCGCGCCGCCTCCACCAGCGCGAACACCTGCCCGGCCGGCTGCACGCGGTGCACGGCCTTCTGCACGTCGGCATCGAAGTCCTGCACGCCAAAGCTCAGGCGGTTGAAGCCCAGCTCGGCCAGCACCGCCAGACGCTCGGCCGTCACGGTGCGCGGGTCCACCTCGATCGAGTATTCGCCGCCCGGCGCAAACGTGAAGCTGCGCTTGAGCACCGCCATCAGCTCGCGCAGCTTGTCGTCCGACAGAAAGGTGGGCGTGCCCCCGCCCAGGTGCAGCTGGCTCACCACCTGGCCCGTGCCGCAGTGGGCCGTGTGCAGCTCCACCTCGCGCGCCAGGTAGCGCAGGTACACGTCGCCCCGGTCGTGGTGTTTGGTGATGATCTTGTTGCAGGCGCAGTAGTAGCACAGCGACTCGCAGAACGGAATGTGCACATACAGCGACAGCGGCAGCGCCTTGCCCGGCGTGCCCGCCTTGCGCTGGGCCAGGGCCAGCACATAGTCGCTTTCGCCAAAAGCCTCGACGAAACGGTCGGCCGTGGGGTAGGAGGTATAGCGGGGGCCCGGCACGTCGAAACGGGTCAGGAGTTCGGGCGTCACAGCGGTCATGGGGAGCGTTTCCTTGTTGGATATGCACTTTGCCGCAGGCCTACGCCCCCGTCCTTGACTTGGATCAAGTGTTGCGAGGCCCACAGGGCCCACAATTTGATGCATGTCAGCCACCACCACGCTCCTTTCGCCGGATGCGATCCGCTCGCAACCCCCAACAGCTGCTGCGCCCATGAACCCGCTCACCATCAAAGTCGCCTGCTCCAACTGCAACCTGCGCGAGCTGTGCATGCCCGTGGGCCTGAACGACGCCCAGTTGGAGCGCATCGACGAGATCGTGGCCACGCGGCGCAAGGTCAAGCGCGGCGGCACGCTGTTTCGCAACGGCGAGACCTTCACCTCGCTGTACGCCATCCGCACCGGCTTCTTCAAGACCTGCGTGGCTACCGAGGACGGGCGCGACCAGGTGACGGGCTTTCAGATGGCGGGCGAGATCATCGGCCTGGACGGCATCGTGAACGACCACCACACCTGCGACGCCGTGGCCCTGGAGGATGCCGAGGTCTGCGTGATGCCCTTCGACCGCATCGAGGAACTCTCGCGCGAGGTCACGGCCCTGCAGCACCACGTGCACAAGATCATGAGCCGCGAGATCGTGCGCGAGCACGGTGTCATGCTGCTGTTGGGCAGCATGCGCGCCGAGGAGCGCCTGGCGGCCTTCCTGCTGAACCTGGTGCAACGCCTGCATGCACGCGGTTTCTCGCAGTCCGAGCTGGTGCTGCGCATGACGCGCGAGGAGATCGGCAGCTACCTGGGCCTCAAGCTCGAAACCGTGAGCCGCACCTTCTCGAAGTTCGCCGAGGACGGCATCGTCGAGGTCAAGCAGCGCCATGTGCGCATCCTGGATACGGACGCGCTCAAGCGCATCGTGAACTCGCAGACGTGTAGCTAAAACATCAGCCCTGGACCTGCAGGCGGGCCAGCACCTCGGTCTTGCCGCTGCGGTCTGCACGCAGGATCAGCGCCTCGCCCGAGCTGGTGTTGGTGCTGGCCAGATCGGACAGCACGAACATGTGGGTGAACCAGGCCTCGAAGCCACCGCGCCGTGCCGACGCGGCCACCAGCGCCTGGCGCAGCTCGCGCAGATGGCTGGCACCGGTAGTCTCCGGCGCGCCGCGCGGCGAACCCAGCGCGGGCCACACCTGGGGCGCGGCAAATGCCAGAGTAGCACTGTCGATGCAGCGGCACCAGGGGCTCGAAAGCACCTTGGACGGCTGCAACTGGCGCTCCCTGAACCACACCCCGGTGCGCCGTGCTTGCTCGCGCCCTTCTTCGCTGAGGTTGCGCTGCGTGCCGCAATCGCCCAGGCGAAACCCCGGTGGATCGAAGGTGCCCGGTGCCAGCGCATGGCGGAACGCAGCCACCACCCCGCCCTTGCGCAGCAGGGCATCGGCGTCGGAGTCCTGGGCGGCCCAAGCATGCAGCGTGGTCCACGCCAGCCCTGCGCCCAGCAGGGCGCGCCGGCCAACGACCGCCTCAGGCTGCGGGCTGGAAGGCATAGCCATTGCCCGATGCAGCCATGCGCCCGAATGCCGGGAACGGGAAGTGGAAGCCCCCCAGCATGGCACTGCTGGCAGTAATGCGCTGGAACACCTCGCGCCGCACCTTGCGCGCGGCCTCGGCATCCATGTCGAAGGTCACGGCCCAGTCGGGGTTGCGTGCGAACAGGGCCGGCACATTGGTCAGGTCGGCCACGTAAAAGAAGTTCTGGCCGGCGGACTTGAGCTCGAACAGGGTGTGGCCCGGCGTGTGCCCATAGGCCGCCACGGACTGGATGCCTGGCGCCACTTCGGTGCCCGCGCCGAACTGCACCAGCGTGTCGGCCGGCATGGTTGCAAAAGTGCGGCGCACGTTCTCGAAGGCGCCTTTCATGCCTGCAGGAGCGGCCGCCATGCGGGCATCGTCCATCCAGAAGGCATGCTCGGCAGCCGGCACCAGCACCTTGGCCTTGGGGAAGGTCAGCGCGCCCGCCTTGTTGCGAATGCCGTTGATGTGGTCGCCGTGGTAGTGGCTGATGAGCACGGTGTCGATGTCATCGGCCTTCAGGCCTGCAGCGGCCAGGCTCTCCAGCAGCTTGCCGGTGGTAGGCCCGCCAAACTCGCCCAGGCCCGTGTCGATCAGGATCTTGCGCCCGCCTGCCACCACCAGGAAGGGGGTGTAGGGCACGTCGATGTAGTCCGTGGGCAGGCCCTGCGAGGTGAGCAGCGCACGCACTTCGGCCAGCGGCGCGTTCTTCACGAACTCCTCACCCAGCGGGCGGCGCGTGATGCCATCGACCAGCGCCACCACCTCCACATCGCCCACCTTCATGCGCCGGAAGCCGGGGTTGGGCAGGGTGGGCGTACCAAAGTTGGGCGCGTTCTGCGCCCACACGGGCACGAACGAGCCCGCCGCGTAAATGGCAGGGGCGGCAAGCCCAGCACCCAGAAAATGGCGACGTGACAGCATGAAACTCTCCGGTATTGAGTTGAACTGATGGGTTTTCAACTGTAACGGAGAGTGGCACGATGGCACCAGGCCCGGTGCAAACCAGTAGGGGCTATGGGGTCTTGCCAGGAGCGGGGTTCAGTCCAGGGTGATGCGCTGCGCCTTGATCAGCTTGTGCCACCGGTCCGTCTCGGTGCGGATCAGGTCTGCATACTGGGCCGGCGTGCTGGCCACGGGCTCGATGCCGAAGTCCACCAGCTTTTGCTTGACCGCGGGCTGGTTGATGGCGGCAGCCACCTGCTTTTGCAGTGCAGCCACCACGTCCGCAGGCGTGCCTGCGGGGGCGACGATGCCCACCTGGGCAGACGCCTCGACGTTCTTGAAGCCCAGTTCGGCAAAGGTCGGCACATCGGGCAGCTGCGGAAGCCGCTTGGCGCTGGCCACGGCCAGGGGGCGCACCTTGCCGGCCTTGATGAAGGCGCCGCCGGCGGCCAGGTCGACCATCATCGCGGGGATCTGGCCGCCGGCCAGGTCGGTCAGCGCGGGCGCAGCGCCGCGGTAGGGGATATGGGTCATGAACAGGCCGGCATCGACCTTCAATAGCTCCATCGCCAGGTGGTGCGGGCTGCCCGCGCCGGCCGAGCCGAAGCTCATGGCGCCGGGCTTGGCCTTGGCCTTGGCAACGAAGTCCTTGGCGTCCTTGAAGTCAGCACCCGGGTTGACCACCAGGATCATCGGGAACCTGCCCATCAGCGTCACGGGCAGCAGGTCCTTGCTGGGGTTGTAGGTGAGCTTGCTGTACAGCGCGGGGTTGAACACCATGGTGCCGTTGTCGGCCGACAGGATGGTGTAGCCGTCAGGCGCGGCGCGGCCCGTCTCCACCGCTGCAATGGCCGTGTTGCCACCGGGCTTGTTGTCGATCAGCACCGGCTGGCCGATCTGCGTCGAGAGCTGCTGGCCCACCGTGCGCGCGAGAAAATCGGAACCGCCGCCCGCCGGGTACGGCACCAGCCAGCGGATGGCCTTGGCCGGGTAGGTTTGCGCGCTGGCCGGGGCGGCCCATGCCAGCAAGGCCGGCAGGGCGAGCATTCCAGCCAACAAGCGTCGATTCTTCAACATGTCTGCACCTCAGGGGATTAATATCTGCGTGATGTTACTCCGCTATGCGTAATAAACCGGGGCAGCGTTTACCCTAGGTCCACCAGCAAAACACCATGAGCACATCCCCTTCCACGGCCCGGGTGGCCGACCGCCGGCAACGGGTCCAGTCCGCCGAAATGGGGCTCAGCGTCCTCAAGGCGCTGACCCGCCTGGGCGGCGCCGCCAGCCTGACCGCCACGGCCGCCGAGGTCGACGAGAGCCCCGCCAAGGTGCACCGCTACCTCGCCAGCCTGTGCCAGCAGGGCTTTGTCGAGCAGTCGCCCGTCAACCAGCACTACTACCTGGCCCAGGAGTCGATTGCCATCGGCCTGGCGGCCCTGCGCCAGTGCGATCCCATCCGCCTGGGCGAGGCCTCCCTGCAAAGGCTGCGCCAGGCACTGGAAGTCACCGCCTTCCTGGCCGTGATGGGCAACAAGGGGGCCACCGTGCTGCGCATGGAAGAGCCCACCCTGCCCGTCACGGTGAACATCCGCGCGGGCTCGGTGCTCTCCACGCTGTGGTCGGCCACGGGCCGGGTGTTCCTGGGTTTCTCCAACGACCGGCTGGTGATCGACATGGCCGAGCAGGAGTTGGCCGAGGCCTCTGCCGAGCGGCGCTCGCAGCTCGATGGCACCCGGCCGGTGGAGCAGTTGCGCCAGCAGGTGCGCGCGCGGGGCTGGGCCATGGCCAATGACTCGCTGCTCAAGGGCATCAGCGCACTCGCCGCGCCGGTCTTCGACGCCACCGGCAATGTCTGTGCCTGCCTGACCACCCTGGGCGCCACGGGCGGTTTCGACCTGCGGCCCGACGGCGCCATCTGCCCCGCCTTGCTGCAGGAGGCCCGATTGATCAGCCGGGCCATGGGCTACCAAGGAAACCCAGGGTAAACCCGAATCTTTGCAATCAGATTGCGTAATACATTTACGCAAAAGGAGATTCACGATGACTGCCCCCGCCGCCTCCCGCTGCCCGGTCGACCATGCGGCGATGGCCGCCGCCTTGAAGAGCCCTACGGGTTGCCCCGTGAGCGCGCGCGCGGCGGCGTTCGACCCATTCGCACCCAGCTACCAGCAGGACCCGGCCGAGGTGGTGCGCTGGGCGCGCGAGGAGGAGCCGGTCTTCTACAGTCCCGAGCTGGGCTACTGGGTGGTGACGCGCTACGAGGACGTGAAGGCGGTGTTCCGCGACAACCTCCTGTTCTCGCCCTCGGTCGCGCTGGAGAAGATCACGCCCGCGACCGACGAGGTGATGGCCATCCTGAAAAGCTATGGCTTCGCGATGAACCGCACCATGGTCAACGAGGACGAGCCCGACCACATGGCACGCCGGCGCTTGCTGATGGACGCCTTCATGCCCGAGCGCCTGATGCACTACGAGCAGCCCATCCGCGAACTGGCGCGCAAGTACATGGACCGCTTCGTGGACAAGGGCCGCGCGGACCTGGTGGCGGAGATGTTCTACGAGATTCCGCTGACCATCGCGCTGCACTTCCTGGGCGTGCCGGACGAAGGGGCCGAGCAGCTGCGCAACTTCGCGGTGGCGCACACCCTCAATACCTGGGGCCGGCCCACGGCGCAGGAGCAACTGGAGATTGCCCACAACGTGGGCCGCTTCTGGCAGACGGCCCAGGGCATCCTGGGTACCATGATGGCCAGCCCCGACGGCGAGGGCTGGATGTACGACTCCATCCGCCAGCACCACGCGCACCCGGACATCGTGACCGAGTCCTACCTGCGCTCGATGATGATGGCCATCCTGGCCGCCGCGCACGAGACCACGTCGAACGCCACGGCCAACGCCTTCATGACCCTGCTCTCGCACCGCCATGCCTGGGAGGAGATCTGCGCACAGCCCGCGCTGATCCCCAACGCGGTGGAGGAATGCCTGCGCGTGGCGGGCTCCATCATCGCCTGGCGGCGCATGGCCACGCGCGACACCGTGGTCGGCGGCGTGAAGATCCCCAAGGGCGGCAAGCTGCTGCTGTTCCAGGCCTCGGCCAATGCGGACGCCAGCCACTTCGAGGACCCGGACCGGGTGGACCTGCACCGCGAGAATGCGGTGGAGCACCTGACCTTCGGCTACGGCGCACACCAGTGCATGGGCAAGAACATCGGGCGCATGCAGATGCGCATCTTCCTCGAGGAATTCGTGCGCCGCCTGCCGCACATCGCACTCGTCGACGGGCAGCAATTCGAGTTCCTGTCGAACACCTCGTTCCGCGGCCCGTCGGCGCTGTGGGTGCAGTGGGATCCGCTGCAGAACCCCGAGCGCCAAGCCGACAAGGCACCTGCCGTCCTCGCCAAGTTCCAGATCGGCCCACCGCCCAAGGATGGCATCGCCCGCGCCGTGGTCGTCAAGGACAAGCTGGCCGAGGGCGATGGCCTCTACCGCTTCATCATCGCCGCCGCAGGCAGCACGCCCCTGCCCACATGGACCGCGGGCTCGCACATCGACCTGATCGCCGGGGGCCACCGCCGCAAGTACTCGCTGTGCGGCGCGGGCGCGCACCCGGGCTGCTACGAGATCGTGGTGCAGCGCGAGGAAGGCGGGCGCGGCGGCTCGCGGCACTTCTGCGACACCCTGCAGCCGGGCGACGAAATCCAGCTGGCCGGGCCCAAGAATCTGTTCCGCATCGACGAAGCGGGTGCTCACCACGTGCTGCTGGCCGCGGGCATCGGCATCACGCCCATCCTGGCCATGGCGGACCGGCTCAAGGCCTTGGGCCTGTCGTACGAGCTGCACTACGCGGGCCGCTCGCGCCAGAACATGGCCTTGCTGAGCCGCGTGCTCAAGGACCACGCCGGCCATGCCACCCTGCACATCAAGGCCGAGGGCCAGCGCATGGACCTCCCCGCGCTGCTGCGGCACGTGGACGGCGCCACCCGCGTCTACGCCTGCGGGCCGGACCGGCTGATCGCCGAACTCGAAACACTGGCCGAGCACTGGCCCGAGGGCGTGCTGCGCTTCGAGCACTTCAGCACCGACAACGCGGCGCTGGACCCGAGCAAGGAGCACGCGTTCACCGCCGAGCTCAAGGACTCGGGCCTCACCATCGAAGTGCCGCGCCACCAGACCCTGCTGCAGGCGCTGCAGGCTGCGGGCGTGGATGTGCCCTGCGACTGCGGCGAGGGCCTGTGCGGCGCCTGCGAGGTGCAGGTGGCCGGCGGCGACATCGACCACCGCGACAAGGTGCTCACCAAGACCGAGCGCCAGGCCAACCAGCGCATGATGGCCTGCTGCTCGCGGGCAGCGGGGGAGCGGGTCATCCTGTTCCTTTGAGGGGAGGCGCGACCCCGTTGGGAGTCCGCCTCCTCAATCCTGGGGATACCGCACGCGGGGCACCGCCGATAACCTGAAGGCTCCATGTCATCGACCTTCAGGAGCGCCTTCATGAGCCACCCCTCGCCCGAGCCCCGCCGCCAATTTCTGCAACACGCTGGCGCGCTGGCCGGCACCCTCAGCGCCCCGGCTTGGCTGGCCGCGTGCGCAAGCACGGCCTCCACGCCGTCGGACCCCACCCAGCTGACCTCTGCCCAGGCCATTGCGCAGATCAAGGGCGGCCAGATCAAGGCCGTGGACTATGTGGCCGCGCTGGTGGCGCGTGCCAGGGCGCTTCAGTCGCTCAACGCCCTCATCACGCTCGACGAAGCCGGCGCCCTGGCCGCCGCGCGGCGCATCGACGCGGCACGCGCCTCGGGCGCCGCGCTCGGCCCGCTGGCGGGCCTGGTGATCGTGGTCAAGGACAACATCAACACGGCCGACCTGCCCACCACCGGTGGCACGCCTGCGCTGCAGGGCTTCAAGCCACCGCGCACGGCGCCCTCGCTGCAAAAGCTCATCGACGCGGGTGTGATCGTGCTGGGCAAGGCCAACCTGCACGAGCTGGCCTTCGGCATCACCAGCACCAACTTCGCGCCGTTCGCGGGCGCCGTGGGCAACCCGTACGACCCCACGCGCATCCCAGGCGGTTCGTCGGGCGGCACCGCGGCGGCCATTGCCGCGCGCATGGTGGCGGCCGGCCTGGGCACGGACACGGGCGGCTCCACCCGCGTGCCGGCGGCCCTGTGCGGCATCGTGGGGCTGCGCCCCTCGGTGGGCAATGGCGGGGCCGAGCGCCGCTACCACGACCCACTGGCCGTGGTGCCCATCAGCCACACGCGCGACACCGTGGGCCCCATGGGCCGCACCGTGGCCGACGTGGCCCTGCTCGACGCGGTGATCACCGGCGATGCCAGCCTGCCCGCCATGCCCCTGGCGCGTGTGCGCCTGGGCCTGCCGCGGCCGCTGTGGGCGGGGCTCGACGCATCGCTGGCTGCCGTGGTGAACGCAGCGCTGGCCAAACTGCGCGCGGCCGGCGCCACGCTGGTGGAGGTGGACATGGCGCAGTTGCTGCCGCTCAACGAGAAGATGTCGTTCCAGATCGCGCTGCACGAGCCCGTGGCCGATCTGCCCGCTTACCTGGCGGCCAACAACGCACCTGTGAAGACGGTGGCCGAGGTGGCAGCCCAGGTCGCAAGCCCCGATGTGCAGGGCGCCTTCGGTGCGATCAAGGCCGATGCCTTCGGCCCGGCCTACCCCGAGGCCATGGCCGTGCACCGGCCGCAGTTGCAGGCGCTGTATGCCAGCACCTTTGCGCAGGGCCGCCTCGATGCCCTGCTGTTCCCCACCACGCCGCTGCCCGCCGTGCCCATGGACAAGGCCAAGGGCTCGTCCACCGTCAAGCTCAACGGCGGCGCGGATGCGGACACGTTTGCCACCTTCATCCGCAACACCGACCCTGGCAGCAATGCCGGCATACCGGGCCTCTCGGTGCCCGCAGGCCTCACCAGCGCGGGCCTGCCCGTGGGGCTGGAGATTGACGGCCCGGTGGGCAGCGACCGCCGGTTGCTGGCCATTGGCCTGGAGATCGAGAAAGTGCTGGGCAGCGTGCCGGCGCCCAGGATCTAGTCCTGCGCTGGCGAGAGCACCGCTGCTTCGCCCGCCTGCTGCGCCACTGCGCTGACGAACAGAGCGCGCAGCCAACGGTGGCCCGCATCCTCCTGCGCGCGGGCATGCCAGGCCATGGCCAGGTTGAAGGGCGGTATCTCGAACGGTGCGGGCAGGATTTCGAGGATCTGCGCGTAACGGCGCAGCAGGTGGCTGGGCAGGGTGGCCACGCAATCGGTGTGCGTGAGCACCAGGGCCACCTGGTTGTAGCTGGGCACGGTGACGACCACACGCCGGCTGCGCGACAGGGCCGCCAGCAGCTCGTCGATCTGGCTGTGCGGGTGGCCCAACTGCGAGACCAGCACATGCGACAGGCCGCAGTACTCGTCGAGCGTGGCGGCCACCTTGCCGCGCGGGTGGCCGATGCGCTGCGCCATCTCGAAACGGTCGCCCATCAGGTAGCGCGACTTGAGCGGGCCGGGCACCTTGCCCACGTCGCCCAGGTACAGGTCGACCTCGCCGCGCTCCATGCGCTCCACCAGCCCGGAGTCGGCCGCGGGCACGAAGCTCACGCGCAGATCGGGGTTGCCGATGCCCACGATGCGCCCCAGCGCCGCCAGGCCGAGGATGCTGAACACGCTGTCGTTGGCGGCGATCACGAACGCGCGGCGCGCGCTGGCGGGGTCGAAGCTTTCGCCCAGCTCCACCGCCCCGCGCAGCTGGTTCAGTGCCTCGCTGAGCCGGGGTTTCAACTCCAGCGCGCGGTGCGTGGGCACCATGCCGCGGCCGTTCTCGGAGGGCACGAGCAGCGGGTCTTCGAACAGGTCGCGCAGCTTGGCCAACTGGCCCGACAGGCTGGGCTGGCTGATGTTCAGGCGCCGCGCTGCGCGCGTGACGTTGAGCTCATCGAGCAGCGCATCGAGCGAGATCAACAGCGGCAGATCGGAACGCCGGATATCCATGGTGCCTATACCTCCTATCGGCAATTCCGACTCACGCTGCGGTGCCTGCGCGCCCTATCGTTGCGCACCTTTCCACTGCACTGATTGTGAGCTTCAGATGATCCAATTTTATTACCACCCCACCCCTAATCCGCGCAAGGTCGCGCTGCTGCTGGAAGAACTGGGCCTGCCCTACGAGATGGTGCCGGTCGATACCTCGAAGGGCGAGCAGCACAGCGCCGCCTACCGCGCCATCAACCCCAACGGCAAGGTGCCAGCCCTGGTCGATGGTGATGCGGTGGTCTTCGACAGCGCCGCCATCCTGCTGCACCTGGCCGAGAAGACCGGGCGCTTTCTCGGTGCGCCCGGCGCGGCGGGCCGCGCCGACATGCTCTCGTGGCTGATGCTGGTCGCCACGGGCCTGGGCCCCTTCACCGGCCAGGCCGTGCACTTCACCCACTACGCACCCGAGCCCAAGGAGTATGCGCTGCACCGCTACCTGTTCGAGGCCGAGCGCCACTGGACCCTGTTCGACGCACGGCTGGCCACGCGCCGCTACGTACTGGGCGATGAGCACTACAGCATCGTCGACATGTCGCTCTGGGGCTGGTGTGGCGGCCTGGCCTACCTGATGGGCGATGCCGCCTGGGCGAAGTTCCCGAACGTCAAGCGCCACTTCGACGAGCTCAATGCCCGCCCCGCCGCCATCGCCGCCAGCGCGCTGGCCAGCAAGCACGCCTTCAAGGCCGAGCTCGATGCCGATGCCAAGGCGCAGCTGTTTCCGCATGGCCGCGTGGCCTGACCCCACCGCCCCTCTCTGCATATCCCATCCCTTTGTCCATTCCAAGACCATGACGACAATACGCCGCTCTCTCCTCTCCCTGGCCGTCGCCGCATCGCTGCTCGGCCCCGCCTTGGCCATCGCCCAGGCCGCTGCGCCTGCAGCCCCCGCCAGCGTTCCACCCGCCACCCAGCAGGCCGGCTTCTACCGCTTCAGCGTGGGGGGCGTGAGGGTGGTGGCCCTGTCCGACGGTTCGGTACCGCAGGACCTGCACGCCCTGCTCACCAACACCACACCCGCACAGACCGACAAGGCGCTGCACCGCGGCTTCCTCGCCAACCCGGTGGAGGCCTCGATCAACGCCTACCTGGTCTATGCCGGTGACCGCTTGGCCCTGGTCGATGCCGGTGCCGGCGCCTTCTTCGGCCCGGGCGCGGGCGGCCAACTGGTCGCCAGCCTCAAGGCGGCAGGCGTGGAGCCCGCGCAGATCCAGGACGTGCTGCTCACCCACATCCACACCGACCACAGCGGCGGCCTGGTCGATGCGCAGGGCCAGCGCGTCTTCCCCAACGCCACGGTCCACGTGGGCAAGCCGGACCTGGACTTCTTCCTCGCCCCCGCCAACCAGCAGGGCGTGCGCGGCTACGACAAGGCCTATTTCGAGCAGGCCACCACGGCCCTGGCGCCCTATGTGAAGTCAGGCCAGGTGCGCCCCTTCACCGGCGCGGTGGAGCTGGTTCCCGGCATCCGCTCACGCCCCACCCCGGGCCACACGCCAGGCCACAGCTTCTTCGTGCTGCAGGGCAAGGGTGGTGAGGCGCTGGAGTTCATCGGCGACATCCTGCATGTGCAAGCGGTGCAGATGCCCAGGCCGGACGTGACCATCGTCTACGATGTGGTGCCCCACGACGCCAAGGCGCAGCGCAAGCAGCAGTTCGCCCGGCTGGCCAAGGAGCGGCGCATGGTGGCTGCGGCGCATATTCCGTACCCCGGGGTAGGCTACCTGCGCGATGAGGGCAAGGGGAAGTACGCGTTCGTGCCGGTGGACTACCGGTATCGGGCAGGGGAGTAAAAAAAGGCGATGTCGCAGGGATTGAGTGCTGTGCTCGCGCTGGCAAGGCTTGCGGAGAAAGCCCCCCCGTTAGAGGGATACCACAGACCTTGGTCATGGCTCTAACATGGCACTTTGCAAACAGCGGGTGGGACATGACAACCTACTCGCTCCAATGGGGTGTCCATGTCCAATTTTCGTTGGGGCTTAATCATCGCGTTGGCCCCTATTGCCGTTCCATTTGTCCTGTGGCCCCTATGGTGGCCGGCCGGCTGTGAACCATCAGCGCATGCGGTGAACTGCAAGAACGCAATGTGGTATGGCCCCATCGCCATGGCCATACTCAGCATTCCGTGGCTTGCTTTTCTATCGATACCCGCCGGATTCATCGTAATGATGTTCGGCCCTATCCCGTCTGGGACGCAAGCACTCCACGACCCGTCCGCAATGCCACGCGAGGAAGCGGCACGTGACAAAGAGAAGGACACTGCTGATTAACCTTCCACAGCCAATTCCGCCGATAGGTCGGCGGCCGGGGTAATGCGCAAGGTCTCGAAGGGCGAGAAACGCAGGACTTGGCCAGAGTCGCTTCAGTGCGGCCGCCCCGCCCCCAACAGGCGCCGCACCAACTCCGTCCGGTTATGCACCCCGAACCGCTCGAACAGCGCATCCACATGCGTGCGGACCGTCGAGTAGCCAATACCCAGCTCGGCCGCGATCTTCTTGTCGGGCCAGCCGGCGCACAGGGCCTGGGCGATTTCGCGGGCGCGGCCGTTGAGGCCTTGCCAGGGGTCGGGTGAAGCGGGTGCAGGTGCAACCCGCGCCGCTTCCACCGGCCGCTCGCGCAGCCGCCGCAGCGCACCGGTGAATGCCGGCTGCACCAGCCGCAGCAGGTCCAGCGTATCCCGATCAAACGGCCCGCGCTGGCGGCTGCGCCAGATACGCAGATCACCCAGGTTGCGCTCCCCGTCCCAGGCGAAGAGGTTCACACCGTGGTGCAGTCCGTCGCGGGCCAGGAAGTCGTTGAAGAACTCGGTCTTCATGAGCTCCTGCTGGGGCAGGATCTGCGTGACCAGGGTGGGCTCGCGGCGCTGGCGCAGCTGGTGGGTGATGGGGTCGCGGTACTGGTAGTACGCCTCGTAGGCCTGCAGGTTGGCGTCGTCCATGTGGAGGGCGGCGCGGTCGCCGAAGCGCTGGGCGTCGTCGTCCCAGGCGTAGGAGGCGAAATGGTCGGCCTGCAGCAGGGCCAGCAGGTCGGTGCCCACGGCCAGGCGCAGTGGGGCGCTCGCCGGCAGGTCGGCAGCCTCCAGCCGGCCCATCAGGCGGGACAGCATTTCGACGCGGGCGTGGCTCAGGTACATGGCAGGCGAAAGAGGTGCAAGGCATGGGCACAGCAATGGTGCCGGCCCGCCCGCTACTGTAGGGACATCACCGCCTGCATTCAAGAGCTGTGCCAGCCTGCGCACTCCCGGTTTTCCCTGCCCCGCCAACCCCAGGAAGCTCAGGGCGGGTGGTGCCGCGCGCAATCCGCCGGCCGCTCGGTCACCGCCACGGGGCAGCGGTTGAGCTCGAACGGCGACATGGCCAGCAGCGTGGTGAGCGCGCTCGATGCCATGGTGACCAACCAGAACACAAAGAAGGCGACGGTGTAGACGCCCTCGCGCGACAGGGACAGCGGTTGGCCGCCAAACCAGTGCATGTCCTGCGGGTCCACGAAGGCGAAGACCAGCATCTCCAGCACACCCGCCATCAGAAAGGCGGGCCAGGCAATCCACATCAAGCGCTGCAGTCTCATGGGTTTGTCTCCTTCACTTGGATGCTTTGACGCAGTCAGCGCGGTTTGTCCTGCTCGGGTGTGGCCGCATGGTTGCGGGCCTTCATGGCGGGGGCCAGGCTGCTGGCCTTGTCCTCCAGCGTCTTGTTGATCTCGATGCCCTGGCGGTAGTAGTCCTCGGCCACCACGGGGTCGGGGCGGGCGATGGCCAGCCACAAGGTGGCAAAGCCTGCCACGACGACGATGGCCGGACCGGAGATGACCAGCCAGACATGGCCGAACTTCCACCAGGGGGCGGACGGGACGGCCACGGACGATGCGGCGACGGAGGGGGATGGCATGTGATGGCTCCTGAAAAAATGGGGTCGTCGGGCTGGAAGGCCCGGTCAGCGTGGCACCAGGAACACCGACTTCTCGGTGACATGGCCCCCGCCGCCCAGGGCCTCGATCTCGAACTGCACGGCGTGCGAGCCGGGCGCAGCCGAGCCGTAGGGGATCTGCAGGCGCACAGCCACCCAGCGCGACTCGGCGGCGCCGATATCGACTTCGGCTTCCGATGCCACTGTGAGCCCATCGATCCCGTGCGCGCCGATGCGGTAGCGCTGGCCGGCCTCGGTGGCGTTCATGATCTGCAGGCGGTAGATGTTCTCGAGCTGGCCGCCGGCCACGATGCGCGAGAGCGCGGCGCGGTCGCGCACCACATCGACCTTGAAGGCGGTGCGCAGGGCCAGGCTGGCCGTGAGACCCACGCACAGCGCGAGCAAAATCGCGCTGTAGATGAGCACGCGGGGCCGCAGCACGCGCCGCAGCATCTGCGCGCCGCTCCAGCGGGCCACCACGGCGTTCTCGGTGGAGTAGCGGATGAGGCCGCGCGGGTAGTGCATCTTGTCCATCACGGTGTTGCAGGCGTCCACGCACAGGCCGCAGCCGATGCATTCGTACTGCAGGCCGTTGCGGATGTCGATGCCCACCGGGCAGACCTGCACGCACAGGGTGCAGTCGATGCAGTCGCCCAGGCCCTTGGCCTTGTAGTCCACGGTCTTGTTGCGCGGGCCCCTGGGTTCGCCACGCCCCAGGTCGTAGCTGACGATCAGGGTGTCCTTGTCGAACATGGCGCTCTGGAACCGTGCATACGGGCACATGTACTTGCACACCTGCTCGCGCATGTAGCCCGCGTTGCCATAGGTGGCAAAGCCGTAGAACAGCACCCAGAAGATCTGCCAGCTGCCCTGCAGCGCCAGCAGCTCGCCGCCCAGCGCGCGGATGGGCACGAAGTAGCCCACGAAGGTGAAGCCCGTCCACAGCGCGACGCTGATCCACAGGAACTGCTTGAGCGCCTTCTTGCGGATCTTCTCCCAGGTCCAGGCTCCGGCGTCCAGCCGCAGGCGTGCGCTGCGCTCGCCCTCCACCTTGTGCTCGATCCACATGAACATCTCGGTGTACACCGTCTGCGGGCAGGCAAAGCCGCACCACAGGCGCCCCGCCACTGCAGTGAACAGGAACAGCGACATCGCGCTGACGATGAGCAAGCCGGTGAGGTAAATGAAATCCTGCGGGTACAGCACGAACCCGAACAGATAAAAGCGCCGCGCTCCCAGGTCGAACAGCACCATCTGCCGCTCGCCCCACTGCAGCCAGGGCACGGCATAGAACACCAGTTGGGTGAGGGCCACCATGGCCCAGCGCCAGCGCGCGAAGGTGCCGCTGATGGAGCGCGGGTAGATCTTCTTTTGCGCTTCGTACAGCGACACCACTTCGGCCGCTGCATCGGTGGTGCCACCGCCGGGGGCTGCGGCTACCGGGGTGATGGGAATGACCTTGCGGGCAGGCCCGCTGGGTGGCTTCATGGCAGTTCTCGAAAGTTCTGGCCTTCGGCAATGCCGGTTCGGGGCATTGCGGTGGGCCTGGTGCGCCCCTGCCCCTGCCGTGGAGGCGGGGCCAGGAGCGCCGGGTTCAGCTCATCGCGCGGCGGCTGCAGCGCCGTTGCTGGAAAGGCTCCACACGTACGAGGCCAGCACATTGATCTGAGCCTCGGTCAGCTTCTCGGCCTGGGCCGGCATCTGGTTGGTCTTGCCGTTGTTTATCATGGCGGTGATGGCGGCCTCGCCCCAGCCATGCAGCCACACGTCGTCGGTGAGGTTGGGGGCGCCCAGGGCCTGGTTGCCCTTGCCGTCCATGCCGTGACAGGCGGCACAGGCGCTGAACTTGGACTTGCCCAGCGATGCGCGCAGCGAGTCGTGCGGGCTCTTCGAAAGACTCAGCACGTAGTGCGAGAGGTTGCGCACGTCTTCCGGCGAGCCCACGGCCGCCGCCATCGGCGG
>NZ_AKJX01000203.1 GCF_000276605.1 Acidovorax sp. CF316 | reverse complement strand
CGCCTTTCTTTGGGGTACGTTTCTTTGGCGACGCAAAGAAAGGTACCTCGGCCGCCGGGCCGAGACCCGGCTCCCGCCCTATGCAATAGCACGCCGCCACCAAGGGCCGCAAAAACTCAACGCGCCACCACCAACCGCAACGACCCTTGATAAACCGCCTGCCTGCGCAAAAACCCATACCGCGCATCCCAAGCCCCCGACACCAGATCCCCCCGCAACGCCTCCACACTCGCATCGACCGATGCAGCCGGCACAAACCCCCATGCCGAACAAGCCGTCCGCGCAGCCGGCACCAACAGCATCTCCGGCCGCCCGTAATACGCCTCATTGAACCCATCCCGGCAATCCCACGGAATCGGCACCGGCAACACCTCCACCCGCCCACCGAGCGCCGCAGCCATCCGGTCCATGCCCGGATAGCGCCGTGCTTCGGCCGCCAGCACCCCGGGCGCATAGCCGGCCAGCCAGAAGTCCTGCACTGCCAGCGGGTCGCAGGTGAGAATGACCACGGGCCCGCGCGCCACGCGCCGCATCTCGCGCAGGCCCGCCTCCACGTCGCTCCACTGGTGGACGGAAAACGTGCTCATGGCTGCGTCGAAGGCGCCATCGGCAAACGGCAGGTGCTCGGCCACGCCGTCCACGGCAGGCGGCAGGTGCGCAGGCCGCTGGTCGCGCATGGACTGCGAGGGCTCGAGCGCGGTCACGGTGCGGCCCGTGGGCTCGTACGACCCGGCCCCGGCACCGACATTCAACACGGTGGCGGCCGCGTCGCCCAGGGCCTGCTCGATCAACGCGGCGATGCGCGGGTCGGGCTGGCGGTGCGTGGAGTAGTTGGCACCCACGGCAGCGTAGTTGACATCACCTGCGCTGCCATCAGCAGACCGGGTGATGAGGGCGGGGTTGTTGTTGTCTGCAAGCATGGATGGAAGCCTTCCTGGGGTGGTGACGGCCTCCATGCTGGCTGCAGGCGGGTGCGCGGACAAACGAGATTTGCGTCACGCATGCGTGAGAAAAACGCACACCAACACACGCTGACAGGCCTGCGGGCTGGCGTCCCGCCCCGCTTCTCAGACCGGGACGAGCGTGATCCAGTACCGGGTGCGCGTGACCACCTGCACCGGCAGCGTCTCGCGCAGCATGGCCAGGATGTACTCGGTATCGTTCAGCTGGAAGGCGCCTGAAATGCGCAGCGCCGCCACGGCCGGGTCGCAGCGCACCACACCCGGGCGGTAGCGCGCCAGCTCGGCCGCGAAGTCGTCCAGGCGCATGCCGTCGGCATACAGCACGCCCTGCGCCCAGGCCAGGGCCTGCTCGCCCAGCGCGGTGGGGGCCTGCACGCCGGCGGCGGTGAAGCGGCACTGCTCGCCCGCCTGCAGCACACGCTGGGGCGCACCGTGGCGCGGCGTGATCTCCACCGCGCCCTCGGCCACGGCCAGGTGCACGGTGTCCTCATCCAGCAGGCGCACGGCAAAGCGCGTGCCCAGGGCGCGCAGCCAGCCGCCGGGCGTCTCCACGCGAAAGCTGCGGGCAGCAGACTCCCTGGCCGTGGTGATGAGCACCTCGCCCGCGCGCAGGCGCAGCAGGCGCTCGTTGGCGTCGAAGGCCACGTCGAGCGCGCTGGCGGTGTTGAGCAGCACATCGGAGCCATCGGCCAGCGTGACGCTGCGCCGCTCGCCCGTGGCGGTGCGGTGCTCGGCCGCCCACTGCTGCCAGGGCGCGTGGCGCCAGCCCAGGTATGCAGCCGGTGCCACGGTGCCCACCAGGGCCAGCACGCGCAGCGCGGCGCGGCGGTTGGCGGCGGCCGTGCGTTCGGCCCGGGCCAGCACCGGCAGGCCCAGGCCCGCGGGCACGGCGCCGAAGGTGCGCGACAGGCGCTCGGCCCGCTGCCAGGCCTGTTCATTGGCGGCATCCTGGGCGCGCCAGGCAGCCAGGGCCTGCCAGTCGTTGGGCCGGGCCTGGCCGGAGTTCAGGCGCACCAGCCACTGCGCAGCTTCGCGCAGGGCGGCGCGGCTGACAGGGGCGGAATCCGGATTGGTGGCGGAGGTGGCGCTGCCCATGGCTGGTTCACTCATTCCATTGCCAGAAGGCAGCACTCAAAGCCCTGGGCCATGTAGCGCTTGACGGTGCGCTCGCTCACCTGCAGCTGCAGCGCGATCTCGGCATAGCCCAGGCCCTCCAGTTGCGACAGCAGAAAGGCCTGCCGCGCCTTGGGCGCCAGGCCGTCGAGCATGGCGTCGATCTCGTGCAGGGCTTCGAGCACCAGGGCGCGCTCCTCGGGTGACGGGGCCATCGGCTCGGGCATCAGGGCCAGGGCGTCCACATACGCCTGCTCCAGCGCACGGCGGCGCCACAGGTCGGACACCAGGCCCTTGGCGATGGTGGTGAGGTAGGCGCGCGGTTCCCGCAGGCCCTGAAGCGCCTGGGGGCGCAGCAGCACGCGCACAAAGGTGTCCTGCGCCAGGTCGGCCGCCTCGTCTCGGCAGCCCAGCCGCCGCTGCAGCCACGCGCGCAGCCAGCCATGGTGGTGGCTGTACAGCGTGTGCGGGTCGTGGTCGGGGTGGACCAGGCCGGGGTCAGCGGTGCTCATGCGGCAGGGATGGGCAAAGAGAATGGGGGTATCGCAGAAATTATAATTGAGAACAATTCTCAATTCATAGCCTCAGCGCCCTTGCAGGCCAAGGGATATGCCCGCAACACACCCCGCATGCCATTCGATCTGCACCGCTATGAATCCGCCGGCTACGGCGTGGTGACCGATGCCGTGCCCGCCCACCTGCTCACCGCCATGGGCGCATGGCTGGCCCGTGCCGAAGCCGCAGCGCTCCAATGCAGCGCCGAGGATCAGGCGCGCGACCTGGTGTTCGAGAAGGACCTGCCCGACGCGGGGCGCAACGGCATCCCAGCCACCGAGGTGGGCGATGCCCTCTTCATCCTGGGCGACCTGTGCCGCTATGCGCCGCAGTTTGGCGCCCTGCTGCAACTGCCAGCGCTGGTCGATGCCTGCGCGCACGCGCTGGGCAGCACCGGGCTGGTCGCGCACTTCATGAACGCGACCACCAAGCACCCGGGCTTTGGCCGCGCCATCGGCTGGCACCGGGATTTTCCGAACGGGTACCTGAGCGGCACCGACTCGCGCTTTCTGCGCGTGATGGTGTGCCTGGATGGCATGGCCGAGCATGGCGGTGCCACGCGCTTCCTGCCGGGCAGCCATCGGGTGGACGATGGCTACGCGACCGCGGAGAAACGTGGCGGAGGCAAGCACCGCTACGCCGCGCACCACGGCGTCGCAGCAGAATGCGCACCGGGCGACCTGGTGCTGATCCACCCCAAGGTGGTCCACGGTGGCCCCGGCAACACCAGCGCCCTGCCCCGGCGCAATGTCATCGTGCAGGTCGGGGTGGCGGGGATGGAGTTGGTGGGCGAGCGAGAGACGGTGACGGGCTGGCCCGTGGCCTTGCAGCCTCAGCCCGCAGCTTCACCGTCCAGCTGAAACAGGCTGGTTGCCACCAGGTCCAGCACTGCGGCCGAGTCCTGGTTCACCAGCTCCCAGCGCCAGCGCAGGATGCCCAGGCCGGGCTTGCTGGCGGAGCGGCGCACCTCCTGCACCGTGGCCGTGAGCACCAACCGGTCGCCCGGGCGCACCGGGTGCGGCCAGCGGATGTACTCGATGCCCGGGGACGCAAACGACTCCGAGCCATGCAGCGCCTTGTCTGCCACCAGCCGCATGGCGATGGCGCAGGTGTGCCAGCCGCTGGCGATAAGGCCGCCGAAGCGCCCCTCCTGCGCGGCGGCCGGGTCGGTGTGGAACCACTGCGGGTCGTACGACTTGGCGAAGGTGAGCACCTCGTCCTCGGTCACGGTGTAAGGCCCGGCAGAAATGACCTGGCCGGCATGAAATTCGGCGAACTTCATGTTACTGCGCACCTCCGAAACTGGCAGGCCGCTTCTCGTTGAGCGCGGCAAAGCCCTCGCGCGCATCGCGGCCGGCAAAGCCCAGCATCTCCAGCGCGAGGGAATGCTCGAAGGCCGGCCAGGCCGCACGCAGCCAGTGGTTCAGGCTGCGCTTGGTGAAGGCCAGCGCCGTGGGGCTGCCGCGCGCCAGCTCCTGCGCAATCTGCAGGGCCCGGGCGTCCAGCTCCTCATCGGCCACGGCCAGGCTGACCAGGCCGATGCGCTCGGCCTCCTGGCCCGAAATGGTGTTGCACAGCAGCAGGTGGTACTTGGCCCGGGCCATGCCGCACAGCAGCGGCCAGAGCACGGCGGCATGGTCGCCGGCGGCCACACCCAGGCGCGTGTGGCCGTCGATGATCTTGGCGCGCTGGCCGGCCACGGTGATGTCCGCCATCAGTGCCACCGCAGCCCCCGCCCCCACGGCCGCGCCGTTGATGGCCGAGACGATGGGCAGGTCGCAGTCCATCATGCCCTGCACGATGGCGCGGGCCTCCTGCATGGTGCGCAGCCGGGCGTCGTGGCTGTCGAGCATGGCGGCCACCAGCTCGGGCGAGCCGCCCGCGCAAAAGCCCTTGCCCTCGCTGCGCACCAGGATGCTGCGCACGCCCGGCGTGGCCTGCAGCCGGCCCCAGATGGTGCCCAGGTGCGCATGCGCCTGTACGTCGGTGAAGGGCATGCCGCCTGCGGGGCCGAAGATGACGTGCGCCACGCCGTCATCGGCGATGCGCACCTGCAGGTGGGGGCCGAGGTCCCAGGGTTGTGATGGGCCGTCCATGGGATTTGTCTCCTGTGGTTCTGGTGTGGTGGGCAGCTTACACGTTGCGTCAGGGGTGGACTGAACCATGAAACCTTGCGCCAGCAGCAAGACCCGGGGCTTTGCACGCGCGTGCTTTTTCGTGGGACACTGCCAGCCAAGCAATCCACCCATCATCTCTTTGCCCCGAGGCTCCATGGCCCATCCAAGGCTTATCACCACACCCGCCTGCATTTTTGCGGCTGCACTGTGGGCCGTTCCAGCCAGCGGCGCCCTCGCCGCCGACGTGCCTCAGGACATCCTGGAGGTTCACACCCGCTGCGTTGCAACCACGGCCGGCATCGACCTGGTGTTCGAGCTGCGCAACCGCAGCGAGCGCACAGTCTGGGTGTCGGGTGATACGGCGCCGTGGACGCCCTCCTCTCGCAGCCTGCGCATCACGGCGGAGCGCCAGGGCACCAGCGCGCAGCGGCTCCAGGGGCCTGCGGCAGCGGTGGCCCCCACCCCATCGGGTTCGGTCAGGGTGCTGCCCTCCGGTCACGCCGAGGGCGTGGTGCCGCTATCGCGCAGCTTCCCCGACCTCGCGCAGGCGGCGCAGCAGGCGCCTGTGCGCATCCACTGGACCTGGCAGGGACTGGTCAGCGATTCTGGCTTGGCCGGGGCTTGGGCTCCGACGGCGCGCTTCGAGGGAGAGGCGACGGTGCAGGGCGGCGGGTGTTCGCTGGTGAGTGCGCGGCGGGTTTGACGGTCCGCCCGCCTGTGCACCCGCGGCAGCGGACAACCCTGCGGGATTGCTGCCTGTCGTTTTTGCAGCCACAGGCGCAGGGGTCGTCTCCACCAACGTCCTGCCGACCTTAGGCCGGCTGCTCCCCCCGCGCCAGCCGCGCAGCAATGGCATCGAGCACTGGCGCCAGCTCCGCCACCGAGTCGATCACATAGTGCGCGCCGGCAGCGCGCAGCTTGGCCTCGGCCGCGGCGCGGCGCACGGCCTGCTCGGCTGGGCCCAGGGCCTGCCATTCGGCCAGGGGCAGGCCCATGGCGTTGCCGCTGACGGACAGGCCGACGGCCCAGGTGCCGGCGGCCAGGCCTTCCTGCACGCCGACTTCGGTGTCGTCGACCTTGACCACGGTGGCTGGCCAGCAGATGCCCAGGTCGGCAAAGCACTGCCACATCATCAGCGGGGTGGGCCGGCCGGTGGCCTGGTCGCCGGCGCAGACCAGATTGTCGGGCACATAGCCGCCCTGGGCGGCGATGGGGCTGACGATGTCCATGATGGGCCGGTTGTAGCCGGTGGTGGAGCCGACCTTGAGGCCGCGCGCGCGCACGGCCGCCACAGCATCGAGTGCACCGGGGATGAAGCCGCTGAAGTCGGGCACCACGGCGGCGTTCAGGGGGGTGAAGACTTCGTACAGCTGGTCCACGTCGGCGTCGGTCAGGGGCCGGCCATACTTGGCCTGCCACTGGGCGGCGACCTCGGGCAGGCGGCCCAGGGCCTGGATGTGGTCCCACTTGGCCATGCCCATGGGGCCGCGCGCCTGGGCGATGCTGAGGGTGATGCCGAACTGCTCGAACAGGCGCACGAAGGCGCCCATGGGCGCGCAGGAGCCGAAGTCGAGGATGGTGCCGGCCCAGTCGAAGACGACGGCGCTCAGCTGGTCGCGCGCGGTCGATACGGCGGGGACGGACGGGGTGGTATTGCTCATGGTTCTGTGGCTTGAATAGGTGAGGGGCTCTACCAGGCGGCGAACACGTCCTCGGCAATGCCGAAGGCGGTGCTGGCGCCGGTGCCGCTGGTGACCAGCACCACGCGGGTGGCGTCGTCGGGGGCGTCGATCAGGCAGTCGGTGCTGGCCGACGAGGGGTAGGTGCCGACCCAGCGCGCGCTGACGGTGGCCTCGCGCAGGCGCAGGGTTTCGCGCAGGTGGCGCAGGATGAGCGTGTCCACACGCTCGCTGGCAAAGGGCTCGGGCGCGGCGCCGTAGTGGTGCGAATCGCCCACCACCAGCGAGCCGTCGGCGCTCTGCACCACGATGAGGTGGATGCCGTGGTCCAGCGACTCGCCCTCTTCGCGGCGCATCTGCTCCAGCAGGGGCGCGGCCTCGGGCAGGCGGCTGTAGCCGTGGTAGCGCACCAGGCTCAGGTCGGCCATCACGGAGCCGGGCAGTTGAAAGCCCGGCTCGGGCACCACGCGCAGCATCTGCAGCTGGCACAGGCGCAGGTCGTGTGGCGCCAGGCGCTCGGCGAACAGGCCGTGCAGCTCGGTGTTGGTGCACACGGCCACGCGCTCGGCATGCAGCACGGCGCGCGAGGTGCGCACGCGCGGCGTGGCCACTTCCAGCACGGCTTCGCCGAAGCGGAACTGCACGCCATGGGCCTCGGCCAGCCAGCGCGCCAAGAGGCCGATGGCGGTGCGCGATTCCACGCGCATCTCGTGCGGGCTGTAGAGCACAGACTGGGCGCCTTCGAGCTGCAGCGCAGGCGCACGACGTGCGGCCTCGGAGGTGTCCAGCAGCTCGCAGCCCTCGGCCATCTCGGTGCGCATGAAGGCTTCGAGCACGGTGTGTGCCAGTGGTCGGAAGGCACTCAGGTACAGGCCGTGGTGCACGGCGTCGATACCGGCCTGCGGCGCCACATCGCCCCAGACCTCGCGCGCACGCCGGGCGCGTCGCCAGGTGTCGCCCGCGCCCTGGCCGGTGACGGTGATGAAGCCGAAGTTTCGGATCGATGCGCCCACGCAGGCGGCGTCGCGCTCGACCACGCAGACCTTGAGGCCGCGCTTTGCGGCGGTGTAGGCATGGGCCAGGCCGACGATGCCGGCGCCGACCACGATGAGGTCGAAGTGGGATTCAGAAGGGTTGCTTGTCGTCATGTTGTCTCGGTGGCAAGAGAATGGCGCGCCAGCCGCAGCACGGGCCAGGCGCGTGCCTGGGCCTCGGCCAGCAGGCGCGGGTCGGGGTCCACCACCACGGGGTGGCCCACGGCCTGCAGCAGGGGCAGGTCGTTGATGGAATCGCTGTAGAACGCGGCGCTGGCCAGCGCGGCATCGGCATCGGCATCCACGCCGCGCGCAACCAGCCAGTCATACAGCCGCAGCAGCTTGCCTTCGCGCATGTTGAGCGTGCCCTCGGTGCGGCCGGCAAAGCAGCCATCGGGCAGCAGTGCCAGCTCGGTGGCGATCAGGTGGTCAAAGCCCAGCGCCTGCGCGCTGGGCTCGGCCAGGATGCGGCTCGACGCGGTGCTCAGCACCAGCATGTCGCCCGCATCACGGTGGCGCTGCACCAGCGCGTGTGCGGACTCGGGGATGCGCGGGGCGATCACATGGCTGAACCACCCGTCCAGCAGGGGCTGCCATTGTTGCGGCGTGCGGCCGGCGAACAGCGCGGCGTAGAAGCTGCAGAACGCATCGGGCGCGACGGTGCCGGCGTGGTAGCGGCGGTCCATGTCGGCATTGCGCTCGGCCATGGTGGCATCGAGCAGACCCTTGGCACGCAGGTAGTCGAGCCACAGCACCTCGCTGTCGCCGGTGAGCAAGGTGTTGTCCAGGTCGAAGATGGCAAGGCGGGGGTGCATTTCAGATATCCACAGTGCTGCGTATGACCCAGGGGGCATGAAACTGGCGCGTCCAAGGCAAGTGCTCCCGTGCAAGGGCCGCCCCGCTGCACCGGGAGCGTCCCCCTCCCGACTCGCGTAGCGAGACGAGAGAGGGGGAAGGCGCGAAGCGACTCAGGGGGTGCTTCATCTTGCCGGTGCCCGCCAGGCCTGGGTGCGCTTGTCGACGAGCTTGCCAAGGCCCAGGTACGCCAGCGTGACCACGGCCGAGGTGGCGGCGATGAGCACGGCCATGGCGGCGGCGGGGCCGGTGTCGCCGGCTTCGTCGAGGTTGAGGATGGCCAGCGAGGCCAGGCGCGTGTCGGGCGAGTACAAAAACACCACGGCCGAGATGGTGGTCATGGCGTTGATGAAGAAGTAGCGCGACACGTCGAGCAGCACGGGCAGGCAGATCGGCAGGGTCACGCGCCAGAAGGTCTTGTACTGCGGCACCTTGAGCGAGGCCGAGACAGATTCGAACTCCGCATCAATGGCTTTGAGCGCCGTGACCATGGTGATGTGGCCCGTGGTGTAGAAGTGCACCACGGTGCACAGCACCATGAGCGGCAGCGTCTGGTACAGCATGTTCAGCGGGTTGCCGGGCGCATTGAAGAAAAAGATGTACCCCAGGCCCAGCACCAGGCCGGGCACGGCCATGGGCAAGGTGGCCAAGAGGCGCACCACGGGGCGCAGCGCGTCCATGCCGCGCGTCTTCTCCAGCAGGTAGGCGCCCACGAAGACCACCAGCGTGCCCACCACGGCGGTGCCGGCGGCGAGCTTCAGGCTGTTGAACAGCGCAGTGGACACCCCCGCGTCCACCAGCCCGGCCACGTAGTGGTTGAGGCTGGGCGCGAGGTTGTAGGGCCAGAACTTGGCGAACGAGGCGAACACCGCCATGCCGAACATGGCCAGCACCAGGGCCGCGATGGCCAGGCAGTACAGCGCCATCAGCGTGTCGAAACCACGGCGCGGCCGGGGCACCAGGGCCACGGCGCGCGCCGTGAGCGTGGCGGTCTGCTTGCGCAGCACCAGGGCATCGACACCAAAGGTCAGCACCGCGGGCAGCAGCAGCAACAGGGCCACCACGGCGCCGCGCTGAAAATCCTGCTGGCCGATGACGAGCTTGAACACATCGGTGGCCAGCACGTTGAAGTTGCCGCCCACCACCTTGGGGACGCCGAAATCGGTGATCACCAGCGTGAAGCAGACCAGCGCGGCCGATATCAGCCCGTACTTGGCGCCCGGCAGCGTGATGGTGAAGAACTTGCGCACCATGCCCGTACCCATGGCGTCGGCGGCTTCGTACAGGCGCGCATCGGCCAGCGACAGGGCCGTGACCAGGATCATCAGCACATGCGGAAAGGTGGCAAAGCACTGCGCCAGCACGATGCCGGGGGCGCCGTAGATGCCGCTGAAACCCAGGCCCTGCCAGAAGTCCTTGGCAATGCCCTGGTTGCCGAACCAGTAGATCATGGAGATGGCTGACAGCAGCGAGGGCGCCAGCAGCGGCAGCAGCATGGTGCTGCGCAGCACGGCCTTGCCCGGCATGCAGCTGCGCGTGAGCGCGTAGGCAAACGTGAAAGCCAGCGGCACCACGATGGCCGTGACCAGCAGCGACACCCAGACGCTGTTCCACAGGCTGCCCAGCAGCGCGGGCGATGCCAGGTAGGAGGTGAAAGCCGACAGGCCGGCACCCGCGCCGTTGCCCTGCAGCGACTGCGAGAGAATGGCCACCAGCGGCGCCAGCAGGCCCAGCACCAGCAGCAGCACGATGGCCAGAAGCCCCCCGTGGGCGATTCGGTCGCTCCAGTGCAGGCGCTGGCGCAGCGGGGGCGCGGCCACGGTGGCCGCCATGGCGTTCATGCCTGCACTCCTTCGGCGGCGGGGAACACGCGCAGCCGGTCCATGCGCAGCGCAAAGCGCAGCAGCGCGCCTTCGCGCACGCCGAACTCGTCCATCTGGTTGAGCGAGTACTGCAGCTGCAGCGGCTGGCCCGGCAGGCCGTCCACATCCACCTCGGCCAGGCAGTTGCCGCCCAGGAACTCGATGCGCAGCACGCGGCCGGTGCACAGGCCCGGGGTGTCGTCCCCCAGCGTGCCGACGATGCGGTCCTCGGGCCGCAGGTACAGCTGCACCGCCCGGCCGGCGCGAAAATCAGCGCCCGCGCCGGGGGCGCACTGCAGGCGCTTGTCGCCACAGCGGAACCAGCCACCGCCCTCTGCCACGGCCTGCAGGCGGTTGACCTTGCCGATGAATTCGGCCACGAAGGGCGAGGCCGGCTCGCGGTAGACCTGCGCGGGCGTGCCGACCTGCTCGATCACGCCATGGTTCATGACCACGATGCGGTCGGCCACGGACAGCGCCTCCTCCTGGTCGTGCGTGACCATCACGGTGGTCACGCCCAACTCGCGCTGCAGCGCGCGGATCTCGTTGCGCAGGCGCACGCGCACGATGGCGTCGAGCGCCGACAGCGGCTCGTCGAGCAGCAGCAGCCCGGGCGAGGTGGCCAGCGCACGCGCCAGCGCCACGCGCTGCTGCTGGCCGCCGGACATCTGCGCCGGGTACTTGCCGCCGCTGCCGGGCAGGCCGACCAGGGCCAGGAGCTCATCCACACGGGCAGCGATCTGCGCGCGCGGCTGGCGTCGGTTGACCAGACCGTAGGCCACGTTGTCGGCAATGCTGAGGTTGGGGAACAGCGCGTAGGACTGGAACACGATGCCGTAGTCGCGCTGCGCGGGCGGCAGCACCGAGATGTCGCGCCCGGCCTGCAGGATGCGCCCGGCGGTCTGCGTCTCCAGGCCCGCGATGGTGCGCAGCAGTGTGGTCTTGCCGCAGCCCGAGGGGCCCAGGAAGCACACGAACTCGCCGCGTGCGATCGCCAGGTCGATGCTCTCCAGCGCCGTGAAACCGCCATAGCGCTTGTGCACGCCATGCAGTTCCAGGTAGGTATCGCCGGCGGTAGTGGGGGTGTGCATGGTCGCCTTTGCGGGCAGCGGCTCACCGCCGCGCCCGTCCAGGGCCTCTCGGGGGGCGAACATCACTTCTTCGCTTCGCTCTTGGTGTCGTAGCGGCGCGTCCATTCGGCCAGCACGCGCTCACGGCCGGTGGCCGACTGGTCGAAGTCCATCTTGATCAGGCGCGCCTCGTAGTCGGCAGGGATGTGGGCCAGCTTTGGCGCCACGCCGGGCTGCGCGGTGATGGCGAAGTTCTTGCCGTACAGGATCATCGCGTCCTTGGACGAAGCCCAGTCGGCCAGCTTCTTGGCTGCGTCGAGCTTCTTGGTGCCCTTGTAGACGGCAAAGCCTTCCAGGTCCCAGCCCAGGCCTTCCTTGGGGAACACCAGTTCGATGGGCGCGCCCTTGGCCTTGTTGGTGTAGCCGCGGTACTCGAACGAAATGCCTGCCACGAACTCGCCAGCCGCCGCCATGTTGCAGGGCTTGGAGCCCGAGTGCGTGTACTGGGCGATGTTCTCGTGCAGCGCGTCCATGTACTTCCAGCCGCCGCCCTTGCCGTTGTCATCGCCCCACAGTTGCAGCCAGGCGGCCACGTCGAAATAGCCGGTGCCCGAAGAGGCGGGGTTGGGCATCACCACCTGGCCCTTGAACTCGGGCTTGAGCAGGTCCTTCCAGGTCGTAGGCAGGGCAATGTTCTTCTTCTTGGCCTCGACCGTGTTGAAGCACACCACGGCGCCAAACACGTCCATGCCCCACCAGGCGGGGGTGGCCTTCTTGTCGCGGTACTGCGGCATCAGCGCGTCGAGGTTCAACGGCGCATAGGGCTCGAGCATGCCGCTCTTGTCGAACAGGGCCAGGCTGGAGGCGGCCACGCCCCAGATGGCGTCGGCCTGGGGGTTGGCTTTTTCGGCGAGCAGCTTGGCGGTGATGACGCCGGTGGAGTCGCGCACCCACTTGATGGCGATGTCGGGGTGCACCTTGTTGAAGGCCTCCTGGTAAGCCTTGAGCTGGTCCGTCTCGAGCGCGGTGTAGACCACGAGCTCGGTCTTTTCCGCATGGGCGGCAGCGGCAAGAACCAGCCCGAGGGCTGCAGCAATGAAGTGTTTGGCAATTTGCATGGAAGAACTCCGGGTCAGAGAAGCGGCGAATATGCCGACGCGACAAGTCATCTTCATGACACATTGCTGATGCAAAATGCAGGCCAACCCGGTTGATTGTCTATTCCATACCGTAGATTGTAGACAATCTGTACTCTGCGACGTACCATTGCACCCCATGGCGAAACCCCCTTCCAGCACCCAGACCACCATTGCACAGCTTCAGGGCAATTCGCTGCCCAAGCTGGTGCAAAACGAGATCGAGCGCATGATTCTGGACGGCACCCTGTTGCCCGGCGCCAAGCTCACCGAAGCCACGCTGGCCGACCAGCTGGGCGTGTCGCGCGGGCCGGTGCGCGAGGCCTTTCGCCTGCTGGAGGAAACCGGCCTGGTGCGCACCGAGAAGAACCGCGGCGTGTTCGTGCGCGCCGTGCCGATCGAGGAGGCGCTGGAGATCTTCGAGGTGCGCGCCGTGATGGACCTGTACGTGGGCCGCAAGCTCGCGCAGACCGCCACCGCCACCGAGGTGCGCGATCTGCGCCAGCTGGTCGATGCCATGGACCAGGCCGTCAAGGGCGGCAATGCGCAGGACTACCACCGCTTCAACCTGCAGTTCCACGACCGGCTGCTGGAGCTGGCCGGCAATGCCAAGCTGGTGGCCACCTACCGCAAGCTGGTCAACGAGCTGTCGCTGTTCCGCCGCCAGAACCTCACGGAGGAATCGATGGCCGTGTACTCGCGCGAGCACCGGGCCATCGTCAAGGCCATCGCCGCGGGCGACGCCGAGGCCGCCGGCCAGGCCATGCACGACCACGTGATGAACAGCCGCGAGCGCACGCGCCTGAACTACGAGGCCCGGCACTCAGCGCAAGCGGTACCGGCTACCAACCCGGGCGCGCGGCGCACGGTCGCGGCCTGATAGACAGATACGCAAAAAAGGGGCGCACGCCATGGCACTGACACTGGATGACATCCGCACCCTGTTCACGCGCAAGGGTGCGGCGCAGTACAGCGGCGAGCCGGTCACGCAGCTCGAACATGCGCTGCAGTGCGCCCACCTGGCCGAGCAGTCGGGCGCCGACGACGAGCTGATCACCGCCGCGCTGCTGCACGACCTGGGCCATCTGCTCAACGACCTGGGCGAATCGCCCACGCTGCGCGGCGTCGACGACCTGCACCAGTTCTACGCCCTGCCCTTTCTGCGCGGGCTGTTTTCCGAGCGCGTGCTCGACGCGATCCGCTGGCATGTGGATGCCAAGCGCTACCTGTGCGCGGTACAGCCGCAGTACCTGGCGGCCCTGTCCGAGGATTCGCGGCGCAGCCTGCAGCTGCAGGGCGGCGTGTTCAAACCCGAAGAGGCACAGGAGTTCCTCGCACGCCCGCACGCCCACGACGCGGTGCGCGTGCGGCTGTGGGACGACCTGGCCAAGCAGAGCGACTTCACCACGCCGCCGCTGGCCCACTACCTGGCTTGCGCACGTCGCTGCCTGCTGGAGGACGCCCCCGCGTGACGCTGGCTGCACCAGTCGTGCTGGCCTGCGCGCTGGTCTGCTGACTGGGGTGCTTCACCGCGGCTGCGTTGGGCGTCAGGCCATCATTGCGCTTCGGCTGGCCAAGAGCAGCACCCCCACGGCCAGGAACACGACCCACGACAGGTGCCTGCCGCGGGTGAAATACAGCGGAAAGGCGGCAGACACCAGAGCGGTCACGCCGACGACCAGGAGCACATCGTCCCGGGATACCGGGCCGCGGCCGAGCGCGAACACCAGGCAGGCCAGGGCCCACCACACCACGGTGATGAGGTGCCACACGAAGCGCAGCGTGCCGGCGGTGAAGGCCGTGCTGCCCAGCACCCTGGGCAGGCTGTCCTCGCGCCGGAAAAGTCGCATGAGGATGTAGCGCTCGCCCAGGATGGAGTGGGCCAGCCCGGTCAGCCAGATCAGGACAGCAGCGGTGGCGAGCATGGGCGGCAATGCCTCAGGGATGTTGGACATCGATGATAGTGGCTGCCTGGTAACAAGTAGATGCCTTGCAGTCTCCATGGCAGCACACGGAACCCACATAATGCGCAACAAGAGATAGCTGCCGAGCCGCCCCGGGGCGCACCGGTACGGCTGCAGCAAGTAGCCCATTGCGACAAGGAGGAAAGAAGCCATGAAAACACACCCGACCCGACCACGGCACGCCTGGCTGCTGTGCGTTCCGCTGATGCTCATCCAGACCCATGCCGCGCAGGCACAGGACCAGTTCGTGGACCTGCGCTCCAACGGCGGCTACACCTCGGCCCGCCTGGCGGACGACGTGACCCAGGTGGACCTGGCCGAGCAAACCCAGGGCGCCTGCCGCTTCAACCGCACCTGGGGCTACGACCTCACCAACCGCGAGCTGTGGACCAATGGCGGCTGCGGCGGGCGCTTCAAGATCACGCGCACCTATGCCCAGGGCAATGGCAACAACAGCTCCAACAACGCAGGCGCCGCCGTCGCGGCCGTGGCCGCCATTGCGGGCATTGCGCTGCTGGCCAACCACAACAAGCACGACAACGACCGCCGGCCCGACTACCCCGACTATGGCAACGGTGGCGGCGGCGGCCGGGGCGGCGAGATCCGCGTCAACGGCAACCTGTGCCTGGACGTGAGCAAGGGCAACTTCCGCCCTGGCAACCCGCTGCAGGTGTTTGCCTGCAATGGCACGGATTCGCAGCGCTTTCGCGTAGGCCGCGGCGGCGAGATCCGCGTGCGCGACTTCTGCCTGGACGTGGAGCGCGGCGACCCGCGCGACGGCGCCCGGGTGGTGCTGTGGTCGTGCTCGGGCGCCCCCAGCCAGAACTGGGCGACACGTGGCGGGCAGATCGTGAGCCAGCTGTCGGGCAAGTGCCTGGACGTGGTGGACGGCCAGATCCGCCAGGGGCAACCCGCCATGGTGTGGCAGTGCAACCGCAGCCCCAGCCAACGCTGGTGGTGGTGAGACAGGAGGACCCGACCATGAAGAACCCAAGCCTGATGAACCGCGCCATCCCCCTGCTCTGCGCGGCCGTTTGCACCCTGTCACTGAGCACGGCGGCCATCGCACAGACCGCCGACACCCCCGCCGCAGCCAAGCCGGCCGCCGCCCCCCATGCCCACAAGAAGGGCCCCGGCCGCGCTGCCGGTGACCGCCTGCAGGCCATCTGCACGGCGGCCGACCTGGACCACGACGGCAATGTCTCGCTCGACGAGTTCCACCAGGACATCGTGCAGAGCTGGCACAGCCTGGGGCCGGACGCCAGCGGCCACGTCGTGCTGCTCGAACTGGCCCAGGTGCCGCGCATGGGCAAGGGCCGCATCAAGCGCCTGGCCGCCGCCGACAAGGACGGTGACGGCAAGCTCTCCTTCAAGGAGGTCGTGGAAACGCGCATGGCCTACTTCGAGGCGGCCGACGCGGACAACAACGACCTGCTGTCGGTGCAGGAGTGTGTGGCCTTCGAGAAGAAGCGCCGGGCCGCCCGGCCCTGAGCGGAAACACCCTTCAGAATGCACGACGGGGCTTCGCAGCCCCGTTTTCTTTTGCTCCTCTTGTTTTGCCCGCCAGGCAGGCGCTTGCCGCACCGCTCACAAGTACCCCTGCGCGGCCAGCAGCCACCAGAGGGCGCCCGCACCGGACTACAGCGAGGCAGTTGCGAACAGCAGGGGCCGAATCGGCACGGGGCGCCAGAGCACCAGGGAATACAAGCCGCCCACGGCAAACGGGGCACAGGCCAGCACGGCGAAGCGCCCCTCGAGAGATTCGACCAGCGGACGCCCCATGAACATCCACGCCAGGCCCGCGGCGCACAGCGCCAGTGCCAGGAACACCCTGGAAGCGCGCTGGCCCCGTGCCGCCCGCCTCTGGGCCACCTGCTCCGCTCGGGCTCCCCACACCATCCCTGCCACGGGCGACACAATCACCATCGCCAGGCCCATGCTGCCGCTGAACCAGGGCACATGGGCGGCCAGGAGGACTGCGGCGACGACCCCGGCCACCAGCGACACCAGCATGCGCGGAGCGGTGAGCAAGTCCAAGAAAAGGTCGAGCAGTTCGTTCATGGGGTGTCGCCGGGCTGCATTTTGGGGGAATGACATCAGGCAGGCGCGGCGGGCAGCATCAGGGACTTTCTGCTCCGCGCGGCAGGCGAACCTCACTGAAACGCATGTAGTGCAGATTCCCTTGCGCTTCGAGACTGCCCGCCTCCGCAAGCGCCATCACGCGCTGGGCGTAGAAGCCAACGGGCACATCGGGAAGCTCCTTGGAGAGTACCTGCCAGGCTGTGCCGACAATGCGCGCGGACTTGCGCCACCACCCGGCTGCACAGTCGGCCAGCAATTGCGCGTCGATGCGCTGTATCTGCTCTGGCGTCAAGCGGTTCACGACCTCTTGCTCTTCTGGGTCGAGCAAGGTGTCGGGCTCGTCTTCTGCGGGGCTGCTCGTATCCAGCGCCGGATACTCCCGCACCAGGGGAGCACGCAGGGAGGAAAGAACCTTGACGATGACCTCGCCATGGCTGCGAAAGGCAGAACGCCGCTCTTCGTCGTCAGGCAACGCCTGGATCACAGGCTCGGCTTCTGACAGCACGGCCAACGCGCGTTCATAGATCTCGTACAGCGCTGCCGCCTCTTCCTGCTTCATGCATCGCCCCGTTTCGCTTTGGCTGGTTGGCCCCGCAGGGCATCTGTCCAGTGCAGTTCGGCCGAGCGACTCCATTCGGCAACGCCCCATGGCTCACCCCATCGCGTGCACCAGCCCCCACAGCACCCCGACACCCGACAGCAGCGCGCAGGCCGCAAACGCCGTGTAGCCCCAGGGCATGGGCCGGCCGTTGCCCAGCGCCCAGAGCAAGGCGATGGGAGCCGGTGCCACGGCGACCGCGGCGGCGCCGACCCAGAGTGCGCCGGTCCACCAGCCGATGAGCCCGCCCCAGACCAGGCCGAGCAGGCACAGGCCGAACGCGGCGACGGGGCGGGAGATGGTCCAGGGCTCGCCCTGCCAGGCAAAGTCCGCTGGCGTTCCGACGGGGGTGCGCACGGTCGCGGGCTTGCCCGCGGCGGCAGCCATGGCATCGGCGTGCCACAGGATGCCGATGCCGGCGGCCCCCAGCACCAGCCAGATGCCCATGCCGCCCGTGAACCATGCCACCCACTGCGTGAGCGCCACGGCAGCCAGCAGGCCCAGCAGCAGGGGCAGTACCAGGCGCCCATAGCACCGGTCGACAAGGGTTGCGGCGAATCCGGCCGGTGTTGCGTCCATGGTTCGATCGGTCCTTGCTTCACCGGGGGTTGGCAGACGCCAGGGTGACGGCCTGCTGCGCACTTTGCCAGAACGCGGCATCGCGCACGGGCGCGCCCCAGGCGTGCAGGTAGTCGAGCACGGCCTCGCGCTGCAGGCGGTCGCGCACGCGGCGGGCAGTGTAGGCCTGCACGGCCTCGAACGGCAGTGGCTCGCCCTGCTGGTAGAAGTCCCAGCGCGGCGAGTCCTTCATCGCGCGCACGGCGCGCTGCATGCGCTTGCCGGCGTAGGTGATGAATTCGTTGATGGGTTCTGCATCCGACGCAGTGCCGCTGCTGCGCACGGCCACACCGTCGTGGCCAAAGCGCTCGCACGCATACGCCACCACGAAATAGTCGCCCGAAGCGACGCCCGGCATGACCGCCGTGAGCCCTGGATCGCAGGCAGGGGACCACAGCAGCAGCGGCAAAGTGCCCCGCTGGTAGCCTTGCACTGGGAAGGCCAGCGCGGTGTGCTCCGCCCGCCGCGCCACCAGCGGGGGCAGCCCGGCGAACTGCTCGACCAGCCCGGACAAGGGCGTGCGGACCACCGACAGGTTGAAGAACGGGCGTGCGAGAACGGGGGACATGGTCGTCGAGGGCCTGCGCGGCGGGTGCACCGCGCGCGCATCATGGCACAGCCGCGCCCCACGCAGGGGGCGGGCTGCGGCGCTGGCCAGGCCCTTCAGCACTCCGTTACCGGGCCGCGGTCTGCTTCCACCAGTTGGGCATGGCGGCCAGCACCTCGCCGCCGGCCTTGAGGCTGTTGGCCAGCTCCAGCGCGGCGCTGCCAGGGGCCGTGGCAATGATGTACCAATTGCCCAGGGTGCCCAGGCGCTGGGTCGCCGTGAGGCCCTTGGCCTGGGCCCAGGCGCGCACCTGGGCGTCGCTCCAGTCGGCGTTGAACTTCACGATCACGCCACCGGGCAGCGCCATCAGCCGGCCCGCGGGGGAGTTGCCCTCGCGGTACACGGGCGAGATGTGCGTGCCGGCGCCCTTGGCCACGCTCTGGTTGGCGGGCTGCAGTTGCACCAGGGGTGCACTGCCCTCGCCCACGCTGCGCGCCTGGGTGCTGCCCGCTTCGTGCGTGGGGGTGATGATGGCGACCTGGCTGGTGTCGAGCGTGATGGTGCGCTGGGTGTCGCCATCGAAGTAGTGGGCGGTGGTGGCGGCCAGCGCGCCGGTGGCGGCGGCACAGGCGGCCAGGACCACCGCGGCACGGCGCAGGGTAGTGAGTGGGGAGAGCTTCTTCATGGTGCGGGACCTCGGCAAGTGTTCGGGGGAATGGAATGGGGTGCTGCAGGGCATGCGGTGCAACCCATCAGTAGCCATAGGCCTTGATGCTCCAGGCAGAGACGCTGCCGGTCTCGCCCGTCTTGCCGTCGCGCACGGACAGGGTCCAGTTGCCGTCGGCGGCCTCGCCCATCAGGCGCACGATGCCGAAGGTGAAGCCCCCTTCCAGCGCGGCGCCGCAGGTCACGGCATTGCCACCGGTGTCCTTGCAGTCGCGCACCACCGATACCGTGCTGCGCGTGCCGGCAGGGCTGGTGAGCGTGATCTCCAGGTTGCCCACGTTGGTGTGGTTGGAGGTGATGGACAGGTCCACGAACTCGAGCTTGCCGATGCCACTGCCCTGCAGCGTGAGGCTGCTGGTGGCGGCCGGGCCGTCGTCCGCCAGGGCCAGGGGGCTGCCCAGGGGGGCGGCCTGGGTGGCGGTCTTCTGCGCGGGCAGCAGCGCCCAGCCCGCGGCCGCGCGCACGGCGGCCAGCGCGTCGATGGCGCCGTAGCCGTACTCGTGGTTCACTGGCAGGGCGCCGCCGTTGGTGGCC
>NZ_AKJX01000202.1 GCF_000276605.1 Acidovorax sp. CF316 | reverse complement strand
CGCCTTTCTTTGGGGTACGTTTCTTTGGCGAAGCAAAGAAAGGTACCTCGGCCGCCGGGCCGAGACCCGGCCTCCGCCTTCAAAAAAAGAGCAGACCTAACCACTACTCAGATCACCCCAACAAACGACGCAACCGAGCAACCGACTCCTCCAACTGCGCCATCGAATTCGCAGTAGAGAACCGCACAAACCTCTCCGTCTCAGCAGTCCCAAAATCCCGCCCCGGCGTAATCGCCACGTGCGCCCGCTTCATCACCTCAAACGCAAAATCCCAGCTGCCCTTCACACCCAGTCGCGATGCAGCCTCGGAGCAATCCGCCCAGGCATAAAAAGCACCATCCGGCATGACAGGCACCGACAGCCCCATCGACTGCAGCGCGGGAATGAAGAAATCGCGCCGTGCCTTGAACTCCGCCCGCCGCCGCTCGTACTCCGCAATGCTCTCGGCCTCGAAGCAGGCCAGCGCCGCATGCTGCGAGACGGTGCTCGCGCAGATGAACAAATTCTGCGCCAGGCGCTCGACCACGGGCACCATGGCCTCGGGCACCACCATCCAGCCCAGGCGCCAGCCGGTCATGTTGAAGTACTTGCTGAAGCTGTTGATGCTGACGATGTTCTCGTCGATGGCCAGCGCCGTGTGGCCGAATTCTTCTTCGTACGACAGGCCCAGGTAGATCTCGTCGATCAGCGTGATGCCGTCGTGCGCACGCACGACTTCGTGGATGCGGCGCAGCTCGCCGGGCGCGATGGACGTGCCCGTGGGGTTCGATGGCGAGGCCAGCAGCACGCCGCGGGTCTTGTCGGTCCAGGCGGCGCGCACCTTCTCGGCGCTGAGCTGGTAGCGCTCGGCTGCGGTGGTAGGGACGAGCACGGCCTTGCCGTCCGCTGCGCTCACGAAGTGGCGGTTGCAGGGATAGCTCGGGTCGGGCATGAGGATCTCGTCGCCGGACTCGATGAGCGCCAGGCAGGCAAGCTGCAGCGCAGCCGATGCCCCGGCCGTGACCACGATGCGCCGGGCCGGCACGTTGACGCCGAAGCGCTGTGCATACCAGGCGCTGATGCGCTCGCGCAGGGGCTCCAGGCCCAGGGCGTTTGTGTACTGGGTGGCGCCGTTGCGCACGGCGCGGGCGGCGGCCTCCTGCACCAGAGGCGGGGCGGTGAAGTCGGGCTCGCCGATGTTCAAGAAGATCATCGGCTCGCTGGTGGTCGCCACCTCGCGTGCCAGGGCCTGGGCGGCCTTGGCCACCTCCATCACGTAAAACGGTTCGATGCGCTCGGCGCGCGAGGAGAATTTCATGGCTGGGTGGAGGTCCTGCCCGCGCGGGGCATTGTGGGGGGAGCCCGCCGGGCCGTGCATGCCCGGGGCAGGAAAGCCTGCGATGAGGCTCGGCCAATCAGGCCTGGGCGTCTTCGCCGCCCTCGGGTGCTGCTGCGTCGCTGGGGGCTGTTGCTGCTGCGGCTGCAGCACCCTTGTCGGCTGCGACTTCGGCGGCGCGCAGGCGCGGGGCCAGGCCATTGAGCACGGCGTTCACGTACTTGTGGCCGTCGGTGCCGCCGAATTCCTTGGCCAGCTCGATGCACTCGTTGAGCACCACGCGCCAGGGCACGTCGAGGCAGTGCTGGAACTCGTACACGCCGATCCACATCACGGCGTGCTCGATGGGCGAGATCTCGGCCATCTTGCGGTCCAGCAGCGGGGTGATCAGCGCGTCCATGTCGGCGGCCATCTTGATGCTGCCGTGCAGCAGCGCGTCGTAGTGCACCGAGTCGGCCTTGTGAAAGCCGGCCAGGTCGCGCGTGAAGGCGTCGATGGCCTCGGGCGCGTTGCCGCCCACCAGGTGCTGGTACAGCGCCTGCAGCGCGAATTCGCGCGCGCGGCTGCGGGCCGACTTGGAAGCCGCCTTGCGCACGCCGGTGCTCTTGAGGCCGGTGCGTGCCTGCTTGGGCGGGCGCTTGGCCGGGTGGCTGCTGGTGGCACCGGTGCCGTTGTCGTCGTCACCGTAGTTGTTGCTTTCGCTCATGACAGGTCTTCCAGCAGGTTGGCCATCTCCACGGCGACGCGGGCCGCGTCCGTGCCTTTTTCGCTCTGGCGGGCAATGGCCTGCTCGAGGTTTTCGGTGGTGATGATGGCGTTGGCAATCGGGATCTGGTAGTCGAGCGACAGGCGCGTGACGCCCGCGCCCGATTCATTGGCCACCAGTTCGAAGTGGTAGGTCTCGCCGCGGATGATGCAGCCCAGCGCGATCAGCGCGTCGTACTCGTCGGCCTCGCACATGGCCTGCAGGGCCACGGGCACTTCGAGCGCGCCGGGCACCAGCACGTGGGTGATGTGCTTTTCCTGCACGCCCAGGGCCTGCAGCTCGGCACGGCAGGCCGCGGCCAGGGCGTTGGTGATGCTCTCGTTGAAGCGGGCCTGCACGATGCCGATGTGCAGCTTCCTGCCGTCCAGCCTGTCCGCTGTTCCTTTTTCTGCGCCAAACATAGTGGTGATCCTGTTCTTTTACTCTTTGGGGATGAAGCCGGTGATTTCGAGGCCGTAGCCGGCCATGCTGGGCATGCGGCGGGGCTGGCCCATGAGCTGCATCTTGTGCACGCCGCACTCGCGCAGGATCTGCGCGCCCACGCCATAGGTGCGCAGGTCCATGCGGCCGCGTTCGGGCGCCTGGGCGGCGCGGGCCGTGCCTTCGAACTGTTCGAGCAGTTGCTCGGCCGTCTCGCCGCAGTTGAGCAGCACGGCCACACCCTTGCCCTGGGCGGCCAGGTACTGGAGGCTCGAATCGAGGCCCCAGGAGTGCATGGAGCGGTTGACCTCGAGCGCGTCGAACACCGACAGGGGCTCGTGCACGCGTACGGGCACCACGTCGTCGGCGCCCCACTGGCCCTTGACCAGCGCCAGGTGCACGGCCTGGCTGGGCTGGTCGCGGAAGGCGTGCACGGTGAACTCGCCGGCGGCGGTCTGCAGCGTGCGCGTGCCGACCTTCTGTACCAGCGTTTCGTTGCGGCTGCGGTACTCGATCAGGTCGGCGATGGTGCCGATCTTCAAGCCATGCTCGGCCGCGAAGAGCTGCAGGTCGGGCAGGCGGGCCATGGTGCCGTCGTCCTTCATGATCTCGCAGATCACGGAGGCGGGGCTGCAGCCGGCCATCACGGCCAGGTCGCAGCCGGCTTCGGTGTGGCCGGCGCGCATGAGCACGCCGCCGTCCACCGCCTGCAGCGGGAAGATGTGGCCGGGCTGCACCAGGTCTTCGGCGCGGGCGTTGGGTGCCACGGCGGCCTGCACGGTGCGTGAGCGGTCGGCCGCGGAGATGCCGGTGGTCACCCCCTCGGCCGCCTCGATCGACACGGTGAACGCGGTGGCGTGCTTGGTGCCGTTGCGTGTGACCATGGGCGGCAGGCGCAGGCGCTCGCAGCGCTCGCGGCTCAGCGTCAGGCAGATCAGGCCGCGGCCGAAGCGGGCCATGAAGTTGATGGCCTCGGGAGTGACATGGTCGGCGGCCAGCACCAGGTCGCCTTCGTTTTCGCGGTCTTCTTCATCCACCAGGATGACGATGCGGCCGGCGCGCATCTCGGCCACGATGTCCTCGACGGGCGAGATCGGCACGGGGGTGAGGGGGGTGTTCATGGAAGGCTTGGGCTTTCTGTGGGGACGGCTGGCGAGCGTGCGCAGCGCAGGTTCCCGTGGCCGGAGGTCGCCACACGGCACACACCTCCAAGAAACCGCCCAAAGAACATGCGATGCGGCGCTGCCGCACGTCGACGGAGCATATTGCCCCGGAAGTTACTGATTTTAATGCACCCGGGCAGTCCTGCGTCCACGCAGGGGCGCCATGTTGGCGCAAATCAGCGGCTGATACGTTCGTGTGCCCGAAAAACTGGCGCGCCCCAAGACCAGTGCCGCCGTGCAAGGGCCGCCCCGCCGCAGGGGCGGCGTCCCCCTGGGGGGAAGGCGCGAAGCGACCCAGGGGGGCTTCCTAAATCATGCTGCCCTGGATCACGACATCGGTCTCGGGGTAGGCCACGCAGGGCAGCACGCAGCCCTCGGCCTTTTCCTCGGGCGACAGGCCCGGCCATTCGATGTCGTAGCGCACGCGGCCTTCCACCAGCTGGCCGATGCAGGTGCGGCAGGTGCCGTTGCGGCAGGAGCTGGGCCAGTCGATGCCGCCCTGCTCGATGGAGAGGAGCAGGGGCTGTTCGGGCCAGGCATCGCACTGGGCGCCATCGGGCTCGATGCGGGCGGTGAAGAAAGGGATGGCGGGCTGGGTCATGCGGTGTTGCCTGGGGCTGGGGTGCGTTGCCACACCAGCAAAAGGTTGTTGGAGGGCATGGCGTGGCGCTCGGCCAGGTGCAGGCCGGCGGCTGCGGCTTCGCGCTCCACGTCGGCGCGGTTGCGGATGCCCCAGGCCGGGTTCTGGGCGCGCAGGGTGGCGTCGAAGCCCTGGTTGCCCGGCGAGGTGGGTACGCCGTCTTCGATGTAGGGCCCGTAGGTGACCAGCCGGCCGCCGGGTGCCAGGTGGCGCGCCGCGCCCTGCATCAGCCCCGCACAGCAGGCCCAGGGGGCGATGTGCAGCATGTTGGCGCAGTAGATGAGGTCGAAGGGCTGGGCAAAGGGCGCCTGGCCATCGGGCCAGGTGCCTGAGCGCACGTCCAGAAGCACGGCGGGCTGCACGTTGGTGGCACCGGCCTGCAGGGCCCAGCCGGCGATGGCGAAGAACAGCTCGTCCTTGAGGTCCGTGGGCTGCCAGGCCCAGCCGGGCAAGGCGGCGCCGAAGAAGGCGGCGTGCTGGCCGGTGCCGCTGGCGATCTCGAGCGCCGTGCCGGTATCGGGCAGCAACCCGCGCAGCACCGCCAGGATGGGGGGCTGGTTGCGTTCGGAAGCGGGGCTGCAGGGGAGGGCGGGTGCGGTCATGGGCGTGGACAAAGTGCGGGCCGCGATGCTATCAAATTGAAAGCAGAGGGGGCTTCACAGGGTCTTTGCCGAAGTGCCTGAATTTTCATCAACGCAGGGATAAGCCTTGCAAATCAAGCACTTGGGACGGTCATACAGCGGTTCTCCAGAGTTATCCCCATGATTGTCCAGTGCTGGCAGGGATAACCGGACGCCCTTTGCCTAAAAAACAGGCGCCGCATCCATTCCCGTTGTGAATCAATGACTTGGATCGCCCATACAGAACTTGCCAAAACTTATCCACATGATTGTCCAGCGAAGGCTGGGATAACCGGCGGGTGGTGAGCGGTCCGGCGCTGCCTCAAAAATGGGCGGTGCGTAGTATTGCCTTGTGAATCAAGCACTTGCATCGGTCATACAGAACTTGTCCGGGGTTATCCACACGATTGTCCAGTGCCATCAGGGATAACCCGCAGATGTCGGCCGTGCCGGGCTGCCCAAAAAATGGGCGTTGCATTGGTTTCCCTTGTGAATCAATGGCTTGGCGATGCCATACAGGGCTTGCCAAAACTTATCCACATGATTGTCCAGTGCTGGCAGGGATAACTGCTGCCGCGTTTCAGGCCTCGATCTTCACGCCCTTCCAGAAGGCCACGCGGCCACGGATCTCGTCGGCCTCGGGCTTGGGATCGGCGTAGAACCAGGCGGCGTCGGTGTTCATTTCGCCGTTGACCAGCAGCGAGAGGTAGCTGGCCTGGCCTTTCCAGGCGCACATGGTCTTGTGGTTGCTGAAGGTGACGTACTCGCGCTTGAGCGAGGCTTCGGGGAAGTAGTGGTTGCCTTCGACCACCACGGTGTCGTCGCTTTCGGCGATGGTCACGCCGTTCCAGGTTGCTTTCATGGGAGATCCTTGGAGAGGGGGAAAGGGGCGCAAGTGCCCGGCGCCCGGGCGAGGGTGGGGCGCCAGCCGCGATTTTGCCTGCACGGCCAGCAGTCACGCACGGTACCGGCCTGCGGCGCGATGTGGCTTACAGTCGCTGCGCTGCCGCGGCGCGATCCAGGCCGCCATTTCAAAGCCAACCACCACAGGAGAACATTGACCATGGGTATCGATTTCAAGGGCCGTGTGGCCATCGTCACGGGCGCCGGTGGCGGCCTGGGCCGCCAGCATGCACTGGCACTGGCGGCGCGCGGCGCCAAGGTGCTGGTCAATGACCTGGGCGGCGCGGTGGATGGCAAGGGCGGCTCGGTGGGGGCGGCGCAGGCCGTGGTCGACGAGATCATCGCGGCCGGCGGCGAGGCGATTGCCAACGGCGCATCCGTCACCGACTACGTGGCCGTGCAGGCCATGGTGCAGCAGGCCATCGACACCTGGGGCCGGGTGGACATCCTGGTGAACAACGCCGGCATCCTGCGCGACAAGTCGTTCAGCAAAATGGAGATGGACGACTTCCGCCTGGTGGTGGACGTGCACCTCATGGGCGCCGCGCACTGCTGCAAGGCCGTGTGGCCGCACATGGTGGCCCAGCAGTACGGGCGCATCGTGATGACCACATCCTCCACCGGCCTGTACGGCAACTTCGGCCAGTCCAACTACGGCGCCGCCAAGCTGGCCCAGGTGGGGCTGATGCAGACCCTGTCCATCGAGGGGGCCAAGTACAACATCCACGTGAACGCCCTGGCGCCCACGGCCGCCACACGCATGACCGAGGGCCTGATGCCCCAGGAGGTGCTCGACGCCCTGAAGCCCGAGGCCGTGGTGCCCGCCATGCTGGTGCTGGCGCACGAGAGCGCGCCCACGCGCACCATCCTGTGCGCAGGCGCCGGCACCTTCGAGGCGGCGCACATCACGCTGACCCAGGGTATTCACCTAGGCATTGGCGCCGACACCCCCGAGCAACTGGCCGCACGCCTCTCGGAAGTGACTGAGCGCGCCGGCGAGCAAGTACCACAAAGCGGCGCAGCGCAGGGGACCAACGAGGTGAGCAAGGCCTTGGCGGCCAGGGTTTAAGCCAGATCCACACGCGCAATCGTGCGCCGTGCTAAGTTCCGGGCCGACACGAGATCGGTAATAAAGATATGAGAACTTTGCAGGAACGACTGACCGCCTACCCCGCCGATGCCCTGGCGGGGATACGCCGCGGCATCGAAAAGGAGGGATTGCGCGTGCTGCCCAGCGGGGGGCTGGCCCTGACGCCGCACCCGGCGGCGCTGGGTTCGGCGCTCACGCACCCGCTGATCACCACCGACTACAGCGAATCGCAGCTGGAGCTGATCACCGGCGCGCACAAGGGCGTGGACGATTGCCTGAACGAGCTGGCCGAGGTGCACCAGTTCGTGCACCGCGCACTGCAGGCCCAGGGCGGCGAGCTGATGTGGGCCTCGAGCATGCCCTGCGGCCTGCCCACCGACGAGACGATCCCGATCGGCCGCTATGGCAGCTCCAACGTGGGCCGCGCCAAGAGCGTCTACCGCATGGGCCTGGGCCACCGCTATGGCCGGCGCATGCAGACCATCTCGGGCATCCACTACAACTGGTCGCTGCCCGGGGTGGGCAGCGATGACTACTTCGCGCTGATCCGCAATTTCCGCCGGCATGCCTTCGTGCTGCTGTACCTGTTCGGCGCCTCGCCCGCGCTGTGCCCCTGCTTCGTGCAGGGGCGCGAGCACCGCCTGCTGCCGTTGGGCGACAAGGGCCAGGCCATGTACCTGCCGCACGCCACCTCGCTCCGCATGGGCCGCCTGGGCTACCAGAGCGATGCCCAGGCCACGCTGGCGGTGAGCTACAACGGCCTCAAGGGCTACGCCAACTCGCTGCACGAGGCGCTGACCAAGCCCTATCCGGCCTACGAGACGGTGGGCGTGCGCAACCCCGGCGGCGACTACAACCAGCTAGGTACCAGCCTGCTGCAGATCGAGAACGAGTTCTACGGCACCATCCGCCCCAAGCGCACGGTGAAGACCGGCGAGCGCCCGCTGCACGCGCTGCGCGAGCGCGGCGTGGAATACGTCGAGGTGCGCTTGATGGACCTCGATCCCTTCGTCACCGTGGGCATCACGGCGCAGACCATGCGCCTCTTGGACGTGTTCTTGCTGCACTGCCTGCTGTCCGACAGCCCGCCCGACACGCCCGAGGAGATCGCCGAGCTCCAGCAGAACCAGCACCTCACGGCCGAGCGCGGCCGCGAGCCGGGCCTGCTGCTGCAGCGCGCCGGCCAGGCCGTGCCGCTGACCACCTGGGGCGCCGAGGTGCTGGCCGAGTGCGTGCCTCTGGCTGCGGCGCTGGACGCCACGCACGGCACCACGGATTACAGCGACGCGCTGCGCGATGCGCGTGCGCTGATGGAAGCGCCCGAGCGCACGCCCTCGGCGCGCGTGCTGGCCAGCATGGTGCAGGACCACGAGAGCAACTTCGAGCGCTTTGCCTTCCAGCAATCGGCCAAGGCGCAGAACACGCTGCTGGCCTTGCCGTGGAGCGATGCGCAGCAGGCGCGGTTCGAGCAGATGGCGCATGACTCCGTGGCGGCGCAGAAGGCTATTGAGGCGGCGGATACCTTGCCGTTTGAGCCTTGGCGGGAGCAGTACATGGCCGTGGGTGGTTTGGGCTGAGAGTTTGGTTTGTGGTGGCTTCTGCTGTGGGTTGAAGGCGGAGGCCGGGATGTGCGCCCGGCGGCGCAGTAACTTTCTCTTGCGTCGCCAAGAGAAAGTCACC
>NZ_AKJX01000201.1 GCF_000276605.1 Acidovorax sp. CF316 | reverse complement strand
CTTTCTTTTGGCGACGCAAAAGAAAGAAGGTGCGTCGCCGGGCGCACATCCCGGCCTCCGCCTTCGGCATACAGCAGGAGCCGCCAAGAAGCCGAAGCTTCAATACCGCGTATGGCTCAGTTCTGCGAACAGGTCGCCATAGATCCGGTACCGGTTCTCGCTGATCCCATCGTCCTCGGGGCCGCGCTTGACCGCGTCGATCACACCACAGCCCGGCTCGTGCAGGTGGGTGCAGTTGTAGAACTTGCAGTCCGTGGCATGCGCCGCGATGTCCGGCATACAGGCCGCCAGTTGCATGGGCGCGATGTGGTGCAGGCCGAATTCCTGGAAGCCCGGCGAGTCGATCAGCGCCGTGGTGCGTTCCTTGTCCATCCAGTACCAGTGCGTGCTGGTGGTGGTGTGCTTGCCCGAGTTCAGGGCCTGCGAGATCTCGCCGGTGAGCACCGTGGCGCCGGGCACCAGCAGGTTGATCAGCGTGCTCTTGCCCGAGCCCGAGGGGCCCAGCACCAGCGTGGTCTTGCCCGTGAGGTGCTCCATGAGCAGGGCCCGGTCCACGTCGCTCGACAGGCGCAGCGACAGCGGCAGCACGCCGTAGTGCTTGCCCGCGCCCATGTGGCGGTAAGGCAGCAGGCGCTCCCAGGCGCGCGCGAAGGGCTCCACCAGGTCGCTCTTGTTGAGGGCGATGATGGGGGTGATCTGCGCCGCCTCGGCGGCGATCAGGGCGCGCGAGAGCTGGCTCTCGGAAAACACGGGTTCGGCTGCGATGAGGATCAGCACCTGGTCCAGGTTGGCTGCGAAGGACTTGGTGCGGATCTCGTCCTGGCGGTAGAACAGGTTGCGCCGCTCCTGGACCTTCTCGATGGTGCCTTCCTCGCCCTGGCCGGGTGGGGGGGCCTGCCAGAGCACGTGGTCGCCCACCACGGCCTGGCTCTTCTTGCCCCGGGGGTGGCAGATGCGGCGCTCGCCATCGGGGCTCTCGACCATGCAATGGCGCCCGTGGCTGGCGACCACCGTGCCTTCCATGAGGGCGCTGCGCTCAGCCATGGTGTTGTTGCCTCACAGGGCGACCAGTGCGTCGAAGCGGGCGGCGCACTCGAAGTCGGTGCTGGAGATGCCCTTGACGTCGTGCGTGTTCAGCCGCACCACGCAGCGGTTGTAGTGCACCGACAGGTCGGGGTGGTGGTCCTGCGCATTCGCCACGAAGGCCACGGCGTTCACGAACGAGATGGTTTCGTAGTAGTTGGCGAAGCGGTAGGTCTTCTCGATGGCCACGTCGGCACCGTCGCCGGCCAGGCTCCAGCCCTCGACCTTGGCCAATTGGGTGACCACCTCGGTGGCGGTCAGTGCGCGGCGCGTGATGGCCGACCAGTCTTTTTTGGGGAGCATGGACGAAGAAGAGGAGGGCGAAGTCATGGGGCAGGTGCCGGGGTGTGCATGCGCGCCAGCCGCTCGGTGGCAGGCGGGTGCGAGTAGTAGAACTTCACGTACACCGGGTCGGGTGTCAGCGTGGAGGCATTGTCCTCGTACAGCTTGAGCAGGGCCGAGGAGAGGTCGGCACCACTGGCCTGGGCGACGGCATAGGCATCGGCCTGGAATTCATGGCGGCGCGACTGCCGCGCGAAGAGCGGCGAGATGAAGAAGGTGAAGACCGGCACCGCCAGCATGAACAGCAACAGCGCCAGCGCATCGTTGGGCGCGGCAGCCAGGGCCGGATCGAACGAGATGTTGGGGCGCACGCCCAGGCCGGTGTAGAACCATACCTGGTTGGACAGCCAGCCCAGCAGCGCGAAGCCCACGAGGCTCATGGCGAACATGGCCACGATGCGCTGGACGATGTGGCGGTGCTTGAAGTGGCCCAGCTCGTGGGCCAGCACGGCCTCCACTTCGCCGGGCGCGAGCTGGCGCAGCAGCGTGTCGTAGAACACCACGCGCTTGGCCGCGCCAAAGCCCGTGAAGTAGGCGTTGGCGTGGGCGCTGCGGCGGCTGCCATCCATCACGAACAGGCCCTTGGCCGAGAAGCCGCAGCGCTGCATGAGTGCCGTCACGCGTTCCTTGAGCGACTCGTCCTCGAGCGGCTGGAACTTGTTGAACAGCGGCGCGATGAAGGTCGGGTAGATCACCATCAGCAGCAGGTTGAAACCCATCCAGAAGCCCCAGGCCCAGAGCCACCACAGGGGGCCGGCCGCGCCCATCAGCCACAGGATCAGCGCCGCGATCGGCAGCCCGATGAGAGCGCTCACGAGCAGGCCCTTGAGCGCATCGGCCAGCCACAGGCGCAGCGTCATCTTGTTGAAGCCAAAACGCTCCTCCACCACGAAGGTCTGGTAGAGCGAGAGCGGCAGGTCGATGAGGCCGCTGATGGCCGCAAACGCCACCAGCAGGGCCAGTTGCTGCCACATGCCGCCGCCCATCGCGGCCACCAACGCCTGGTTCAGCGCATCCAGGCCGCCCAGCAGGGTCCAGCCCATCAGCACCGCGGCACCGAGCGCCATCTCCAGCATCCCCAGGCGTGCCTTGGTGACGGTGTAGTCGGCCGCCTTCTGGTGCGCGGCCAGGGGGATGCGCTCGGCGAAGGCCGCCGGCACGCTGGCGCGGTGGCGCGCCACGTGGCGGACCTGCCGGCTGGCCAGCCAGAACCGGAGCGCCAGGCCGACGATCAGGGCTGCGGCAAAGGCCAGGGTGAGCAGCATCGAGGGGGAAAAGTCTTCTGAGGGAGCCATGTGCAGGGAGTTTAGGTCATAGGAGACAATGCCGGCCATGTCAGAAGTCAACAACCCTACCCCCCAGAAGCTCGCCAAATCGGACCAGAACCTGGTCTGGCTCGACTGCGAAATGACCGGCCTGGAGCCCGACACCGACCGCCTGCTGGAAATTGCCGTCGTCGTGACCGGCCCGACCCTGGAGCCCCGCGTCGAGGGCCCGGTGTTCGCCATCCACCAGTCGGACGCACTGCTCAACGGCATGGACGCCTGGAACAAGGGTACCCATGGCCGCAGCGGGCTGATCGACAAGGTCAAGGCCTCCACCGTGACCGAGGAGGAGGCCGAGCAGCAGATCATCGCCTTCCTGGCCCAGTACGTGCCCAAGGGCACGGCGCCCATGTGCGGCAACAGCATCGGCCAGGACCGGCGATTCCTGGTGCGCTACATGCCCAAGCTGGAGAAGTTCTTCCACTACCGCAATGTCGATGTCAGCACGCTCAAGGAACTGGCCAAGCGCTGGAAGCCCGAGGCCTACACCAGCTTCAAGAAGGCGCAAAAGCACACTGCCCTGGCCGACGTGCACGAGTCCATCGACGAACTGGCCCACTACCGCGAGCACTTGCTGTCGGTGGGGGCGAAGTAAGCCAGCTGCAGCCGCCCGGCGCGCCCTGAAGGGGGCGCCAGGTGGCAGGTCGCGCCACAGGGGTTGCGAAGTTGAAGGGTATTGCGGGGAAACCCTTATCCGTGTCATAATCGCTGGCTGCGCAGGAATCCCCTCGCAGATTGTGCATCTCCCCTCACACACCGGGCTTGCCAGCCGACTGTCCTTCGACAGTGCAGGACTGGCGAATAACGCCCACCCGCTTTGGCCAGTAGAGCCAGCGCAGGTTTCGTTTGATGGTTGATGTTTTTTAACCATTTGACGAAGCCAATCGTGGGCTGCGCCCGCGACCGTCTTCGTGAGAGAAAAATTCATGACCGACACCTCTTTGGTGCAGGGCGAATTCGCGCCTGCCGATACTTCCTTTGCTGCCGACATTTCCGTGCAGTCCTCCCCCCTGGATGCCGCAGTGGCCGTTGCCGCTGAAGCCGATGCCGCCGTGACCGCCGAGCCCAATGGCTTCGTGGAACTGGGCCTGGCCCCCGAACTCGTCCAGGCCGTGGCCGACCTGGGTTACACCCAGCCCACCAGCGTTCAGCTCAAGGCCATTCCCCTGGCCATGGGTGCTGGCGCCGATGCCAAGCATTTCATTGACCTGATGGTCTCCAGCCAGACCGGCTCGGGCAAGACCGCGGCCTTCCTGCTGCCCGTGCTGCACACGCTGATCAACCAGCAAGCCGCTGCCGAAGCCGAAGAACGTGCTGCTTTCGAGCGCGCCGTGGCCGAAGCCGCCGAACGTGGCGAACCCGCTCCCAAGCGCGCCAAGCGCAAGGACCCCACCAGCTCGCGCAACTTCAAGGCCGCCACCCCCGGCGCCCTGATTCTGTGCCCCACGCGTGAACTGGCCCAGCAGGTGGCGCACGACGCCATCGACCTGGTCAAGCACTGCCGCGGCCTGCGCGTCGCCAACGTGGTGGGCGGCATGCCTTACCAACTGCAGATCGCCAAGCTGCAGAACGCCGACCTGGTGGTCGCCACCCCTGGCCGCCTGCTGGACCTGCAGCGCTCGATGCAGATCAAGCTCGACAAGGTGCAGTTCCTGGTCGTCGACGAAGCCGACCGCATGCTCGACCTGGGCTTCTCGGACGACCTGGCCGAACTGAACCAGCTGACCGCCCAGCGCAAGCAGACCATGATGTTCAGCGCCACCTTCGCGCCCCGCATCCAGCAACTGGCCATGCGTGTGATGCACGACGGCGGTTCGTCGGTGCAGAAGGTGACCATCGATTCTCCGCAAGAGAAGCACGCCAACATCAAGCAGGTGCTCTACTGGGCCGACAACGCCCAGCACAAGCGCAAGCTGCTGGACCACTGGCTGCGCGACACCACGATCAACCAGGCCATCGTTTTCGCCAGCACCCAGGTGGAGTGCGACGGCCTGGCCAATGACCTGCAGCAGGAAGGCTTCTCGGCCGTGGCACTGCACGGCGCCCTGAGCCAGGGCCTGCGCAACCGCCGCCTGATGGCGCTGCGCGCCGGCCAGGTGCAGATCCTGGTGGCGACCGACGTGGCCGCACGCGGCATCGACGTGCCCACGATCACCCACGTGTTCAACTTCGGCCTGCCCATGAAGGCCGAGGACTACACCCACCGCATCGGCCGCACCGGCCGTGCCGGCCGCGATGGCCTGGCCGTGACGTTCGCCGAGTTCCGCGACCGCCGCAAGATCTACGACATCGAAGCCTACAGCCGCCAGCAGTTCAAGTCGGAAGTCGTGCCCGGTATGGAGCCCACCCAGCGTGCGCCCCAGGCACCGCGCGGTGGCGACTTCGGCGGTGGCCGTGGTGGCCAGGGCCGCTCGTACGACAACCGTGAAAACCCATCGCGCGGCCGCTTCAATGACCCTGCGCGTGGCAATGACCGCGGCGGCAACGACCGTGGTGGTTTCGGTGGCGGCTTTGGTGGCGGTTTCGCCGGCCGTGGCAGCGACAACAACAGTAACAACCGCGGCGGCTTCCCAGGCGGCGGCCGTGACGGTGGCTACCAGGGTGGCAACGGCGGTGGCGGCTATGGCGCTCCCCGTGAAGACCGTGGCTTCGGTGGTGGCGCTCCGCGCCGCGATGCCGAAGGCTATGGCCGCAAGCCAGGCTTCGGCGATGCCGGCCAGGGCCGCTTCGCCCCCCGTGCCGACGCCGGCGCACCGCGTGGCGACTTCGCTCCGCGCAAGCCCGCATTCTCCAAGCCAGCCGGTGCTGGCGGCGGCAAGCCCTTTGTGGCCCACGACGCACGCAAGCGTCCCGCCCGTCCCGCACGCTGATCACAGATCCTCCTGCTGAATGAAACCCGCCCCCGGCGGGCTTCACCAAAGGGCTGGCACCGCAAGGTGCCAGCCCTTTTTTGCGTCGGCTGCCACGCCGGGCCTGTTTTCTGCAGCCGTGTCGTCAATAATTGCCCACGGAGGAATTTGTCGTGGTGTCATCTCTATCCTCGGGGGCCGATTACGAGCACATGTTCGAGCTGACCCCTGTGTCGTTGTGGCTTGAGGACTTCAGCGAGGTCAAACAGCTGTTCGATGGCTGGCGCGCGGAAGGGGTGACCGATATCCGTGCCCACCTGGCCCAGGACCGGGCCCGCCTGCGCCAGTGCAGCGCCTCGCTGCGCGTGCTGCAGGTCAACCGCCGCACCCTGGAGCTGTTCTCTGCCGACAGCCTGGAGCACCTGGTCGCCAACCTGGACAAGGTCTTTCGCGACGACCGCCACGACACGGCATCGCACGAGCTGGCACAGCTGTGGGATGGGCAGCTCGAGTTCTCCAACCAGACCGTGAACTACGCGCTCGATGGCCGGCGCCTGGACGTGCAGGTGCGCGCGCGCATCCTGCCGGGCCACGAACACGACTGGAGCCGGGTGCTGGTCTCGCTGGAAGACAACACCGTGCAGTTCAACGACGCACGCCGCATCCAGCGCAGCGAGCAGTACGCACGCGACCTGTTCGAGCACTCGCCCGTGTCGCTGTGGGTCGAGGATTTCAGCGCGGTCAAGAACCTGCTCGATGGCGTGCGCGCCCAGGGCATCGGCGATTTCAAGACCTTCCTCAAGGTGCACCCCGACTTTGTGGGCCGCTGCATGCAGGAGATCCGCGTCATCGACGTGAACCAGCAGACGCTGCGCATGTTCGGTGCCTCCAGCAAGGACATGCTGCTCAACAACATCGGCCGCGTGTTCCGCGGCGAGATGCACGAATCCTTCGGCGAGCAGTTGCAGGACCTGTGGGACGGCAAGACCTTCCAGCAGCGCGAGGTGGTGAACTACTCGCTGTCGGGCGACGCGGTGAACATCCACATGCAGTTCTCGGTGCTCGACAGCCACCGGCACGACTGGGGCCTGGTGCTGCTGTCGCTGGTGGACATCACCGCGCGCAAGAAGGCCGAGGCCTACCTCGAATACCTGGGCAAGCACGATGTGCTGACCCAGCTGCGCAACCGTGCCTTCTATGCCGAAGAGCTCAACCGGGTCACGCGCAAGGGCCCCTGGCCACTGTCGGTGATCGCCATCGACCTCAATGGCCTGAAGGTCGTCAACGACGAGCAGGGCCATGCGGCCGGCGACTCCATGCTGCGCCGCGTGGGCGAGGTGCTGGCCAAGGCCGTGGACGCGCCGGCCTGTGCTGCGCGTATCGGCGGCGACGAGTTCACCGTGCTGCTGCCGGGCACCGACGAACGCGGGGCCCTGGCGCTGCAGGAGCGCATCATCTCCATGCTGGACCTGAACAACCAGTTCTACCCCGGCCAGCACCTGAGCCTGGCCATGGGCATTGCCAGCTGCCAGTCTGGCGATGTGGTGGAGGCCACCATCAACCGCGCCGACCAGGCCATGTACGCGGAAAAGAACCGCTACTACCAGCAAAAGGACAAGGACCGCCGGCAGTCAGGCCCGTGATGCGGCAGTTGCCTGCTGCCGCAGCGGGGTGGCCGGTCAGAAATTGACGGGAGCGCGGCCGATGTCGGGCCAGCGGTGGTGCAGGTAGATCCACGACACCAGGCCGATGCACAGCATCAGCAGCGAGGACAGGGCCAGTAGAACGGTCGAATGCATCACCAGCGGTGCGATCACGCCGGCCACCAGCCCGTTGGCCGTGGAGCCCACGAAGGCCTGCATCGACGAGGCCATGCCGCGGCGTTCGGGGTGCAGGTCCAGCACCAGCAGCGTCACCACCGGCACCATCAGCGCCCAGCCGAACGAGAAAACGGCGATCGGCAGCAGCGCCCACCAGGCATGGGGCGGGAACAGCAGGTTGGCCGCCAGGTTGAGCAGCGCCACCGTGAACATGATCAGAAAGCCGTGGCGGATCTGCCGCTTGGGCGGGATGCGGCCGGCAAGGCGGCCGCTGAGCCAGGCGCCGCCCATGATGCCCGAGATGGTCAGGATGAAGAACCAGAAGAACTGCGTGGGCGCCAGCGAGAGGTGGTCCCCGAGGAACGCCGGCGCCGACAGCACGTACAGGAACATGCCGTTGAAGGGCACGCCGCTGGCCAGCGCCAGCAGCACGAAGCGCGCGCTCGAGCCCAGCTGCACATAGCCGCGCACCAGGTGGCGCACGTTGAAAGGCTGGCGCTGGTCCACGTGCAGCGTCTCGGGCAGCAAGCGGTAGTTGGCGGTCCACAGCGCCACGCCCACCAGGGTCAGGAACCAGAAGATGCTGTGCCAACCGGTGTGCACGAACAGCCAGCCGCCGACGATGGGCGCGATCGCCGGGGCCACGCCGAAGTAGATGGTGACCTGGCTCATCACCTTTTGCGCCTCGGCGGGCGGGAACATGTCGCGGATCACCGCGCGCGAGACCACGATGCCGGCGCCCGTGGACAGGCCCTGCAGCGCGCGGAAGAGCACCAGTTGCCCGATGGTCTGCGACAGCGCGCAGCCGGCCGAGGCCAGCGTGAACACCGCGATGCCCCAGAGGATCACCGGCCTGCGGCCGAAGCTGTCGGCCAGCGCACCGTGGAACAGGCTCATGAAGGCGAAGCCGAACAGGTAGGCCGAGAGCGTCTGCTGCATCTCCACCGGCGTGGCGCCCAGTGCCGCGGCAATGCCCGAGAAGGCCGGGATATAGGTGTCGATGGAGAACGGCCCCAGCATCCCCAGCACCGCCAGCAGCACCGCCAAAGCCCAGCGGGGCGCTTTCCAGAGCAGGTGGGCTTGTGGGTTCATGCGGGGGCGGGATTCGTGAGGGGGTGCCGCGGGTGGGCGAGAAAGAGGCCCGACGCGTGGCGGGCTTCTCGACCGATTATGCGGGAAGCGGCTGGCCCCGGCACTGCGCCAGCGCAATGCCTGCACCATCTTGGGGCCATCTGGCCGGGTCGCCAGGGCGCGCAGCGCCCCGGGGCTTCAATAGGTGTAGGGGATCCACTCTCCGTTGCCCGACTTCATCATGTACTTGCCGGACGCGTTGCGCATCACGATCACGTCGGCGTTCTCCGAGACGAAGGGCGTGGTTTCGGGCGCCTGCAGGCGCTCTGCCAGGGGACGGGCCGTTGCCGCGTAGGGATTGTCGGCCAGCAGGTCGCCCAGCAGCGTGAACAGGCCCAGGTAGCTCATGGGCTGGTTCACCACCAGCGGCGCGGTCGGCGGCGCCTCGGGGGCCTTCTTCATGCCCACCAGCTTCACGGCGGCCGGCACCAGCGTGATGCGCGGGCCCGGGATCTCGCGCATGCCCGAGATCTGGATCTTGTCGCCGCGCAGCGAGGCGCCGTGCTCGGGCACCAGCATCACCACCACCGGGCGTCCGGCGCTCTCCAGCTCCGAGATGAACTTGTCGAAATCGGCCATCAGCTGCACCAGGCGTGGCTTGTAGGTGTCGAGGCTGCTGCGCGAACTCATGCCCGGCACGCGGTTGCCATCGTGCAGCGAGATGGTGTTGTAGTACAGCGCCACGGGCGCGCCGCCGGCCTGGGCGCCGCGCTTCTTCCACCACTGCGAGAGCAGGGCATGGTCGTTGTAGATCGGCGAGCCATCGAAGTTCTGCATGTGCACCGGCGCGTCCTGGTTGCGCTGCAGCTTGCCGGCCAGGCCCCCGCGCTGCTCCAGCGTGTGGGCGAACTCCTCGTACACGCCATCGTGGTTCAGCAGGCCCGCCGTCTGGTAGCCCAGCTTTTCCAGGTTGGGGAACACATAGCACTGTGGATCGATGCCTTCGTAGAGCTTCTTGTGCGGCGTCTGGCCGCAGGAGCCGTGCAGCACCCGCAGCGATGCCGGGCCGCTGTAGCTGGCCGCGCTGTTGAAGTTGGTGAACAGCATGTCGAAACGCTGGAGCAGCGGGTGGTTGCGCTGGCCCACGAATTCCATGTCGTCCCAGGACAGCGAGCACACGTGCAGCAGGATGAGGTCGAAGGGCGGCGTGCCGCCCGCGGCTGGGGTGAACTGCAGGCGCTTTTGGCCCTCGCTGGCGTAGAACTTCTGCAGCAGGGTATCGGGGTCCGAGGCATCGGCCGCCTGCGTGCCGTCGCCCTGGCTGGCCAGGGTGCCGGCGGCGTTCTCCTCGGCCTTGCGTTCCTGGATCGCAGCCACCAGCGGCACGCTCAGGATGCCGACCAGGGCGAAGGTGGCAAAGCGCACGCGGCGTGCCAGCGCGCCGTACAGGAACAGGCCGGCGATGGCCATCACCAGGGCTGCGGGGCTCACCAGGCGCCCGGCCAGCTCCAGCCAGTAGTCGGCGCTGAAGCCGGCCAGGGCCTTGAGCTGGGAGAGCACCCGCTCCAGCGTGGGCAGGTAGGAGTCGTAGTAGAGCAGGGCGATCGCCACGGGCCAGGCCAGCACGGCGCGCGTGCGCCGCGCCAGCCGGTGCCCGATGGGCGGCAGCAGGGCCAGCCACAGCAGCAGGTTCAGCCACCAGCTGAAGCCGATGTAGCCCGTGAAATACAGGCCGACCTTGGCCAGGAAATACAGGTTCCAGTAGCTCATGCGCGCAGCCCTTGCTGCCCGCGCTGGCGGCCCAGCGGCCAGCGGGCCCGGGCGGCTTCGAGCAGCGACTCCCAGAACTTGCGGTAGCCCAGCACGCCCAGCTGGGCGATTTCCTGCAGGCCGTGCAGGGGGCGGTCGGTGTCGTGGCTGTCGTTCCACTCGCGCCAGGTGTCCGGGCGCGCGAAGGTGCATTGCACCAGGTCGATCTGTTGTTCGCGGGTCATGGGGTCGAATTGCAGGCCCGTGGCGCCCTGGCCCCGGTGCAGCATGATGGTGGCGGGGAAGGTGCACTCGGTGTTGCCGCGCCACAGGCCTACCTGGACCCGGTCGCCCACGGTCAGCGGTGTGCCGGCCGGCATCTGCAGGCCCAGGCCCGTCATCGAGAAGTCGATGCACACCGCCTGCAGCACGCTGCCGTCGTCCTGGTACAGCGTGGCCTGCAGCTGCGTGGCCACGCGGTGCATGCGGCGCACCTGGCGCGCCTCGGAGGCCACGCCCAGCGCGGCTCCCAGCATCAGGATGCTGTAGGTGGTCCACAGCAGGTTCATGAGCACGGTGGCGGTCTCGTCCGTGTTCCAGAAGAACAGGCGCCCCAGTCCGAAGCCGAAGGCCGCGAAGTTCAGCAACACCAGCACCGTGTAGGGGCGCGAGATCACCCAGTCGAAGTACGGCTGCTCCACCAGCCCGCCCTTGGCGGTGACGTTGAACTTGCCCAGGCGCGGGTTGATCAGGGCCACCGTGGTGGGCAGGGCCACGTACCAGGCCAGCACCGTCTCGTAGACCTCGGCCCAGAAGGTATGCCGGTGCTCGCCCTGCACGTGGGCGTTGGCGATGTTCGACTGCAGGATGTAGGGCAGCACGTAGAGCGCGATCATGATGGCGCCCGCGTTGATGATGTGCCACTCGAAGAACAGAAAGGCCATGGGCGCGGTAAGGAACACCAGCCGTGGCAGACCGAAGAAGAAGTGCACCATGGCGTTGGCATAGCAGATGCGCTGCCACAGCGTGAGTCCCTTGCCCAGGAAGGGGTTGTCCACGCGGAAGATCTGCGCCATGCCGCGCGCCCAGCGGATGCGCTGGCCCACGTGGGCCGAGAGGCTCTCGGTGGCCAGGCCGGCGGCCTGGGTCTCGTTGATGTAGGCCGTGGTGTAGCCGCGGCGGTGCAACTTGAGGGCGGTGTGCGCATCCTCGGTCACCGTTTCCACGGCGATGCCGCCGACTTCCATCAGCGGGCCGCGGCGGATCACGGCGCAGGAGCCGCAGAAGAAGGTGGCGTTCCAGAAGTCGTTGCCGTCCTGGATCAGGCCGTAGAACAGCGCGCCCTCGTTGGGCACGCGGCGGAAGGTGCCCAGGTTGCGCTCGAACGGGTCGGGCGAGAAGAAGTGGTGCGGCGTCTGCAGCATGGCGCACTTCGGGTCGCGCTGGAACCAGCCCACGGCCGTGGTCAGGAAGGAGCGCGTGGGAATGTGGTCGCAGTCGAAGATGGCGACCAGGTCGCCATCGGTCTTGCCCAGCGCGTGGTTCAGGTTGCCGGCCTTGGCGTGGTTGTTGTCGGGGCGCACGATGTAGCCGACGCCCATGGACTCGGCAAAGGCGCGGAATTCCTCGCGCCGGCCGTCGTCCAGGATGAAGACCTTGACCTTGTCCTCGGGCCAGTCCAGCGCCATGGCGGCCAGCACCGTGGTGCGCACCACGCTCAGCGGCTCGTTGTAGGTGGGGATGTACACGTCCACCGTGGGCCACGATGCCGGCACGCCCTGCAGTGCGGCCGGGCGGCGCTGCAGCGGCCAGGCGGTCTGGATGAAGCCCAGCACCACCACCAGCCAGGTGTAGGCCTCGGCTGCCAGCAGGCCGTAACCCAGGAAGGCTTCGATGGCCGTGTCGAACTCGATGGACGAGGTCACGCGCCACCAGGCATAGCGGCCCATGGCCAGCAGGCTGATCGCCGCAAGCGCCAGCGACGGGTAGCGCCCCGGCAGGCGCCGCAGCACCAGCGACAGGCTCCAGCACAGCAGCATGAACAGGGTCTGTCCGAACCAGTTGAAGGGCGTGGTCATCACCACCAGGCCGGCCACCATGCCCACCGCTAGCACCACCCAGCGCAGGCCCGGTATCTCCATGGCGGGCGACAGCAACTGGTCGGCCATGCGCATGCCCTTTTCCACATTCACGTGGGTGGCCAGGCGGTCCATGGCGCGCAGGAACAGCCGGATCGGCCAGAACACGCCAAAGAGCACCAGCGACAGGCCCTTCCAGCCCCAGCGCAGTGCAAAGCCCAGGCCGGCGAACAGCCAGCGCAGCGGCTGCAGCAGCCAGGGCAGAAGGGCGCGGTCCGGCGTGGCGGGCAGCACGACGCAGCGCCACAGCCACATCCACCAGGGGGCGCCGGGCGCCACTTCGAGCTGTCGCGCCAGCCACTGCCACGCCAGGTGCAGCCATGGGCGGGCGCCGTGCGCCGCGGCGCTGTCGGCGCGCGGGGCCATGCCGGTCTCGGGCTGCCCCGTCATGGCCGGCTTGCTCCCGCCGCAAGCATCGAGGGGGGCATCTGGCGTTGGCCGGTGAGCCAGTTGCACACGCCTTGCAGGTCGTGGGCCGACTGCGCCTGGGGCGCGAAGCTGCCCACGCTCATCGAGCGCGCAAGCGCGCGCGGGATGTTCTCGTCTTCGTGCAGCGTGTAAGGGATCAGCCGCTCGCCCCATTGCTGGCGCAGCGTCTGCAGCGCTTCGCGGTGCGAGATCCGGCGCGGGTCGAAGCGCGTCACCAGCACGCCCTGGTCTGCCGGTGCGGCCGTTGTCGCCTCGTGCAGCAGGGCCTGCACCATGTCCGGGGCGGCGCAGGCACGGGCCGAGGCTTCCAGCGTCACCAGCACAACATCGGCGCAGCGCAGTGCTGCCCGTGCCAGGGGGGACGGCCAGGCCGGCGTGTCCAGCACCACGGTGCAGGCGTCGGGCACGTCGAGCAGCTCCAGCTGGTCCAGCAGCCAGCGTGGCTGCACCTGCAGCTGCCGGTGCAGGGTGTCGACCGCCTCCGGCGCCACCTTGCCGAAGGGCAGCACGCTGACGCCGTCCGTGTTGTCGAAGCTGGCGTCGGCCCACCACTGGCCTGCCGCTGCCAGGGGGGCCCAGCCCAGGGCGCTGGGCTCGTGCATGCCCAGGTGCCTGGCAAGAAGGTTTTGGGCACACAGCTCCACCGCCAGGCAGGGCTGGCCCTGGCGCGCCAGGAGCGTGGCCAGGTGGGCGGTCAGGGTGGTCCGCCCCGTTCCACCGAGCGGCGATACGACGGCAATCACGCGCATGCAGGATCTCTCTTCATTCGTTCGGTCATTCCGCGGACGGCGGGCTCGCCGCGCCAGGCGGCGGCAGCGCGGGGCGGTAGGGCTGCACGCAGCGCAGCGGCCGGTGCGCGTGCCGCAGGCGGCGCAGCACCAGCCAGCACGGCC
>NZ_AKJX01000200.1 GCF_000276605.1 Acidovorax sp. CF316 | reverse complement strand
GCCGTACAGGTGGCCATGGAGTTGGGGGTGCAGCCTACAGCGCTCATGCCGAACAACTCGGTGCAGGGCTGGCTGGCGCGGGTGCGGGCCGCCATGCGCGAGGCATGGGACAGGCTCACGAACAAACCGGAGCTGTTCGACAGCCAAGACCTGGTGGACCTGGCATTCGCGGTGGCGCAGCGGGAGAACCCGGCATATGCCAGCGAGTTCGACGGGCCCTCAACCCCTGCCACGCCAAGGCCGGGCATAACGGCCCAGCAAGCGCAGGACATTGTGGACAAGGCGCTTGATGGTCTGGGGATGCGTGGGGCGGTCACGCCAATGATCGTGCAAAACCCAACGGCTGCTGGTCTCGTCGCGCCTGAGAGCATGCCAAGTGGCGGGGTAAGTGAGGGAAGGCTCTATCTTTTCCTTGAGGGAATCAGGGATGAGGTTGAGGGGTTCAGGGTCGTATTCCACGAACTTTTTCATTTGGGCCTCAGTCAATCGGTCACATTGCAAGAATACCGCCAAACCATGCTGCATCTGCTGACAGATCCACTGGTGCGCAAATACGCGGCACGCTGGAAAAATTCGGAGGATGGACAGCACCGCCGCGGCTCAATGCCTGTGAATAACTGGCATGCGCTGGCCGTGGAAGAGGCACTTGCGGACATGGCTGAGGTGAACAAGGATCCGGGGCCCATACTGGCGATCGCCAAGGGCATCCCCGCTACACGTTCAGCGATGACAGCGTCCCCACCCAACCTGCCCCATCCGTTGTCCGGCACGGCACGGAATCCACCTCACCAGAACCAGTCGCTACTGTCAATGCACGAGTCGGAGACGCGCATGGATTACTATGATCCGGGCGGGCCGTTGATCTGGGAATCGGAAGAGCAGAGCGCGCTGGTCGAGGCGGCGTTGGCCCTGACGGAACGGCCGCAAGTACCTCAAGGCACGGTAGTGGTCGCTTCTCCTTTCGTGAACCCGCCCAACCCGACGATGGATACTCTGCGGGCACCGCACAACCGGCCAGAGCAACTGCCGGCAGAGCGCGCCGTGTAGGAGCGGGCCAAGGAGGGCGCGCGGCACCCCGGGCCACTCTCGTGGGACTTGGAATCGCCAAGCGCGTCGAGCTTCCCGGCGGCCAAGCCCTTGTCGGTGAACGGGTAGATTCGCCAGAGCAACTGTGCCTGCCGGCCGTTCAACGGCTGCGGCCCATGGCGTACCACCCGCCCTCCTCTACCCGCCCGTACGCTTCCACACCAGCCCCAGCGCCTTGAACTTCTGCCAGGCCGTGGCGCGTTCGTCCGAGAGCACGTCGAGAAAGTCCGACAGGCGTTTGGACTTGGCCATGGTGTAGACGGTCAGCGAGGTGGTCAGCACGAACACGATGGCGAAGATTGCCAGCTTGCGGCCCAGGGGGGCGTCGGCTTCGGCCAGCAGGTTCATGCCCAGGAAGCCCGTGGTCACGGTGCCGATCAGGCCGAAGATGGTCACGACCGTGAGCCGCACGACGGTATTGGCCTGGCGGCGCAGGCTGTCGGCGTCCAGGTACTGGTTCATTTCGCCGATGCGCTCCTTGACCTCCGTGTACAGCGGGTCCAGCCCGAGGTGGTTGGCGCACATGCGGAACAGGGCGCGCACCTGGGCCTGTTCGGACACTTCGTGGAACCAGTAGCGGTGCGTGAAACGCAGAAAACCGGCAAAGCTGTCGCGGATGGTGCGCTTGAAACGGCGCACGCTGGCGGCATCGGCAATGTCCAGGTCTTTCAGGGCCTCGGCCAGCCGGTCCGAGAACATCAGCAGCGCCGCCTTCTGGAAATGCGCGATCAAGAAGAGCAAAAAATGCTGGTGCCTGAACTGCGCCAGCACGCCCCGGTCGCGGCAGACATAGAACGGGCTGCCGGCATCGCCCAGCACCAGCAGCGAATGGCCGCTGCACAGGTAGCGCGTATTGGGGGCGGCGCCGCTGCCGCTCCAGAAGCGGTCGTAGCAGAAGCGCTTTTCGAAGTCGTCCAGGTACTCTTCGGCGTAGGGCAGGCCGGTGCCGTCGCCGGACATGGGGGCACCGGTCACCAGGCCAAGGCGCACGAAGTCGCTGCGGCTGAGTGCGCGCGGGTCGTCCAGCGCCAGAAAGGCCAGCTGCGGCATGCGGTAGTACTCGATCTGGCGGTAGCGCAGGGGGCCGCTGCGCTCGGAATGGTCGCTCACCAGCGGCTCCAGCAGCCAGGCCCAGTGCGCCGCGATGCGCGGGGCGCGGTGGCTGCTGACATGGGCCATGAAGAGGTCGCGCTGGTTGGCATCGGACTGGGCCAGCACCTGCCCGGCGGCGTCCAGCCACTCGGCGCTGTACAGGCAGTGCTGGGCATGGCCCTGCGCATCCCAGCCGGCGGGGTAGCCACGGCCGAAGCGGTACAGCAGCTCCTGCGCCTGGTCGAGCGCCAGGTCGCGGGCGCTGACCTCGACATTGAGCAGCACCAGGTCCAGGTCGAGAAAAAAATACAGGTCCACGTGGACGATGTCGAGCATGATCGGCGCGTCGCCGGGGCGCAGCACCGCCCGCACGGCGCTGACGTCGCTGCGCCGGAACACCCGCATCGGCGAGCCGGTGGCGCTGCTGCCTGGCTGGCTGCGGCCTTCGCCATACAGGAACCGCTGCACGTAGGGCAAAAAGGTGACGAACTCGTTGTAGTGGCGTTCGTGAAAGCGGCTGCTGTCGCCCGTGAATTCGTCCACCACCTCGCGCCAGGGCGAGGCCTCCTCGCCCATGTCCGCCAGCAGTTGCCAGGGCTTGGCGTGCCGGCCTTCGAAGCCCCGCACCGGCATCAGGCGCAGGGGCCACAGCAGAACCTGGCGAAACTCCCGCACGCAGACGGGATGGGAATCAGCTGGCATGGGCAGGTCTTTCGTCGGGGTCGCGGGTTTCGTGGCAAGGCACCAAGGGCTGGACTGTAGCGACGATGCTACCCAAAACAGAAGGGGGATGGGGTTGCACAGCACTGTGCTGCAGGCGCCGCCATGCGTGTGCCAAGCCTGCGCGCCATGGCTGCTGCTGCTACAAGCCCCGGCGCGTGGTGATTACCCGGGGGTGCCTGCCGCCTATGGCCACTGACTGCACCGAGGCGCGGCAACTCAGGGGCCAGCCATTTCAGGCGCGCCTGCCCCGCCCGGCCGCCTTGGCGCGGTACAGCGAGGCATCGGCCCGCTCCATGAGGCCGCGCCAGCCGTCGTCGCCCGCAAAGGCCACGCCCACGCTGGCGCCGATGAGCACCCTGCGCCCTCCCAGGTCGAAGGGCTTGGCGGCGGTGGCCACGAGCTTGTCGGCCACCTGCTCGGCGGCGGCGCGGCCGGGCATGCCGCCCAGCACCACCACGAACTCGTCGCCGCCCACGCGGGCCACCAGGTCCATGGGCCGCACCAGGGCCAGGAAGCGCGCGGCCACGGCCTGCAGCAGCTGGTCGCCCACCGGGTGGCCCCAGGTGTCGTTGACGGGTTTGAAGCGGTCCAGGTCCACGTACAGCATGGCCACGCCGTGCGCCTCGCCAAGCGGTATGCGCTGCAGGTAGGCCTCCAGGCCCTGCCGGTTCACCAGGCCGGTGAGGCCGTCGCGCTCGCTCAGGCCGATGAGGCGCGACTCGCGCTGGCGGTGGATGGTCACGTCGTCCAGCACGGCGATGAAGCCGTCGGGCGTGCCGCCCTCCGACTGGCGGGGCACGAGGGTGATGGCCATGTTGCGCTGGCGCCCGCCCAGGTTCAGGTCCAGCTCGAACGAGGTGGGCTCGCCGCCCTGCGCCTTCTGGATGTGGGCCATGCTGCCCTGCAGCTCCTGGATGGGCATGACCTCGCCGATCTTGTGGCCCACGATCTCCGCGCGCGAGGGGCCCACCAGCTTTTCGAAGGCGGAGTTGACGAACTCGTAGCGGCCTTCGCGGTCGACCACGGCGATGACATCGGGGATCGCCTCGGCAATCGAGCTCAGCGTGCGCTGCTGGCGAAACAGGTCGGCGCGCGCGCGCTGCTGCGCCGAGATGTCGCGCATCACCGCCGTGTAGCGCACCACCTGGCCGGTGGCGTCCTTGTGCGACAGCACCGAGTGGTCCACCGCGATCGGCTGGCCGGCCACCAGCACAGTGCTTTCGCCCATCCACACGCCGGTCTTGTGCACCGCGGGCATGACCTCGTCGCGGTAGCGGCGCGTGGTCTCGGGCGTATTGAAGTCGATGAAGCGGTGCTGCGTGACGTCGTAGCCGGCATCGTAGCCCTGGGCCTGGCGCGCGGCCGGGTTCATGTAGGTCACGCGGCCGTCCTTGTCGGCCTGCACCACGTAGTCGGGCGTGGCCTCCAGGATCTGGGTGAGCATGTGCAGCGATTCCTCGGCCCGCTTGCGGCCGGTGATGTCCTGCAGCGCGCCGACCACGCGCACCGGCGCGCCGTGTTCGTCGTACTCGGTGTTGCCGATGGCGCGCGCCCACACGCGCCGGCCATCGGGGGTGCGCAGAGGGGCTTCGATCTCCCACTTCTGGCCGTCCTCGATGCCTTGCTCGAAGGCGGCGATGAGCCGCTCCTGCGCACCCTCTTCGTAAAAGCCGACCACACCGGGCAGCGTGGGCACGAAGTCATCGTCCACGCCGTGGATGCGCCGCACCATGGGCGACCAGTGCACCGTGCTGGCGGGCAGATCCACCGTCCACGAGCCCACCAGCGCGAGCTCGCCGGTGCGCTGCAGCAGGTCCTGGTTGGCGCGCAACTCGCGCTCCACCGCCTGGCGCTGGCTGGTGTCGCGGATGAAGGCCGTGGCGCCGATGCCGCCAGCCATGCGCAGCGGCGCGATGGACAGCTCCACCGCCAGGCGGTGCCCGTCCTTGTGCAGCGCATCCACCTCGAAGCGCCGGCGCAGCACCGGGCCTTCACCCGTGCGCTGCAGCCGCGCCATGCCGTAGAGGTGGGCGCTGCGCATCTCGGGCGGGATGATGAGCTCGTGCATGGGCCGGCCGATGGCCTCGTCGTAGCTCCAGCCCAGCGCGGCCTGCGCCTGCGGGTTCCACTCGGTGATGAAGCCGCCGGGATCGATGCTGACGAAGGCGTCCTGCGTGCTGGTGAGCATGCTGTGCAGTGTCTCGTCGCGCGCAGGCCCATCCGGCGCTTCGCTGTGCAGGGTGCCCTTGGCCAGCAGGCCGGGCACCGGTGCCAGCGGCTGGCTGCCCAGCGCCATGCGTGCATCCCAGCGCGGGCGCTGGTTGGCAAAGGCGCTGTGCGTGCTGCGGATGGCGCTGGCATCGTCGAGCGTGCCCACGGCCACCTCGACCACGCCGGGCTGCGCATCCTCCAGGCGAAACAGCTGGCTGCCGCACTCGGGGCACAGCTGGCGAGCCCCGTGGTCGGACGAGCGCCAGGTGTGCAGCGCGCCATACACGCGCAGGGTGCCCCTGTCGCCACCGACCCAGACCATGCCGGCACCGCCGGAGGCCCTGCGGCAGGTCTCGCAGTAGCACACCGCGGCCTCCAACTCCAGCGCATGCACGGCGTACTCCACACGGCGGCAAGCGCAGTGGCCTCTCAATACAACGGGAGCCGTCCTCATACGCAACCTTTGTCCCAGGGGCGGGGATCGACACAAACGGCCCTGCGCGGCGCGGGTCCGTGGTGGAAAGGTAACCGGTCTTGCCGCCCGGCCTTGTAGGACAGCTCCTATCCGGGCCGACTGTATCGCGTTGGTGTGGCATGGCAAGTGGCCAATGTCAGTGCGCGGTGGCCGCGGGCAGCGATTGCCGATACGGCAATCGAGGGTTCGAAAAACAGCGCAACGCAGTGGGTGTACCTGGCGCGGGCCGGCACAATAATCACCCCATGGAAACCATTGTTCTCGGCGCCGGCATGGTCGGCGTCAGCACCGCCCTGGCGCTGCAGCAGCGCGGCCACGCCGTGACCCTCGTCGACCGCAAGGCCCCGGGCCAGGAGACCTCGTACGGCAATGCCGGCATCATCCAGCGCGAGGCCGTGCAGCCCTACGCCTTTCCGCGCAACATCGCCACGCTGGCACGCATCGCCACCGGCCTGAGCAACGACGCCCACTACCACTGGGGCGCCGTGCTGCGCCTGGCGCCGCAGTTGCTGGGCTACTGGGCCGCGTCGGCGCCTGGGCGCTACGCGCCCATCGCCCAGGCCTACAGCCGCCTGATCGCGCACTGCCTGACCGAGCATGGCGGCTGGATTGAAGCGGCCGGCGCCGCCGACCTGGTGCACAGGCAAGGCTGGATGCAGCTGTACCGCACCGCCCCGGTGTTCGACGCGGCCGCCACGCAGGCCCGGGCCACCGCGGCAGCGCACGGCCTGGCCTGCCAGGTGCTGGACACGGCGGCCCTGGCCGCCGCGCAGCCCGTGCTGCAGATGCCGCTGGCCGGCGCCGTGCACTGGCAGGACCCGTGGACCGTGCGCGACCCCGGCGAGCTGGTGGCGCGCTATGCGCGGCTGTTCGTGCAGCGCGGCGGGCACCTGGCCACGGGCGACGCGATGGCGGTGCGGCAGGAGGGCAGCGGCTGGGCCGTGCAGGTGGACTCTGGCAGCATCAGCGCGCAGCACGCCGTGATTGCCCTGGGCCCCTGGGCCGGCGCGCTCACCACGCGCCTGGGCTACCGCCTGCCGCTGTTCAGCAAACGCGGCTACCACCGCCACTTCGCCGGCGGCCCCAGCCTGAACATGCCCGCGCTGGACATCGAACGTGGCGTGATGCTGGCCCCCATGGCGCGCGGCCTGCGCCTGACCACCGGGGCCGAGTTCGCGCTGCTGGACGCCCCCGCCACCCCCGTGCAGTTGCGCCGCGCCGAGCAGTCCACACGCGAACTGCTGCCCCTGGGCGAGCCCGTGGAGGCCACGCCCTGGCTGGGCGCCCGCCCCTGCACCGCCGACATGCTGCCCGTGCTGGGCAAAGCGCCGCGGCACACGGGCCTGTGGTTCAACTTCGGCCACGCGCACCAGGGCTTCACCCTGGGCCCGGTCACGGGGCGCCTGGTGGCCGAGCTCATCAGCGGCGAGGCGCCATTCGTGGACCCGGCGCCTTATTTGGCGCAGCGGTTTTTGTAACGGCGCCGGCCGCGCGCGCGGCACCTGCCCCCCACCCTACTCCGCTGCCCGCAGGGCGCTCGGCGATGAAGCCTGCCTGCATCACCCATATTGGCGATTGTGGTGATCGCTCCATTGCCTTGAAATCAAGAAACCAATGGATACAAGTGTGTCCATATGGACACATGTGTTTCGCACGCATCTTTCTTTGCTTTTCTCTCTACCACCTGCCGGCCACCACAACCCCAAGAAGCCCACGCCGGCGCAACCTCGGTTCACCACTGCCATGCTCCTCACCCGCACGTTCAAGCAAATTGCCGCCGCCGCTGCCATCGTCGTCGCCAGCCTTGGCGCCGCCAGTCCCGCATTCGCCGACATCACAGCATCGGCTACCAGCAGCGGCTCATCGAGCGCCTACACCTTGGTGGCCCGCATCACGCCCGAGGCACAGTACCTGGGACGTGGCAAGCTGTACTTCGTGATACTGCACGGCTCGCAGATCTACGTGCTGTCCGAGACCCGCGGCTTCATCCCCTACACGGGCGGCGAGCCTGCGGCCTACCGCACCATCACCCAGGCCACCGAAACCATCACCGTGCAGGGCTGGAACACCACCGCCCAAGCCGGCGCCTCCGTCTTCGTGGGCTTTGGCACCGATGTGATGGACATGATCAACAACGGCAGGTTCAAGCAAGTGGCCACGCTGCCCCAGGCACCTGCACCGACGCCGACGCCCACGCCCCCCGTCGTGACCAACCCCTATGCGGTACACAACGGCAGCTACGTGTGCTACGACGAGTACGGTCGCTCGGGCTCCATCACCGCCTCGTTCACCGCCAGCGCCACCACCATCGATGTGACCCGCTTGTCGAATATCCCCGTGTACTCCTACAGCCTGCCGGCAAGCACCATCCTCCAGGAGCCCGGCTACCGCATCTACCACAGCACACCCTACCCCCTCAAGCTGGTCATGCTCAAGCTGTCCGGCGGCTCGTACAGTCTGGCGGTCGGCTACCAAGGCAGTACGTACAGCAGCGAAATCATGTACGCCTGCACCAAGCTCTGACCAGGGCCGCGCGCCGGGCACGCTGCCCACGGCCTGCCAGCGGCCGTGGGCGGGAATCCCCTACACATTCACCGCCGCCCCATCCACCGCCCAGCGGCATTCCGCCATCCAGGTGGGCAGTGCGGGGTCGCGCACCACGGGCGCCAGGGCGCGCAGCGTGGTGTTCATCTGGCTGTCGAACCAGTGCAGCTTCTGCTCGGCGAACTGGATCGACGACAGCGCCTGCAGTACCAGCTTGCCACCCTCTTCCACCGGCAGCGGCAGCGCCGCGTTGAACGCCATGTCCAGCGACGGGTGCTCGCGCACCAGCTCCTGCAGGAAGGCGCATGCCGCATCGATGGCCTGCGCATGCCGCGCATGGAAGGCCGGGCTCATCTCCTGCGCGCCCAGGAACTTGGCAACGCCCGCGAGCGACTCGAACGGGGTGGGCAGGCGGGTGGGGGTGGGGGTCGAAGGGATGGGCATGGTGGCGGTCGGCAGGTCGAAGGGATGGCAACGGCAACAGGGCGCAGGCACCATGGCAGGCGCGCCATGCCACAGTATGCGCCCACCACAGGCCCGTCGGCCCCGGCAGGGTGCAAAATGCATTGCGCGTGCGTGCGTGCGCGCCAACAGCAGCGCCCTACCCCACGTAAACCACAGGCAACGCCACCGCGTTGAATGGCTTGTAACCGGACACCACCATGCTCCCTACCTTGCGCACCCTCGTGGTCAGCGCCGCCCTGGCACTGGGCCTGGGCGCCGCGCCCGCCTTTGCCCAGATCACCACGGTGGCCACCACCATCAGCGGCAGCACGCAGGCACTGAACTTTGCCGTCAGCGTCAGCCCCGAGTCGCGCTTCCTCGGCCAGGGCAAGCTGTACTTCGTGCTGCTGCACAACGGGCAGTTCTACCTGCTGTCCGAGACGCGGGGCTTCGTGCCCTACACGGGCGGCGAGATCCCCGAGTACCGTACCGTCCGCCAGCCGACCGAGACCATCGCGGTCAACAACTGGAACACCCGTGCGCAGCTGGGTGCCGCCGTCTTCGTGGGCTACGGCAGCGACTTCTGGGAAATGCTGAACAGCGGCCGCTACCGCCAGGTGGCCACCCTGGCGGAGTACCCCATCCCGCCCGGCGCGGGCGACCCCTACGCGGCCTACAGCGGCGCCTACCTGTGTTCCAGCGACACGGGTGCCACGTACAACGCCACCGCCACCTTCACGGCAGCACAGGCGGTGATGGACACCTCCCGTATCAACCCCATCCCGGTCCCCAGCCTCAGCCTGCCCTTCGACGGCCTGGGCAGCAGCGGTGACCGCATCTACGCCAACCGCGGCTTTCCGCTGTACCTGGTGTCGCTGGACACGGCCGCCGGCGCACGCTACCCGCTGGCACTGGCCTACCAGGCCAGCGATTTCAGCGCCTCGTACATCTTCGTGTGCGCCCGGCGCTGAGCGCGCAGCCACCCCGCATCGCGTCTGCCACGCGCCGTCCAGCCCCGCCCGGCGACCGCCTGTCGGCGCGCAGCGCCATGTCGTGACATTTGGTTTCACGCCACAGCGCGCACGACACCCCGGTGATAGATTCGCGCCTCGCCCGCCCCCGTGCCGGGCGCTAGCCGCCCGATCCCACGCCAACCCATCCCGAACGACATGGCCGTTACCGTCTCCGACCTGCAGAACATGCGCTTTTCCGGCAACCCCCAGGCAGATGCCCTGCTGGGTGGCACGCCCATCTGGAACTTCTGGCCCGACGGGCGCAAGGTGATCTACTACACCTTCGACGCCAGCGCCGGCAGCGAGGCGACCAAGAAGACCGGCAGCGCGGTCACGGGCTTCAACGCCGACCAGAAACAGTCCACCCTGCAGATCCTGCAGCATGCTTCCGCCGTCACCGGCATCGTCTTCACCGAGGTCGCCACCTCGGCCCAGGCCGACCTGCACTTCGCCGCCACCAACCTGCAGGGCCCCTCCACCGCGGGCCTGGCATCGTCGGGCTATGGCTACAGCTACTCCGGCCCCAACCAGACGGTGAACTCGCTGAACATCGAGGCCGTGGTCTACCTGGACAACGTGGAGCACGCCGGCATCAACAACCGGCCCACGGCCGGTGGCGCCGGCTACGAAGTGCTGCTGCACGAGGTGGGACATGCGCTGGGCCTGTCGCACCCCTTCGACTCCTCGCACCCCCTGCCCGCGGGGCAGGACAACACCAACAACACCGTCATGTCGTACACGCATGCCGGCCCCGCCAAGACCACCTTCCAGGCCTACGACCTGCTCGCGCTGGACTGGCTCTACGGCCGCGATGGCCTGGGGGGCACCTACGGATTCAACTCCACCAAGGGCCCGACGCTGACCTTCGATACGGCGCCGGCGCCCGCGCCAGCCCCCGCTCCAGCGCCTGGCCCTGCCCCGGCACCCTCGCCCACGCCAGCCCCGGCCCCCAAGCCACCGGCCCCCGCACCGACGCCGACGCCGGCCCCCACGCCCCCCAAGCCAGTACCGACGCCCAGCAACCCCAACCAGCCCAGTGGCACCCAGGGCACGGCCGACGCCGACCTGTTCAACAGCAAGCCCGCCAGCGAAAGCTTCACCGGCGCCGCTGGCGTGGACACCCTGCTGGTCCACGGCGCCCGGGGCGGCTACACCCTGCAGCCCACCGGCAGCGGCACCTGGCGGCTCAATGACAAGGGCGCCGGCCTGGACGGCATCGACACCCTGCAGCAGATCGAGCGCGTGCGCTTTGCGGACCACTCCGTGGCACTGGACCTGGACGGGGCCGCCGGCACCGCCGCGCGCCTCATCAGCACCCTGCTGGGCTCCAACGCGCTGAACAACCGCGGGCTGGTGGGTGCCGTGATCAAGGCAGTGGACGAATCCGGTGCCACACCCCAGCAACTGGCAGAGCTGGCCCTGGCCGCCGTGGCCGGCCCCTCCGCCACGCCCGAGCAGGTCGTGGCTCTGCTCTACGCCAACCTGTTCGGCACCGCGGCCGATGCCGCCACCGTGCAGAACCTGGCGGGCCTGCTGCAATCGGGCAGCTACACCGGCGCATCGCTGACCTGGGCCGTGGCCAGCTCGGACCTCACCGCCAGCAAGATCAACCTGGTGGGGCTGAGCCAGACGGGGCTGGAGTACGTCTGAGGGCCCTGCCGCGCGCCGCCGCCGGGCCTGTGGCCAGGGCGGGTAACGGCGCGTGCGCAGCAAGCAAGGCCCGCGTCGCCTCTGGCGCCAGATGGCGACGCCCCCTTTTTGGGGGATATCGCCCGCCAGCGATTTGCGCTCCAATCACTTTCGATGTTCCAAGGCAAGCATTGTTTTGCCAGGGGCAGACATGCTCGCCCCGCGCGCGCCAGTCCCCGGGGAGCAACCGTACCCCGCTGGAGCCATGGCCCCCGGGGCACAACGCCTGGCCAACCCAGTGACTGGGGCATACCCAACGTGATTACCGCACTCTTCGAATTCACCCGCGCCGGCGTCTGCAGGTTTACGCCCAGCGTATCCGCCTCCACGGACGCCCAGGCCGTGCTGCTCAACTGGGCCCTCATGGCCAACGACCGCTCATTCCGCGCGGTGCTCGACCTGCCTGACCGTCTGGTGGCCGAACTCAGCTGGAACGAGCGGCACGACACCGCCCAGCGGAACGACCTCGACTCCTGGGCCCACCGCCTGGACGTCACCGTGTCCAACGCACTGCGCATGTCGCAGGTCGACCGGCCCATCGCGCGGCCCCTGGCGGCGTAAAAGGCCTTACCCGCGCCAGGCACTGCCTGAGCCAGCCCGCCCCTCCCCCTGCAAGCACTTGGCAGGGCCTTATCAGACCGCCGTGGCAGTGAACAAAGCGGCCAGCCAGGCTACTCTGGATAGCTTGCCTTCCCTCCGCCAATGAAGACGGGGCCTTCACACCGGACCACGAATCCGCTCGACCGGTCGCGAATCTCGAGCCCTTGCTCTCCTTCTGGCATGGCCACCATCTCGCATTGGACATCACAGCCAGACCAGCGAACCGGGCCACTTATATACACGCATTGCACAAATGTCACGCCAATGAAGTCCGTCGAACCGCCACTGCGCTGCAATCCGATGGTAAACCGGTCATGGCCATTGACATAGCCGGCAAAGAAAGCGTTTTCACCGCGCCACTCCGCAAAAAATGAGGCCAACCCATCCATATCTTTCTTTTTAAAATTCACTGCTTCACCTCTCATGAAACCGCTTTGGCAGAACCTTTCAGCAACCCAATGATTGGCATGCCTCTGTAGGGGCTGTCGGCAGGGGTTTTTTCGACGCGCTCCAGGACATGCCGGACAAATCGATTGATGATTTCCTTTTTTTATTCCGGTTGTTATTAGAAAGAAATCTCAAACAATCAGCAAGATGAATGGAAAAATCAATATCCCCTTCTCGCCGGTAGACTTCACCCCACAAATCCTTTTCAAGAGCTGCCCACGGAAATCGTGGGAGCATATGGCGATACCAGTAGCGCAGCTCAGGAAGCCTCGTGACCTGAAAGCTCAGCCGAAGAGCCCTTTGCATCAGTACCCGGTCACGAACTGCTCGCCTGAAAACACGAAGTCCCATGGAGTTCACTTTTGACACTTCGTGCGTCAGCAAAAAATCCAGGCACTCCCAAGCACACTCTCTTTCAGCATGGTTCACATATTGGGAAATGCCATTCTCCATTCGACTATCTATGGCATGAGACCCAATAGCTCGCCGAATCTCATCGATCGAAGAAAAACACATTCGACCCGCCTTAATAGTCATCGTGACGATCCTCAAATTTATCGAATGGCAATCTGAATTCTTGTGCCCAATCAGATCTTACCGGCTCCGGCCTGTAGTGCCCAGATGAATTCGTCCATCGAACAAGTGTTCCTTTGCTGTTCTTTCCTGATCCAAATTTTATTTTTTCAGCGTACTCCACCGGCTGCCCTCGCGCAATGTCGATATGCCCTTGCTTCTCTTGACCACCAGCCAGTCCAACGAAGATCTGTCCCCCTTGAATTACATAGTTGCAGGTTCCTTTTGCTGTCAGAGGCTCACCGGAGCCATGGATTTTCCACCGGCCATCACTCCCCTGCCTTAGCTCACCCCTCTTCAGCCTGCGCGGGTCGGGCTGGTCCGTGAACAAATTTACAAACTGCCCATCGGCATTTCGCAGTTGAGGACTGCTGCTACCAACAAGTAATGGTGCGGAGACAGCATCCGTTTCTTGCTGCGTCGGCAAATTGCCTGCAGGTGGAGGTTCTCCAGGGGGATCCTCACGGGCCAGCACGGAATGGAGTGCTGGTGGATGTGGGGAATCCAAGGAAGCGGCTTGCGCAAAATCCGGTGACGCCAGCAAACCCATTGCCAGAGCTGCCTCGTGCACCGGCACCATCATTCCTTCAGAGAACCGTTTCGCGTCGCGCACGCCACCTGCGAGCAGCCCCGCCTCAATGGCATCTGGATCGCCACGCACAGCAAGCATGCCGGACGCAAGCTCAATGATCTGGTGCCAACAGGTGCGGCGGGCGGCACGCCCGTGCCGTTGCGCCCAGGCAAGGAAAGCGGCAACGCCGCCAACGCCCGTTGCGCCTGCGCTGCTTGCTCTGGAGCCACCAACAGGCTGCGGTCAAACAGGAACACCTTGTCTACGCCTGCCTTGCCCAGAAAAGTTTCCAGCGCACGGGGATCACCCTCCACGCTCAGCGTACCTTTGTCGGCAAAGGGGTCTTTCTTGAACACCTCCCAGGCTTCGCCAAAGCTCTTGGCCTCCAACACCGCGCGCACCTGCGGCCGCGTGGTCATGCGGCTTGCGGCATCGGCCAGGGCGCCGGCCTCAGCCGTGTCGACTGCCATACCACCAAGCCGCTGGGAGGCGTGCGCGATATAGGTGCGCAGGCCCTGCGCCTGGGCGCTGTCGCCCCGGCCTTCGCCTACCAGTTGGGCCAGCATCTCCTGGCGCTGCAGCAACTGGTGGGCCGCGGCGCTGGCGTTCATGGCCTGCAGGCTGGCGGAGGCGTTCGTTGCGCCGGCAAAGACTTCGTCGCGCAGTTGCGTGAACTCATCGCCCAAGCGGCCGAGCAAGCCCTTGCGTGCGGGGGCCTTGGGCGCGGCATTTGCCATGCTGCGCGCAACGGGCGGCGCATCCGCCATGATCGATTGCACAGGGGCATCACCCGGCCGGGCCGCGCTCGGACGCCAACCGCCGTTCACAGGCACTGTGGGCGCCGCGTCCAGCCGCGAGGAAGGCGACTGCTGCACGCCATCGCCCGGCCCCAGCGCCACCAGCTCGAACTGGGCCAATCAACGTCTGCGTCGAAAACGCCCGGCGCATCCAACAGCTCAAACCGGGACCAGTCCATCACCGCGCCTTTGCCTGCAGTTCAGGCCGGCCATTGCGCACCACGTACTGCGGGCCATTGGCATCTCGGACCACCGCTCCGTCGCGCGGCGCGGACGAGAGCGGCCGGTTCAGCTTGGCGCCGGTACCTGCCAGCGAGCCGGGGCCAGTCCCTCCATTGGCGACGGAGCCCATGGGCTGCAGAACCGCCTCCGTCCCAGGGCGCACACCTGGCCGCTCGGGCTGCGGGGCACTGCCGCGTTGGAAAGCCGCGACCGCATCGAAGGGCGAGCCGCCGCCCTGCTCCACCGCCACGGCGCTGGCTTCGGCCCTGTCGTTCAGGCCGAACTGCCGCTCTCCACGCGCATGCGCGTCGAGCTTGCCCGGGTCCAGGAACAGCGTGTACAGCCGCTGCAACGCCTGGGCGCCTTTCTCGCGGTCGTAGGCGGCGCGCTCCAGCGTGGTGGTGGGTGGGGCAGCGCCCATGTCACCAGCGCGGTCGTAGCGGGCAAAGTCGCCCGCGGTGGGTGCCACCGCGTTCATCACGGGCATGCCAAAGCCCACGTCGGCCAGGCGCAGGCCGGCGTCTTCATCCATGGCACGCACGCGGTTGACCAGGTCCTGCCGCTGCCCAGGCGTCTGGGCGCGGGCAGCCTCCTCCATCAGGTTGAAGCCTGCGCGGCTGCCCACACCACCAGCACGCCCGGCCATGCGCTCCGCAGTCTGCTGCTCTTGCAGCTGCTGCAGGGCGCGCTGCGCCCGCAGTTTTTCTTCATCGGCAGCCATGGACGACATGCCGGCGCCCACACCCTGCAGCGTGCCGCCCAAGAGGTTGGCGAAAAAGCTCATTGCATACCCCCTTGCGCCATCTGCGCGAGATTCATCCCTCGCGGACCTGGTGCTGGTGGTGGCTGCTGGCCGCCCTTCTGCTGCAACTGCTCGGGGGATGGCATCAGCCCCTCATCCGCGTCCATGCGCATGTACTCGGCGATGGACTCCTGCATCACCTGCTGCAGGAAGGGCTCCAGCTGGTCGTCGGGCACCAGGCCGGCGTCGTTGGCGACACCCGCGATGTCCTTCACCAATTGCACCCCCGCATGCAACAGCACTGCCGGGTCCACAGGCTGGCCCGCCTTCTCCGAATCCATGGCCAGGAAGCGCAGCGTTTGCGTGCCCATGCGCACGGCAGCCTCCACAGGGTCGGCCTCCATCGCTTGGCGCCACTCCTGCGCCTGCTCGCCCATGATCTGGCGGGCGCGGCCCAGCAGCATGCCGAACTGGGCTTGCTGCTGGGCGGTGGGCTGCTGCTTGCCGCCGGTGGTGCCGGTCGTGGGATCGGCCTCAGGTGCGCCCTGCTGGGCCATTTCGTTCAGGTTCATGGTGGTAGTCCTTAGGCGACGCGAATGCCGGAGGTGCTGTGGTACTTCTTCTTGGCGAACTCCAGCTGTTCCTTTTGGGCCTTGCTGTTGGCCGCGGAGGTCAGGCCAGCACCCACGCCCTGAACGATCGCGCCCATGCCTTTCTCGCTGGTGGCCATCTTTCCGAGCCGGTCGAAGAAGCTGCCGGCCTCGGGAGCCGCTTTCGCTGCGGTGACTGCGCTCTTCGCCGCCGAGTCGAAGGCAGACATTCCTGCCTCCTTGGCCGCAGCCTGCGCGGCGGCCTTTGCCCCCGCAGCGTTGGCGCTGGTGGCTGCTGGGGCCACCGGACTGGCCGCCGGCGCGGAAGCCGCTGGAGCTGCTGCTGCGGGCCGCGAGGCGCCGGACAGGTCGGCCGTCCTGGATACCTCCGCGATCTCCTTCGTATCGGTGCCGGTAACCTGTGTTCCCTTCATCAGGTCCACACCCTGGGTAGATGTCGGAGTGGCCGCGGCAATACCCACGCCATCCGATGCGAGCTTGCCCCCCGCTGCCTGGTTGGCCAGGTTGAACGTGTTGTCAGCCATATCGAGACCGTTCGTCGCCAGGAGGGAAGATGCGTCGCTGGTACTGCTGAGCGCCGAGAAGCCATCCGACACCAATCCGCCAGCCGCATTGAACACGTTGTCAGCTGCGTCCAGACCGTTGACGGCCATGGCGGAGGAAGCATCAGTGGCCGCAGCTGCTGCATCCGCCCCGCCCCCTCCAAACCCACCATTCACTGCGCCGTACACCGCCCCGGCAATGTTCGCGATCATCACCAGATCTTCCCCGAACACCTTGGAGGCCGCCTTGTTGATCTTGTTGTTGAGTCCTGTCACCTGAAAAGCCACGGACGCAATGGCGGTCACCGCGGTAGCAGAGATGCCGACAGCAGTGCCGATGGCCGCAGCGGCGCCGGTGTAGGACAGAAGGATGGGAACGATGATGGCCATGGATCAGCTCTCCAGTGCGGACACGTAGGCCGTGCCCATGACGTCAAAGCCGCGGCGGGCCATGACCTTGGTGAATCGGGTGGGGTCGGCGATGCCGGCGTAGTCGTGCACCACCAGCTGCACCGCGCGCATGCGGATGGCCCAGTCGCGCAGGGCGGCCAGCAGGCGCAGACCCGAACCGTCCTCGGCGAACCACAGCAGCTCGTAGGCCGTCTGGCGGCGGTTGAAGAGGCCGGGCTGCACGATGCCGGCGATCAGGCCGTGCAACTCCCCGCCGGACTCGCTCACGAACACCGCGCCGGCCAGGCCGTGGATCACGCACAGGAACGACGCCTGGACGTGCTCCAAGTCCACGGGCTGGTGGGCGAACTGGCTGGCCGCATGCTCACGCAGGGCCAATGCCACCAGGCCGGGCAGGTCATCGCGGGTGGCGCGGCGGATCAATTCGGACCTCCTGCTCCGCCACCTGCATCGCCGTCTGGCACTGAGGGTGCCGCTGGTGATGGTGCCGCTGTCGGAGGCGACGTCGGCATGGCAGTGAGCAGCCAGCTGTCCGGCGTGATGCCCAGGTACGAGGCCTGGTTCCCCAGACTCTTGTTGGTCATGGACACCACGCTGTCGATGGCTTCCTTCTTCTGCTCCGGCGACATGTCGCTGGTCTGGATGCGGAAGATCTTGTCAGTGCCGTCGTTGCGCAGGTTGGTGAGCGTGTTGCGGCCGTCCAGGGCCGTCTGCTGGTTGGTCTTCTTTGCATCGGCGTCGATCTGCATCTGGGTGCGCAGCACGCTGGTGTCGGGCTGCACGCTAGCTGCGCGCGATGCCGCCTCCAGCTGCGCGATCGCCATCTGGTTCTGCGCCGCGAACTGGTCGCGCGCCGACTGGTAGCCGTTCTGGACGGCATCGCGCTCCAGCGTGAGCTGCTGCTGGCGGTCCAGCATCTTGTACTCGCGGTCGAACTGCTGCTGGGCCGCCCACTCGTTGGCCTGCACGTTGAAGTCGGCCATGTAGGCGTCGCGCACGAACTGGTTGTTGTCGCGCGCAAAGGTGTTGGCCGTGTTGGCGTTGAACTCGCCGGCGCGCGCATAGGTGCTGGCGTCCTGCTGGGCAATGGGCATGGCCGCGTCGTACATGGCCGAGTCGGCCGCCGTCAGGGCCATCGAGCTGTTGAGCAGGCCGCGCGTGTTGGCCGTCTGCAGCGCGCGGGCGCGGGCCTGCTGCATCAGCGGGCTGTCGTCGGCAATGATCTGCTGCAGCTGGCTGCGCACCGTCTCGTTGGGCGCCACGTCCCAGCGCGTCGCGCCCTGCAGCTGCGACAGGTTGATGCCCGTGGTGGGCGGCTTCTTCGTGCCCTTGGTCCAGCCCTTCTGGGCATCGTAGGTGTAGTCGTGGTAAGGCTTTTCGAGCCCGCCCTGCGTGCCGTAGCCGCCGATGGCCGAGTCCTCGGCCGACCAGCCGTAGATCTGGCCGAACTGCTTTTGTGTCAGGCCCATGCCGCTGGCCTGCTGCGCCGCCTCCTGGCTGGTCTTGCCCACGGACCACTGGCGCGCCGTGCCGATCTCGTCGGCGGTCAGGTCGCGCCCGCCCTCCCAGCCCGAGGACACCGGGGCCGCAGCCACGGCGGGCACGGGCGCGGGGGCTGGCGTGGATGCCGAGGTGTAGGCGCCGGCATCGGGCGTGCTGCCCCAGGCCTGGCGGGCCAGGTTGAACTGGTCCTGCGTCACGCCGAAGTTCTTGGCACCGGAGTCGAAGATATCGGCATCGCTCATGCCGCCGGCCTTGGCGCTGTTGTAGGCCGTGGTGATCTGGTCTTGCGTGTATCCCGCCATGGTCAATATCCTTTGCTGCGGTCGGTGGTGCCGCGCTGCTGCGCCTGCAGGGCAATGCGGCCGGGCAGGGCAAGCAGGGCCTGCAGCTCCTGGATGGCGGCCTGCGCGGCGCGTATCTCGGTGTCGCTGGAACGCACGGTGGTGCACACCGTGGTCAGCTCGGCCATGCGCTCGGCGGCGTAGGCCTCCACACCGCGCCAGACGGCCGTGGCGGGGTTGATCTGCTCCATCCAGCTCATGTGAAATTTCCTCCGGTCATATCCCCCTCCCGTTCATGGCGGCGAACTGCATCTCGGCGTTCAGCATCTGCGCGCGGTTGTCGCGGTCGGCCTGGCGGTCGGCCAGCACGGCGCGGGTCTTTTGCACCTCGAAGGCCTGGCGGCGCTGCACCTCGGCCTGACCGGTGCGCTCGCGTGCGGCGCTGCGTGCGGCGTCCAGCGCCATGCGCTGCTGCGCCAGCTCGCGCTGGGCCAGGCTTTCCTCGCGGCGCAGCTGCAGGCGGGCCTTTTCCAGCTCGCCCTCCATGGCGGCCTGCTCGCGCTGCTGGGCCACACGGTCGGCGCCGGGGTCGCCCTTACCGCCCTGGCCCGGGGGCTGCTGCGCCTCGGCCTGCTGCATGCGGGCGATCTCCTGCTCGGTGGGCAGCACGCGGTCGGGGTCGAGCTTGAAGGCGCGCGCAAACTCGCGCATCAGCCGCATCTGGTTGCTCGGCGGCAGGCCCATGGCCTGCGCCGTCTGCATGAAGGCCTGCAGTCGCTGCGCCTGGCCCTCCAGCTCCACCAGCGCGGCAATGCCCAGCGCGCGCACGCGGCTGTCGCCCTTGATCTCGGCCTTCTCGCTGTACTGCATGTTCCAGTCGAAGAAGCGCGTGATCAGCGGCGTGACGATGTCATCGTCCCAGTTGCGCACCGCGCGGCGCACCCACAGGTTGGCCGCGTTGTAGGCAATGCTCGCACCCGTGGCGCTCTGCATGTAGTTAGGCGCCTCGCTGCCCTGCAAAAAGGCCGGCAGCGTGCCCACCTCTTCGATCAGCTGCTTGCTCATGCCGAAGATCGCCTGCAGCTCTTGCAGCCGCGCGTCGATGGCGATGAACTGGATGCCCTGGCGCGCGTCCGAGCCCGGGCGCTTGTTGCGCCAGAACTTGCCCGGCGCCATGCGCCAGGAGCCGTCCACCGGCTCGATGGCCTGGTCGTCCACCACCACCTGGGGCAGCACGCACAGGCCCATGTTGTCGTGCATGGCACGGAACGCGCTGTTGGCGCTCTCCTGGTTGTCGCGCACCTCATACGGCATGCCAAAGCCGAAGATGCTGGCCTCGTCCATCTGCCAGGTGAACACGCTGTAGGGGTGCTCGTTGCTGTCGAGCGGGTTCAGCGCCGCCTTGAGCACCTCACCCTGGCTGCCGAACCAGACCACGCCGGTGTAGGTCTTCAGGGGGTCGTCCTCCACCGCGCAACCGCAGTCGGCCAGGTCCTGCGCGCTGATGGGGCCGTGGTACTCCCACACCTCGTAGCGCAGGTCCTTGGCGCCGCTGGCGCCGCTGATGGCGCGCAGCCGCTCGCGGTGGTTGTGGGTGGGCGTGGTCGGTTCGGCGCCCAGCATGCGGCGCAGCGCGTCGGCGTCCACATCGGGCATGTCCTGCAGGTCGGCCGCCTCCTGGCGCGTGAGGTAGTGGCGCTCGAACACGAACTCCGCCTCGCGGATGTGCGTGCTGCTCATGTCGGGAAAGAAGTTCCAGATGTCCACGCGCGATGCCTGCGGCAGCGGCTTGCGCGTGAGGCCCATCACATACGCCCCATCGCCCTGCCGCGCCCAGCGCTTGGTGGTGCGGAACATGGGCACAGGGCCCTTGATGACGCCCGTGCCATACAGCACCGCATCATGGATCACGTCGCGCGCATGGCGCGGGTAGCTGCATTCGGCCAGCTGGTCGTCGATCTCGCGCTGCATGGCATCGCAGCGCTTGGTGGCCTCGTCCAGCATCTGGCCGATGGCCTGCTGGATGCCGCCGGCCGTGAGCATCTGCCCCTCGGGCGACTGCATGGGCGTGTCGGGTGGCAGTTGCCCGGCCAGGCCCAGGGCCTCGTCCAGGTCGGGCACGGGCGTGGGCTCGATCACATAGCTGCGCTCCTCGCTGGGGAACAGCATGTCGAACAGCCGCGCCTCCACCAGCCCGCACAGCCGCCGGGTCAAGGGCACGAAGACCCGGCTGCCGTACTCGCCCTCGTCGCCGAACATGCCCGGGTCGTACTGCCCGTTGAACTGGCGCACGTCCTTGTACCAGCGCTCCTCGGTCACCTGGCGCTGCTGCACCTGCTCCTGCGCCAGGGTGAGCAGCCGCCGGCCCAGCGCGCCCACGCGCACGGCGCGGACCTCGGCCTCGCGCCGTTGCTGCGCGGCATCGGCCTGGCTCGCCTCGGCCAGCAGAGCCACCACTTCGTCGACCCCCATGGCACCGCTCGCAACCAGGGCGGTGATGTCGTCGGCGGCTTGGCTCGGCAGCCCCTCTGCAAGGGCTGAGGGCGGATAGGAAAGCGGTGAAATAGGCATGCCCGCAGTGTTGCCAGGCGGGGCGCGCCGGACAACGCGCGGCATATATGCAGGCGGGCCTCGGCCCTGCCCCTACTTCGGTAGGGTTTACCACTTGGTAAGGCCCCGCTACAACCCGTGTCATGTGTTGCCAATCATTGGCGGCGCTGTCGGCAAGCCTGGCCCCGCATCGCCAGGCTTGGCGCCTTGAACATACACGTGAAAAAAACGCAACGGCGCCCGCATGGGGTTGCGCGGGTGCGTTTCGTTTTCTGGGCCTCTGGAAATTTGTGCACAAGTACCACTTCATCACCGGCCTGCCACGCGCAGGCTCCACACTGCTGTCGGCCCTGCTGCTGCAGAACCCGCGCTTGCACGCCGGCATGACCAGCCCGGTGGGCGGCCTGGTCTCGGCCAACCTGCGGTTGATGAGCGCCGGCGGGGAGCTGTCACTGATGATCGACGCCCCCCTGCGCAAGAAGATCCTGGGCGGGCTGTTCGATGCGTTCTATGGCGACATCGATCGGGAAGTCATATTCGACACCAATCGCCTGTGGTGCGCCAAGATGCCCATGATCACCAGCATGTTCCCACAGGCGAAGATGATCGCCTGCGTGCGCGACATCCCCTGGATCATGGACAGCCTCGAGAACCAGCTGCACAAGAACCCGTTCGAGAACACCAAGCTGTTCGCCAGCGAGGCCGAGCGCCTGACCATCTACAGCCGCATGGCCGCGCTGGCCCGCCATGACCGGCTCATCGGCTTTCCCTGGGCGGCCCTCAAGGAAGCCTACTACGGCCCCCATGCGAGCAATCTGCTGCTGGTGGACTATGACCTGCTGGTGCGCGCGCCGCAGAGAGTGCTGGAGCTGGTCTACCACTTCATCGGCGAGCCCTGGTTCGACGGCCATGACTTCGACAACGTCGAGTACGACGCGCCGCAGTTCGACGAAGCCCTGGGCATGGCCGGCATGCACCAGGTGCACCGCAAGGTGGCGCCCCGCGACCGCCAGACCCTCCTGCCGCCCGACATTGTCGAGAAGTACCAGGACATGGCCTTCTGGCGCACGGACACCCGCAGCGCCGCCAGCGTCATCAAACCCACCACGCATTGATCGACTGACCGATCCACGAAAGCCCACGCATGGCACTCGCCTACACCAGCGGCCAGACCCTCTGGTCCTACTCGAACACCACCGACAACTCCAGCGCCACCACGGCCCGGTTCATTGATCTCGATGGCGATGGCGACCTGGACATCTTCATCGGCGTGGAGAAGGCCGCAGGCAACCAGCCAAGCCAGATCTGGAAGAACGACGGCGCCGGCAACTTCAACCTGCACCAGAGCCTGCCAGCGGCGCGCATCGTCCAGTCATGGCTGGTCAACCTCGATGCCGATCCCGAGCTGGAACTGGTCACCCGCTCCTACCAATCGCCCTTGCAGATCTGGCAGAACAACGGCTCCGGTACCTTCACCGCGGGCGGGACCATCGGCAGCGGTGTGCAGACCGCCGATATCGCCGACCTCGATGGCGACGGCGACCTGGATGCCTTCGTCGGCATCTTCCAGGGCAACTACGCGGTTTACAAGAACAACGGCTCCGGCGCATTCACGCTGTCATCCAGCCCGGCGAAGGTCTCGGACCCCCAGGTCGCGACGCTGGTGGACCTGGACCGGGACGGCGACAAGGATGCCGTGGTCGTCGAAGACAACGCCGTGCGCATTCTGACCAACAATGGCAGCGGCGTCTTCACCCAGCACAGCAGCTTTGGCGACGCCTTCGGCGGTGCTGCCCTGTCGGCGGACCTGACGGGCGATGGCCACGCCGACGCCCTGGTGAGCGGCGTGAACGGCGCCAGCGCCAACCTCACCCTGTTCCAGAACAATGGCAGCGGCGCGCTGGGAACCCAGCTGCATGCCTTCACCCGGGCCGAGGCACCGAACGCCTTCGCCGACGTGGATGGCGACGGCGACCTCGACGGCCTGGGCCAGAAGATCATGCTCAACAACGGGGCCGGCGCGTTTTCCGACTCCGGGGTGGTGCTGCAGGACCCGGCCTTCATGTACCAGGGCTCGCCCGTGACCGGCCGGGCCCTGGCGGCCGGTGACGTGGATGGCGATGGCGACACCGATGTGGCCGTGGCCTTCTATGCCGGCGACTGGACGGTTCCCCTCTACGCGGGTGCCGTCAAGCTCTACCTGAACAATGCCGTGCCCGCCACCAATGCCGACGGCACCCTCACCGCCGGCACCGGGGTGAGCGAGCCCGTGGGCCTGCCCAGCTCCGCGGACACGGCCGCAGAAGCGGTCGACGTGTTCGACTTCAAGCTCACCGACGGGGGCGGCAGCGACGGCCTGGCGCTGGGGGTATCGCAGCTCAAGGTACATACCTCGGGCACTGGCGACTTCAGCAAGGTGACCTGGCGCCTGAGCGGGCCCGACGCCACCAACGTGGTGGGCACCTACAACGCCGGCACCAACGAGATCACTTTCGCGGGGCTGGCCATTTCCGTGGCCAACGGCGGCAACGAGACCTACAAGGTCAGCGGCTTCTACAACAACCGCACCGGGCTCACCGACGGGCAGACCTACATCCTGTCCATCGATGGCGATACCGATCTCACGCTCGCCACAGGCGGCACGCGCATGGCCAGTGGACAGGCGGCGGTGAACAATGGCGCGGGCAGTACCGTCAGCGTGGTCAACGAGTCCCCCACCAACATCGCGCTCTCGCCCACCAGCGTGGCAGAGAACACCTCCACAGCCATGCCGCTGACCATCGGCGCGCTCACCACCACCGATGTGAATGCGGGCGACAGCTTCACCTACAGCATCGTGGGTGGTGCGGATGCGGGGCTCTTCGCCATCAGCGGCGGCAACCTGCAGTTCCGGGCCGGCACCGTGCTCGACCACGAGGCCCAGGCCAGCTACGCCGTCACCGTGCGCAGCACCGATGCGGGCAGCCTGAGCGTGGACAAGGCTTTCACCGTCACGCTGACCAACGTCAACGAGGCCCCCACCGTCGCCACCCCCCTCCCCGACCAGGCGGCGCAGGCCACCCAGGCCTTCAGCTTCGCCTTCGCCTCCAGCGCCTTCGCGGATGTGGACGCCGCCACCACGCTGACCTACACGGCCACGCTCGACGGCGGCGGCGCCCTGCCGGGCTGGCTCAGCTTCAACCCCGGCACCCGCACCTTCAGCGGCACCCCGGCCGTGGGTGATGCGGGCACACTGCAGGTCAAGGTCACGGCCAGCGATGGCAGCCTGAGCGCCAGCGACACCTTTGCCCTGGTGGTCACCGCCGCCCCGTCGGTCAGCAGCATCGTGCGCACAGGCGGCTCGGCACTGACCAATGCCACCAGCGTGGACTACACCGTCACCTTCAGTCAGCCGGTGAGCGGCGTGGACACCAGCGACTTCACCGCGACAGGCGTCGGTGCAACGGGCAGCGTGGCAGGCATCAGCGGCTCGGGCAGCACCTACACCGTGACGGTCGGCAGCGTGAGCGGCGACGGCACCCTGCGCCTGGACCTCAATGGCAGCGGCACGGGCATCCAGAACGGCTTGGGCATGGCCATCACGGGCGGCTACACCGCAGGCGAGGCCTACACCATCGACACCGTCGCCCCCGCAGCCTCGTCCCCACCCGACCTGGATACCGCCAGCGATACCGGTGCCTCCAGCACCGACAACATCACCAGCACGATCACCCCCACCTTTACCGGCACGGCTGGGCTGAACGCGGACGTCACCCTGTACGACACCGATGGCACCTCGGTGCTGGGCAGCACCACCGCCGATGGCGCGGGCAACTGGTCCATCACCAGCATTGCCATGGCCACGGGCGCGCACACGCTGACCACCAAGGCCTCGGACGCGGCGGGCAATTCGAGCGCGGCCTCGCTCAGCCTGTCGGTCACCATCGATCCCACGGCGCCAGCCTTTGCCTCGGCCACGGTCAACGGCAACCAGCTGGTGCTGACCTGTACCGATGCGGGCACGCTCGATGCGGTCAATGCCCCCGCGCCCGGCAGCTTCACCGTGATGGTGGGGGCCACGCCCAATGTGGTCACGGCGGCGGTGGTGAATGCCGCGGCAAAGACCGTGACCCTGACCCTGACCACGGCCGTGACCAATGGCCAGGTGGTGACCGTGGCCTATGCCGACCCCAGCGGGGCCAATGACGCCAACGCCATCCAGGACGCGGCCGGCAACGATGCCGCGACACTGGTAGCCACGGCGGTGACCAACACCACCCCGGCACCCGATCCAGGCCCCGGCAGGCCGCCTGCCACCCCCATCGACGGCGTGCCCGTCACCACC
>NZ_AKJX01000199.1 GCF_000276605.1 Acidovorax sp. CF316 | reverse complement strand
GGAGGGGGACGCCCCCAGCGCCAAGGCTGGATACGCCGCCTTCGCGGCGGGGCGGCCCTTGCGCGGGGACACGGGCCTGGGCTGAGCCAGTGTCATGCGTCGCGGGTGGCGCGCGGCGCAATGGATAACTTATACGATTGAATGCAGATCCGCATCAGGGCCGGGTGTCGGGCGCGGGTGTGGTCGGCACGTCCTGCTCCTCGGCGGCCTCGATCTGCGCGGCCATGGCGCGCTGGTAGCCGGGGCGCTGCTGCAGGCGGTGCCAGTACAGCAGCGTGCGCTCGCCGAACTCGGGCGACAGGCCCAGGTGCTCGGCCAGCAGCAGCGCATAACCCACCGAGACATCGGCGGCGGTGAAGCGGCCCGCGCACAGGTGCTCGCCATGGGCCAGGGCGGCTTCCACCGCGCGCAGGCGGGCCAGGAACCAGCGGCGGTAGTCTTCCACCACCTGGGGCTGCTGGCGTTCTTTGGGCTCGAAGCGGCTGTAGCGCAGCACCAGGGTCTGGGGGAAGGTCAGCGTGGCCTCGCCCATGTGCAGCCAGTTGAGGTAGGCGCCATAGGCCGGGTCCACGGCGCGCACGTCCAGCCCGGCATCGGGGTGGGCCGCGGCCAGGTACTGGCAGATGGCGGCCGATTCGGTCATGCGCACGGCGCCCTGCACCAGCAGGGGCACGGTGCCCAGCGGATTCAGTTCCAGGAAGCTGCGCGCCTTCAACCGGGGCGGAAAGGGCAGCATGTGCAGCGAGTACGGCAGCTGCAGCTCTTCGAGCATCCACAGGGGACGGAACGAGCGCGCGCTGACGCAGTGGTACAGGTGGATCATCGGCATCGTGGGCCAGTGTAGTGCGCGGGCACGGCAGCGGGGTTCCCCACGCTGCCAGTGCGGTTGCAGATCACGCCGCCGTGCGGGCCAGGCGCCGGTACTCGGCCGGCGAATGTCCGGTCCAGCCCTTGAAGGCGCGGATGAAGCTCTTCTCGTTGACGAAGCCGGCCGCCTCGGCCACCTGCTTGATGGGGCGGTCGCTGCGGTGCAGCAGCTCCATGGCACGGGCCTGGCGCACCTCGTCCTTGAGGCCCTGCAGTGTGGCCCCTTCCTCCTTGAGCTGGCGGTGCAGCGTGCGCGGCGACACATGCAGCAGGTGCGCCAGCGACTCGGCGCTGTGCGAGGCCAGTGCCTGGCCCGGGTGGCCCTGCACGGGCGCGCCCAGCAGCTGGCGCACGCGCGCCACCAACAGCCGGTCGCGCCGGTACTGCAGCACCGTGAGCGGCAGCGCATGCTGCAGCATCTGGCGCAGCGCGGCCTCGTCGCGCCGCAATGGCAGGCTGAGGTAGCGCGCATCGAAGTGGATGGCCGTCTGCGGGGCGTTGAAGCGCACCGATCCCCCGGGGAACAGCACGGCATAGGCCTCGGCATGCGGTGGTGCCGCGAAGGCGAACTCGGCCGCCAGCAGCGGCACGCGCGAATCCACCATCCAGCAGCCCAGGCCCAGGGCATTGCGCAGCACCGAGACCAGGCAGAACTCGCGCAGGGAGCCCAGGTCGCGGTTCTCCCCGATGGAGAGTGTGGCCGTGCTGTCGGCCTGCGCCAGGCGCAGCGTGATGTCGTCGGCCAGCAGGCCATGGTGGCGGCACCAGCGCTGGAGCGCCACGCCCAGGTCGGGCGAGCTGATGGAGGCGCGCGCCAGCATGCCGTAGCTGCCCCAGGGCAGGCGCCGGCCGAACCAGCCCAGGGCCTCGTCGTCGAGCTCGCGCATGGCCGCGCCCGAGATCTCCTCCATCTGCCAAGCGGTGATGCGGGCGCCTTCGTCGAACAGCAGGCCGGGCGCAATCTGTGCCTGGGCCAGCGCCCAGGCGGGGCTCATGCCGCGGCGCCTGTAAGCGAGTGCAATCGCCTGTACGAAGGCGATGGGGGTGGCGGCTGGCGCGGTCTTGGGGGCGGGCAGGCCCTCGGGGGCCGCAAGGGCGGGGGATTTCACGGGTACCAGTGTGCCCGAGGTGTGGCACGATTTGCAACCTTTGTGTCAAGCAGGGGCCGTGGCAGGCTCCTATGCTTGCACATCGCCCCGCCATTCACTCGCTGTGCGGGAGTGCGACACGCAAGGAGACAAGAACATGGGTGCAGCCCTGCCTTCCCCCGCCCCGCTGACCACCAGCCTGGCCCTTGGCGCGACCGACGTGCCCTTGATCGAGCAGACCCTGGGCGACTTCTTCGACGCCATGGTGGCGCGCCAGCCCGAGCGCGAGGCGCTGGTCAGCGTGCACCAGCAGCGGCGCTACACCTACCTCAGCCTGCAGGCCGAGGCCCGGCGCCTGGCCAGTGCCCTGCTGGGCCTGGGTCTAGTGCCCGGCGACCGCGTGGGCATCTGGTCGCACAACAATGCCGAATGGGTGCTGATGCAGCTGGCCACGGCGCAGGTGGGCCTGGTGCTGGTCAACATCAACCCGGCCTACCGCACCTCCGAGGTGGAGTACGCGCTCAACAAGGTCGGCTGCCGGCTGCTGGTGAGCATGGCGCGCTTCAAGACCAGCGACTACCTGGGCATGCTGCGCGAACTGGCGCCCGAGTGGCAGCGCCAGGAGCCGGGCCGCCTGGGCGCGGTGAAGCTGCCGCACCTGAATACCGTGGTGTGGATCGACGAGGCCGGGCAGGGCGCAGACGAGCCGGGCCTGCTGCGCTTTTCGGACCTGCTGGCGCGCGGCGATGTGGCCGATGCGCGCGTGGCCGAGGTGGCGGCGGGGCTCAAGGCCACCGACCCCATCAACATCCAGTTCACGAGCGGCACCACGGGCTTTCCCAAGGGCGCCACGCTCACGCACCGCAACATCCTGAACAACGGCTTCTTCATCGGCGAGTGCATGCGCCTCACGCCGGAAGACCGGCTGTGCATCCCTGTGCCGCTGTACCACTGCTTCGGCATGGTGCTGGGCAACCTGGCCTGCTTCACGCACGGCGCGACCATCGTCTACCCCAATGACGGCTTCGACCCGCTCACGGTGCTGCAGGCTGTGCAGGACGAGCGCTGCACCGGCCTGCACGGCGTGCCCACCATGTTCATCGCCGAGCTGGACCACCCGCGCTTTGCCGAGTTCGACCTGTCCACCCTGCGCACCGGCATCATGGCCGGCTCGCCCTGTCCGACCGAGGTGATGAAGCGCGTGGTCGAGCAGATGCACCTGTCCGAGATCACCATCGCCTACGGCATGACCGAGACCAGCCCCGTGAGCTGCCAGAGCAGCACCGAGACTCCACTGGCCAAGCGCGTCTCCACCGTGGGCCAGGTGCAGCCGCACCTGGAAGTGAAGATCGTGAATCCCGACACCGGCGCGACCGTGCCCGTGGGCGAGCGCGGCGAGTTCTGCACGCGCGGCTATTCGGTGATGCACGGCTACTGGGGCGACGAGGCCAAGACCCGCGAGGCCATCGACGCCGACGGCTGGATGCACACCGGCGACCTGGCCACCATGGACGCCGAGGGCTACGTGAACATCGTCGGCCGCATCAAGGACATGGTGATCCGCGGCGGCGAGAACATCTACCCGCGCGAGATCGAGGAGTTCCTCTACCGCCACCCGCAGGTGCAGGACGTGCAGGTGGTGGGCGTGCCCGATGCCCGGTACGGCGAGGAGCTGTGCGCCTGGATCGTGGTCAAGCCCGGCCAGGAGCTGACCGAGGAGGCCGTGCGCGCCTTCTGCAAGGGCCAGATCGCCCACTACAAGGTGCCACGCTACATCCGCTTCGTCGCGGGCTTCCCGATGACGGTGACCGGCAAGATCCAGAAGTTCAGGATCCGCGACGAGATGAAGGACCAGCTGGGCCTGGCCGAAGAAAAGACTGCTTGAAAGAGATTCGCTGCATGACCATCCTAGACACCCAATTGAACGCCCGCTCGGCCGACTTCCTGGCCAACGCGGCCGCCATGCGCACCCTGGTCGACGACCTGCGCAGCCACCTCGACAAGGTGGCCCAGGGCGGCGGCGAGGCCGCGCGTGCCAAGCACACGGCACGCGGCAAGCTGCTGCCGCGCGAGCGCGTGCAGATGCTGCTGGACCCGGGCACGCCCTTTCTGGAGCTGGCGCCGCTGGCCGCGCTCAACATGTACAACAACGATGCGCCCAGCGCCGGCCTGATCGCAGGCATCGGCCGCGTGAGCGGCGTGGACTGCATGGTCGTGTGCAACGACGCCACGGTGAAGGGCGGCACCTACTACCCGCTGACCGTGAAGAAGCACCTGCGCGCGCAGGAAGTGGCGCAGCAGAACCACCTGACCTGCATCTACCTGGTGGATTCGGGCGGCGCCAACCTGCCCAACCAGGACGAGGTCTTCCCCGACCGCGACCACTTCGGCCGCATCTTCTTCAACCAGGCCAACATGAGCGCCCAGGGCATCTCGCAGATCGCCGTGGTCATGGGCAGCTGCACGGCCGGCGGCGCCTACGTGCCGGCGATGAGCGACGAGTCCATCATCGTCAAGAACCAGGGCACCATCTTCCTGGGCGGCCCGCCGCTGGTAAAGGCCGCCACAGGCGAGGTCGTCACGGCCGAGGACCTGGGCGGCGGCGACGTGCACACGCGCCTGTCGGGCGTGGCCGACCACCTGGCACAGAACGACCTGCATGCGCTGCAACTGGCGCGCAATGCGGTGCGCAACCTCAACAAGGCCAAGGCCGCATCGCCTGCCGACAGCGCGCCGCTGCCGCCGAAGTTTGCCGGTGAAGAGCTCTATGGCGTGATCCCCGTGGACACGCGCAAGCCCTTCGACGTGCGCGAGATCATCGCCCGCATCGTCGACGGCAGCGAGTTCGACGAGTTCAAGGCGCGCTACGGCACCACGCTGGTCACGGGCTTCGCGCGCATCGAGGGCATGGCCGTGGGCATCATCGCCAACAACGGCATCCTGTTCAGCGAGTCGGCGCTCAAGGGCGCGCACTTCATCGAGCTGTGCTGCCAGCGCAAGATCCCGCTGGTGTTCCTGCAGAACATCACCGGCTTCATGGTCGGCCGCAAGTACGAGAACGAGGGCATCGCGCGCAACGGCGCGAAGATGGTCACGGCCGTGGCCACGGCCGCCGTGCCCAAGTTCACCATCATCATCGGCGGCAGCTTCGGCGCCGGCAACTACGGCATGTGCGGCCGCGCCTACAGCCCGCGCTTCCTGTGGATGTGGCCCAACGCGCGCATCAGCGTCATGGGCGGCGAGCAGGCGGCCGGCGTGCTGGCCACCGTCAAGCGCGACGGCATCGAGGGCAAGGGCGGCCAGTGGAGCGCCGACGAGGAAGAAGCCTTCAAGGCCCCCATCCGCCGCCAGTACGAAGACCAGGGCCACCCCTACTACGCCACCGCGCGCCTGTGGGACGACGGCGTGATCGACCCGGCCGACACGCGCCGCGTGCTGGCGCTGGGCCTGGCGGCCACGCGCAATGCGCCCATCGAAGGCACCAAGTTCGGCCTCTTTCGCATGTAAGGACCGGTCACCATGGGAACGAACCTCACTGTCACCTACCAAGGCGCTGTGGCGCGCATCACGCTCACGCAGCCCGAGATCCGCAACGCCTTCAGCGACGAAGTCATCGCCGAGATCACCGCCGCCTTCACCGAGGTGGGCGCGCGCGCCGACGTGCGCGCCGTGGTGCTGGCGGCCGAGGGCCCGGCCTTCTGTGCCGGCGCCAACCTCAACTGGATGCGCCGCATGGCCGACTACACGCGCGACGAGAACGTGGCCGATGCCGGCAAGCTCGCCGAGATGCTGCGCGTGATCTACGAGTGCCCCCAACCCACCATCGCGCGCGTGCAGGGCGACGTGTATGCGGGTGGTGTGGGCCTGGTGGCAGCCTGCGACATGGCGGTGGCGGTGGACACGGCGGGCTTCTGCCTGAGCGAGGTGAAGCTGGGCCTGATCCCCGCGACCATCAGCCCCTATGTGATCCGCGCCATGGGTGCGCGCGCGGCGCACCGCTACTTCCTTACGGCCGAGCGTTTCAGCGCAGCCGAGGCACTGCGCATCGGCTTCGTGCACGAGGTGGTGGCAGCCGACCCGGACTTCGTGGCGCTCGACGCCAAGCTGGCCGAGCTGCTCAAGGCGCTGACCAGTGCCAGCCCGGCGGCCGTGCGTGCCTGCAAGCGGCTGGTGATCGACGTGGCCGAGCGCGAGATCAATGCCGGCCTGATCGACGCCACGGTGCAGGGCATTGCCGACATCCGCGCCAGCGAGGAAGGCCGCGAAGGCGTGCAGTCCTTCCTGCAAAAGCGCAAGCCGGCCTGGCTGGCAGGCTGATCCGCTCACCAGGACTTCCCATGGACGCACTCTGGCTCAGCATCGTTCAGTGGCTGCACACCATCGGCCTGCACGTGGACCCGGGCACGGCCCGCGACGTGGCCGGTGGCGTGGCCCGTGCCACCCAGCAGCTCGACATGCCAGGCCTGCTGGCCCTGGCCGCCGCGCTGGGCTGGGCCAGCGGCGTGCGGCTGTATGCCGTGGTGTTCATGGTCGGCGCCATGGGCTGGGCCGGCTGGATGCCGCTGCCCCCGGGCCTGGCGGTGCTGCAAAGCCCCCTGGTGCTGGCGGTCAGCGGCTGCATGCTGGTGGTGGAGTTCTTCGCCGACAAGGTGCCCTGGTTCGACAGCCTGTGGGATGCCGTGCATGCGTTCATCCGCGTACCGGCCGGGGCGCTGCTGGCGGCGGGCGTGTTCGGCGCCGACAGCGCCACCATGGGGCTGGTGGGTGGGCTGATGGGCGGCTCGCTCGCGGCCACCTCGCTGGCCACCAAGATGACGGCGCGCGCCGCGGCGAACACATCGCCCGAGCCGTTTTCCAACTGGGGCCTGTCCTTCCTGGAGGACGGGCTGGTGGTGGGCGTGGTCTGGCTCGCCACGCAGTACCCCGTGACCTTCGGGGTGGTGCTGGTGGTGATGCTGGTGGTCTCGGTGCTGCTGCTGGTGGTGCTCTTCAAGTTTCTGCGCGCCGTGCTGCGGCGCTTGTCTTCTCTTTTCTCTGGCCCCGCGAAGGCGGTTTGAAGTCCTATGTTCACAAAAATCCTGATTGCCAATCGCGGTGAAAGCAGCCGCGCAGCGGATGTTTCTGCAAATTGCGTGGCACGCGCAGCGTGCGCAGGCGATCTCGCCGTGGGAGGGCGCCATGTTTAAGAAGATCCTGATCGCCAACCGCGGCGAGATCGCCTGCCGGGTTGCTGCCACTGCCCGCCGCATGGGGGTGAAGACCGTGGCGGTGTACTCGGACGCCGATGCGGGCGCCAAGCATCTGGCCGTGTGCGACGAGGCCGTGCACATTGGCGGCAGCGCGCCCAAGGAGAGCTACCTGCAGTGGCAGCGCATCATCGGTGCGGCCAAGGCAACGGGCGCGCAGGCCGTGCACCCGGGCTACGGCTTCCTGAGCGAGAACGAGGAATTCGCCCAGGCCTGCGCCGACGCCGGCCTGGTGTTCATCGGCCCGCCGCCCTCGGCCATCCAGGCCATGGGGCTCAAGGCCGAGTCCAAGCAGCTTATGGAAAAGGCCGGCGTGCCCCTGGTGCCCGGCTACCACGGGGCCGACCAGGACCCGGCCCTGCTGCAGCGCGAGGCCGACCGCATCGGCTACCCGGTGCTCATCAAGGCCAGCGCCGGCGGCGGCGGCAAGGGCATGCGCGCGGTGGAGTCTGCGGCCGAGTTCGCCGATGCCCTGGCCTCGTGCCAGCGCGAGGCCATCAACAGCTTTGGCGACGACGCGGTGCTGATCGAAAAGTACGTGCAGCGCCCGCGCCACATCGAGATCCAGGTGTTCGGTGACACGCAAGGCAACTACGTCTACCTGTTCGAGCGCGACTGCTCGGTGCAGCGCCGCCACCAGAAGGTGCTGGAAGAGGCCCCAGCCCCCGGCATGACCGAGGCCATGCGCCAGCAGATGGGCAACGCCGCCGTGGCTGCTGCGCGCGCCGTGAACTACGTGGGCGCCGGCACGGTGGAGTTCATCGTCGAGCAGCGCGCCGACGGCAGCATGAACTTCTTCTTCATGGAAATGAACACCCGCCTGCAGGTGGAGCACCCCGTGACCGAGGCCATCACCGGCCAGGACCTGGTGGAGTGGCAGCTGCGTGTGGCCTCGGGCGAGCCGCTGCCGCTGGCACAGGACCAGCTGCGCATCACCGGCCACGCCATCGAGGCGCGCATCTGCGCCGAGAACCCCGACAACAACTTCCTGCCCGCCACGGGCGCGCTGCATGTGTACGGGCTGCCGGCCCATGTGGCCTTCGAGCGCGGCACCGTGCGCGTGGACTCGGGCGTGCGCCAGGGCGATGCCATCAGCCCGTTCTACGACTCCATGGTGGCCAAGCTCATCGTGCACGGCGACACGCGCGAGCAGGCCCTGGCCCGCCTGGACGAGGCCCTGGCCCAGACCCATATCGTGGGGCTGGCCACCAATGTGCAGTTCCTGCGCCGCGTGGCACGCACCGATTCGTTCGCCCAGGCGAAGCTCGACACCGCGCTGATCCCGCGCGAGCAGGCCGTGCTGTTCAAGCGCGAAGACGTGGGCCTGTCGCTGGCCGCAGCCAGTGCCGTGGCGCAGGCCCTGCTGCACGAGCGCGCGGCCGAGGGCGCCGATCCGTTCAGCCGCCGCGATGGCTTCCATACGCATGGCGTGGTGCAGCGCCGGTTCGAGTTCGAGTTTGGCGGCGAGCATGTGAAAGCCTGGCTGACCTACGAGCGCGGCGGCAGCCTGCACCTGGCCGTGGGCGAGGGCGCTGCCCAGGTGGCCGGGCCCCTGGTGTTTGCCCCCGCGGGGGATGCCATCGACCTGCAGTTCGCCGGCCAGCGCACGCGCGCCGCCGTGCATGCCCAGGGCGAGCTGGACCATGTGTTCACGCCCCAAGGGGCCACGCAGATCCTGGCCATCGACCTGCTGGCCCATTCCGGTGAAGTGGCGGCCGAGGGCGGGCGCCTCACGGCCCCCATGCCCGGCAAGGTGGTGTCGTTCGCCGTCAAGGCCGGCGACAAGGTCGCCAAGGGCCAGGCCCTGGCCGTGATGGAGGCCATGAAGATGGAGCACACCATCGCCGCGCCAACCGATGGCGTGGTGCAGGAGCTGCTCTATGCGCCCGGCGACCAGGTGACCGAAGGGGCCGAGTTGCTCAAGCTGGCCGCCGCAGCAACAGCGGCAGCGGCGTAACCGCACGCAGACGGGGGTTGCCAGGGCGCGGTACGCTTGCGGTCATGAACATCACCTTTTGCTGTACCGATACCAAAGCCGAGCCCTGGCTCCAGGGCCTGCAGGCGGCCCTGCCCGAAGCAAGCATCTCCGTCTGGCAACCAGGGGCTCTCCAGGCCGACTATGCAGTCGTCTGGGCCCCGCCCCAGCAGTTCGTGGACGAACAACCGGCACTCAAGGCGCTGTTCAACATCGGCGCGGGCGTGGATGCCCTGCTCAAGCTGCGCCTGCCGCCCTCCATGCGCGTAGTGCGGCTCGATGATGCGGGCATGGCCGTGCAGATGGCCGAGTACGTGAGCCACGCCGTCATCCGCCATTTCCGCGAGTTCGACGCCTACGAGGCCGACATGCAGGCCGGCCGCTGGGGCTACCGCAAGCCGCGCCTGCGCAGCGATTTCCCGATCGGCGTGATGGGGCTCGGCGTGCTCGGCGAACGGGTGGCGCGGGCGCTCGCGCAGTTCGACTTTCCGGTCAACGGCTGGAGCCGCTCGCCCAAGGCCATCGAGGGTGTGCGCGGGTTCAGCGGTACCGACGGGTTCCACGATTTCCTCGCTGCCAGCCGCGTGCTGGTGAACCTGCTGCCGTTGACGCCCGATACCCAGGACATCATGAACCGCGAAACTCTTTCGCGCTTGCAACCGGGCGCCTATGTGGTCAACGTGGCGCGCGGGGCGCACCTGGTGGAGGACGACCTGCTGGCCCTGATCGACAGCGGCCATGTGGCCGGCGCCACGCTGGACGTGTTCCGCAAGGAACCCCTGCCAGCGGGCCATCCGTTCTGGAACCACCCGCGCATCGTGGCCACGCCGCACACCTCGGCGCGCACGCTGCGCGAGGAGAGCATCGCGCAGATCGCCGGCAAGATCGCGGCGCTGCAGCGCGGCGAGGCGGTGGCCGGGGTCGTGGATCCCGGGCGTGGCTACTGACCGGGCACCATCGGAGCACAGGACACAGCGCATGGCATCCAACTCTCCCTTTCGCCATTTCCTCGGCCTGCTGGGCTGGGTCCTGCTCGTTCCCGGGGCCCTGACAGCGCTGGGCGCGGCCTGGCTGCTGGCATCCAGCCTGAACCTGGTGGGCGACATGCGTTCGGCCCAGGGGCGCGTCGTGGCCCTGGTGCCGGGCACCGCAGGCACGATGGGCCGCACGGCCCATGGCAGCCAGAGCATGGTGGAGTTCACCACCCAGGAGGGCCAGACCCTGCGCGTGACCGATCCAGTGCTGCGGCGCCTGCAGGCCCAGCATTCCGTCGGTGAATCCGTCACGGTCCGCTATCCGTCCCGGGACCCCTCGCAGGCCGAGATCAGCAGCTCCCGCTGGATCAAGGGCTTCATTGGCGTCGGCCTGTTGCTGGCCGGCCTGATCGGCATGGCCGTGGGCGGACTGCTGCTGCGCTTTCGGCCCAGGCCGGCCATGGCCTGACCCCATTTCCATCGGAGACTTCCCCATGAGCATTCCCACCAAAGTCAAACTCGTCGACGTCGGCCCGCGCGACGGCCTGCAGAACGAGAAATCCCCCGTGCCCGCCGTGGTCAAGATCGGCCTGGTGCACCGCCTGCAGGACGCGGGCCTCAAGAACATCGAGGTCACGAGCTATGTCTCGCCCAAGTGGGTGCCGCAGATGGCGGACAACCACGAGGTCATGCAAGGCATTGCGCGCCAGGCGGGCATCGTCTACTCGGTGCTCACCCCCAACCTCAAAGGCTACGAGGCCGCGGTGGTCGATCGGCCCGACGAGATCGTGGTCTTCGGCTCGGCCAGCGAGGCCTTCAGCCAGAAGAACATCAACTGCTCCATCGCCGAGAGCATCGAGCGCTTCGCCCCGGTAGTGGAGGCCGCGCGCGCGGCCGGCATCCACGTGCGCGGCGCCATGAGCTGCACGGTGGGCTGCCCCTACGAGGGCGAGATCGCGCCCGAGCGCGTGGCCTACCTGGCCGGCCTGATGAAGGGCATCGGCGTGCAGCACGTGGGCGTTGCCGACACCATCGGCGTGGGCACGCCGCGCAAGGTGCAGCGCGCCATGGAGGCCACGCTGCAGCACTACGGCATCGACGACGTCTCGGGCCATTTCCACGACACCTACGGCCAGGCCCTGGCCAACACCGTGGCCACGCTGGAGATGGGCGTGTGGCAGTACGACACCTCGGTGGCGGGCCTGGGCGGCTGCCCCTATGCCAAGGGCGCCACGGGCAACGTGGCCACCGAGGACGTGGTCTACATGCTGCACGGCATGGGCATCGACACCGGCATCGACCTCGACAAGCTCATCGATGCAGGGGCCTACATCAGCGATTTTCTGGTCCGCAAGCCCAATTCGCGCGCGGCCAATGCCCTCCTGACCAAGCGCGCCGGCTGAATGCCAGGGCCCGGAAGGCCCGACAATGGGGGGAACAGCGGGCGGCACGGTGCCGCCCCACCATGACCAGTGCGGGAACCTCGGATATGTGCGGAGCGGAACTGAAGAACTTGCCGGAAGGCGTGCAACGGGTGGCAGCGGCGCTGCAGGCGCAGGGCCATCCGCACATGCCGCAGATGCTCGACGACGCGGCGCGCACCGCGCAGCAGGCGGCCGATGCGCTGGGCATCCTCGTGGGCCAGGTGGCCAAGAGCATCATCTTTCGGCGCAAGAGCGACGACGTGGCGGTGCTCGTGGTGACCTCGGGCGACCGGCGCGTGGACGAGAAGAAGGTCGAGGCCCATGTGGGCAAGGTCGGCCGGGCCGATGCCGAGTTCGTCAAGGCGCGCACCGGCTTTTCCATCGGCGGCGTGTCGCCGCTGGCGCATGCCACGCCGCCGGTCACGCTGATCGACCGCGACCTGCTGCGTTTCGACGTGGTCTGGGCCGCGGCCGGGCACCCGCACAGCGTGTTCCCGCTGCACCCGAGCGACCTCACGCGCCTGACCGGCGCGCCCGTGGTGGACGTGGTGCAGGAGCCCGCTCCACCCTCAGCGCCTGCTGCGGCGGCATGACCCCGGTCGAACTGCTGGCCAGCCACGCCCGCCAGATCGGGGCGGCCGGGCATTTCGTTGCCGGCAGCAGCGCGCCCGTGCCCTCGCCCTGCATTTCGGTGTGCCGCATGTCGCCCGACCGCAGCCACTGCGAGGGCTGCTTTCGCACGCTGGACGAGATCCGCATCTGGGGTGGCGCCGACAGCACCGTGCGCCGTGCGGTCTGGGCGCAGTTGTTGTTGCGCGCGGGCATTGCGCCGCTCGCCAAGGAGGCACCACCATGAAACACATCACCTTCTACCTGGACTTCATCTCGCCCTATGCCTGGCTGGCCTTCGAGCGCCTGCCCGAGGTGCTCGAAGGGCAGAGCTACAGCGTGGCCTACCAGCCGGTGCTGCTCGGCGCCCTGCTGGCGCAGCACGCCAACCCGGGGCCCGCCGGCATTGCGCCCAAGCGCGACTGGACCTACCGCCACGTGACCTGGCTCGGCCATGCCCACGGCATCGGCCTGCAGATGCCGGCGCGCCACCCCTTCAACCCGCTGCCGCTGCTGCGCCAGGCGCTGGCCTGCAGCGACGATGGCAGCATCAACCGCTACGTGGCTGGCACCGTGCTGCGCCATGTCTGGCAGGGCGGGCAGGACGCACTGGACGCGGCGCGCATGGCCGATCTGGCCGCTGCATTGTCCGAGCAGCTGCGGCCCGGCCAGGACATTGCGAGCGAGGGCCCCAAGGCGCTGCTGCGCGCCAACACCGAGGCCGCGCAGGCGGCCGGGGTGTTCGGCGTGCCCGCCTTCGCGGTGGACGGCAAGCTCTTCTGGGGGCTTGACGGCCTGCCCATGCTGCGCGCCTACCTTGACGGCGATGCCTGGTTCGAGGGGCCCGAATGGGGCGCGGTGAGCGCTGTGCCGTCGGGCCTCGTGGCCAAGGGCTGACATCGCCCCACACCCGGTTCGTGCGCAGAAAAGCCTGCTGCCTGCGCGCAGTCTTCCTGACAGCGCGCATACCGGCCTGTTGGGGTAAACACCAGCCGGCGCGCGTGCCTTCTCGCATCCTGAAAGCGGCCCCAAGGGTTTCACCCTAAGTTGTCAGAGCGCGGTCAGTTTGGTGAAAGGCCGTGTTGGTTTCGCGTCAGAGCGTGGTCAGTGCAATCTCCAAGAATGTGGGCAGCCGCACTAGAGGGCGGTCTGATACATCACACAGGAGACAAACCATGGCAACCCATCCCGCACCGCGGCCGATGACCGCCGAAGAGAAGAAGGTCATCTTCGCTTCGTCGCTCGGTACCGTTTTCGAGTGGTACGACTTTTATCTGTACGGCTCGCTCGCAGCCATCATTGCCAAGCAGTTTTTCAGCGGTCTGGATGCGGGCGCGGCCTTCATCTTCGCGCTGCTGGCGTTTGCCGCGGGCTTCCTGGTGCGGCCCTTCGGTGCCATCGTGTTCGGCCGCCTGGGCGACATGATCGGGCGCAAGTACACCTTCCTGGTCACCATCCTGATCATGGGCCTGGCGACCTTCATCGTCGGCCTGCTGCCCAGCTACGCCACCATCGGTGTGGCCGCTCCCATCATCCTGATCGCCCTGCGCATGCTGCAAGGCCTCGCGCTGGGCGGTGAGTATGGCGGCGCTGCCACCTACGTGGCCGAGCATGCCCCGCACGGCAAGCGCGGTGCCTACACCTCCTGGATCCAGACCACGGCCACGCTGGGCCTGTTCCTGAGCCTGCTGGTGATCCTGGGCGTGCGCCTGAGCCTGGGCGAGGCCGTGTTCCAGGACTGGGGCTGGCGCATTCCGTTCCTGGTGTCCATCCTGCTGCTGGGCATCTCGGTGTGGATTCGCCTGTCGCTGTCGGAATCGCCGGCCTTCCAGAAGATGAAGGCCGAGGGCAAGACCTCCAAGGCCCCGCTGGCTGAATCTTTCGGCCAGTGGAAGAACCTGAAGATCGTGATCCTGGCACTGGTGGGCCTGACCGCCGGCCAGGCCGTGGTCTGGTACTCGGGCCAGTTCTATGCGCTGTTCTTCCTGACGCAGCAGCTGAAGGTGGACAACACCACCGCCAACCTGCTGATCGCCGCCGCCCTGCTGCTGGGCACGCCCTTCTTCGTGGTGTTCGGCGCGCTGTCGGACAAGATCGGCCGCAAGCCCATCATCATGGCCGGCTGCCTGCTGGCCGTGGTGACCTACTTCCCCGTGTTCAAGGCACTGACCGAAGCCGCCAACCCCGACCTGGCCAAGGCCCAGGCCACGGCTGGCGTGGTGGTGACGGCCGACCCTGCTTCGTGCTCCTTCCAGGGCAACCCGGTGGCGCGTGAGATCGACTTCCGCAGCTCCTGCGACATCGCCAAGCGCTACCTGGTGCAGAACTCGGTGAGCTACGACAACGTGGCCGGCCCCGCAGGCTCCAAGGCCGTGGTCAAGATCGGCACCAAGACGGTCGAGGCGCCTACCGGCACCGTGGTGAACCTCAAGTTCGACGAAGCGTCTGCCAAGGCCATTGCCGCCTTCAAGAAGGAAGTGTCCGAAGACCTGAAGGTCGCCGGCTACCCCGCCAAGGCCGACCCCGCCAAGACCAACAAGGTCCTGACCGTGGTGCTGCTGTTCTGGCTGGTGCTGCTGGTGACCATGGTGTACGGCCCCATTGCCGCCATGCTGGTGGAAATGTTCCCGACCCGCATCCGCTACACCTCGATGAGCCTGCCTTACCACATCGGCAATGGCTGGTTCGGCGGCCTGCTGCCCACCACGGCCTTCGCCATCGTGGCCCAGACCGGCAACATGTACAACGGCCTGTGGTATCCGATCATCATCGCCAGCATGACCCTGGTGATCGGCACGCTGTTCATCCGCGAGACCAAGGACGTGGATATCTACGCCAACGACTGAGGTCGCCGGCACCCTGCGACCAGTGCCCGCTCCCCCGGGTGGGCACTGTGTTCCAGAAAAGGGCCTCGCAGCTGCCATGCGGAGCTGCGAGGCCTTTTTGTTGAACAAGCAACCCCCCATCCAAAATTCAGGAGATATGAGCCATGTGGAAGATCGTTGTCGGATTCGTGCTGTTTGCGGCCCTGTCGCTGTTCGTCATCATGAAGGCAGGTGACAAGGTGGACATGGGTGGCGAGCAGCACGGCGGCGACTCGTTGCACGTGCCCGCCGCCCCGGCCTCGGGTGCCAGCGCAGCGCATTGAATAAAGCACCCCCTGAGTCGCTTCGCGCCTTCACCCCTCTCTCGACTCGCTATGCGAGTCGGGAGGGGGACGCTCCCAGCGCGGCGGGG
>NZ_AKJX01000198.1 GCF_000276605.1 Acidovorax sp. CF316 | reverse complement strand
CCAACTCCCAACTCCCAACTCCCAACTCCCAACTCCCAACTCCCAACTCCCAACTCCCAACTCCCAATCATCAACCATCAACCCCCACATTCGCAGCGCTCGAACAGCGCATGCTGTCTTACACGCTCGTGCGCGGCATTCCGGCGCAGGGCGCGGGTCGTGCCTTCCCACAATTGGCCTCATCACCCGGAGCACCACAACCGCCAGCGCAGGCCCGACATGAGCACCCACACCACCACCAGCCGCAAGACCGCCCAGCCCCCCTCGGCCCCTCCATCCATCGCTATCGCCAGCCCCGACGCCATCCAGAAAACCCTGCGCAAGGTCTTCGGCCTCAAGCGCCTGCGTCCAGGCCAGCTGGACGTGGTGCAGCGCGTGCTGCAGGGTGCCTGCACGCTGGCGGTGATGCCCACCGGCGCGGGCAAGTCGCTGTGCTACCAGTTGCCGGCCCTGCTGCTGCCGGGCACCACCGTCGTGGTGTCGCCCCTGGTCGCACTGATGAAGGACCAGTGCGACGCCTTGCGCGCCTTGGGCGTGGCCGTGGTGCAAGTCAACAGCGCCGTCGGCAGCGATGAGCTGGCCGCGGCGCGCCAGGCCATCGAGAGCGGCAGCGCGCGCATCGTGCTGACCACGCCCGAGCAGATGGCCGACCCGGCGCTGATAGCCGCGCTGGCCCGGCACACGGTGAGCCTGCTGGTGGTGGACGAGGCGCACTGCATCGCCCAGTGGGGCCACGACTTTCGGCCCGCCTTCCTGGAGATCGCGCCGGCCGTGCGCGCGCTGGGGCGGCCCACGGTTCTGGCGCTCACGGCCACGGCCAAGCCGGCGGTGATGAAGGAGATCGTGTCCCAGTTCGGCATTGCCGCGGCCAACGTGGTGCAGACCGGCGCCTACCGGCCCAACCTGCAGCTGGCGGTGGAGCAACTGGGCCGCGCTGCCGACCGGCTGCCGCGTGCGCTGCAACTGGTGGCGGCCAGCCAGGGCCCGGCCATCGTCTACACCGCCACGGTCAAGAATGCGCAGGAGCTGCACGCCAAACTGGCCGCCGCTGGCGAAAGCGTCGGCCTGTACCACGGACGCCTGCCCGCTGCGCAGCGCACGCAGGCGCAGGACGACTTCATGGACGGCAGGGTGCGCGTGATGGTGGCAACCAACGCCTTCGGCCTGGGCATCGACAAGCCGGACATCCGCTTCGTGCTGCACTACCAGATGCCCGCCAGCGTGGACGCCTACTACCAGGAGGCCGGTCGCGCAGGGCGCGACGGTAACGACTCGCAGTGCACGCTGCTCTATGTGCGACAGGATCGCGCGCTGCAGCAGTTCTTCGCCTCGGGCCGATATCCCACGCTGGATGACCTGCAGGCCGTGCATGCCGCACTGCTGCACACGGCACCCGAAGGGGGCTGGACGGCCGATGCAATGGTCGACGCCGTGTCGAGCCCCCGGGCCAAGGCCCTGGTGGCGCTGAGCCTGCTGCGCAGCCACAAGGTGGTGCGGCGCGACCGGGCCGGCCGTTTCACCCTGGCCCGCGAACTGGACGATGCGGCGCTGGAACCCCTGCTGGCCAGCTACCGCAGCCGCCGCGAGCAGGACAGCGCGACGCTGGAGGCCATGGTGGCCTACTCCCAGAGCGGCCGTTGCCGTTGGCAGGCGGTGCTGTCGGCACTGGGCGACGAGTCTGCTGCCGCCGATGGTTGTGGCCGCTGCGACAACTGCCTGCGCATTGCCGCGCTGTCGCGCCTGGCGCCGGCCGTGGCCACGCCAGAGCAGCCCATCGAGGTGCGCACGCAGCCGACGAGCGCCAAGCCGGCCTTCACCGGCGGCGACGCCGTGCGCGCCAAGCGCTATGGCACCGGCCAGGTGGTCGAGGCCAATGCGCATGGGGTGACGGTGGAGTTCCCGAACGGGGCGCGGCGCACCTTTTTGCCGGAGTTCGTGCGCGCGGTGCGGCGGTCCGCGCAGGTGGCGCTCGCGGCGTGAAGCGGCCCGCCCAGCCCATGCGCAGGCGCATCCAGCGCGTTGGAGGGGCATTGCGGGTCCCCGCACCCAGTGCCAGCCCCTAGACTCGCTGGATGAACCAAACCTTCGTCAAGCTGCACGCCACCTGCCACATGACACTGTCCGCCGACGCAGACTGTGCCGTGGTGGCGGTGCTGCGCCCAAGAAGCGGGGATGCGCAGTGGATGGTGCAGGAGCGCTACGAGCTGACTCCGGTCGTGCCGATGACGGAGTATGTGGACGACCATGGCAACCTGTGCCAGCGGCTGAAGATTCCGCAGGGCCAGATGCGCATCGAGGTCGACATGATCATGATCACCGACACGCACATTGCGGTAGACGCCAGCGCCGCCGCCGTGCCGGTGGAAGAGCTGCCCTACGACGCCCTCAAGTACCTGCTGCAAAGCCGCTATTGCCCGTCCGACAAGATGCAGGACAAGGCGCGCGAGATCGTGGGCGATGCCTCGCCGGGCTATGGCCAGGTCGAGGCCATCCGCAGCTGGGTGCACCACAACCTCGAGTACCGCTACAACGTCAGCAGCGGCACCACCGATGCGCTGGACACCCTGAACGATGGCGCGGGCGTGTGCCGGGATTTCTCGCATGTCGCCATCGGCCTGTGCCGGGCCCTGGACATCCCTGCGCGCTACGTCGTGGGCTACCTGCACGCGCTCGACCCCATGGACATGCACGCCTGGTTCGAGGCCTTCGTGGGGGACCGGTGGTATGCCTTCGACGGAACCCAGGCCCATGCAAGGGGCGGGCGCATCGTGGTAGCCTACGGGAGGGATGCGGCAGATGTCGCGTTCCTGTCGTACTACGGCCCGCTCGAAATCACGCTGATGAACGTGCGCGTCGAAGAGATTGCGATGGAGGCCCCGCTGACTTTTCCCCTGCGGGCCTGATATCCGCCGAACCCTGTCAATCTGGCAGCTTGCCTGTCTGGCGCGCCCCTGCCGCACCTGCCACAGGGCGATGGCGGCTCCTGCTACCCCAACCTGATGTATGTGCAGTGCCTCTGCCAGGCGCTGCATCCCCCATTGAAGATGTCCCTCGTCACCCTTCTTGTAGAAGACAACAAACCCATTTGCGACACCCTGGTCCCGGCGCTGGAGGAGGCTGCCAACGCGCAGGTGGTGGCCATTGCAAAAACGTCGATGGGTGCCGGGCAGGCGCTGGCGCGCTGGCGCGGCAAGTGGCACCTGCTGGTGGTGGATCTGCACCTGGGCCAGGGCTCGGGCCTGGACGTGCTGCAGGCCGTGGGGCCGCGCTCTTCGGACCAGCATGTGCTGGTGCTGACCAACCACGCCACGCCCGAGATGCGCGCACGCTGCCTGGCCCTGGGGGCGGATGCGGTGTTCGACAAGGTGACCGAACTGCAGGCCTTCTTCGATCACTGCACGCAGCTGCCCGAGGTGGTGGTCTGATGGTGCTGGGTTGGCGGGGCTGTCCGCCAACCTCCACCGTGCATGGGCCTTACCAGCGCAGCGGCGAGGCCTCGCTGCCCCAGAAGATCCAGCGGCGCAGCTCCACATAAGGGGACGTGCCGATGGCGTAGGGGTCTGCGCCCACCCCTGTGCCTGCCTTCGCGTCCACCTGTGCGTCCACCTCCGCGCGCTGCAGCAGCACCAGGTAGCCGCTGCAGGTGCCGGCCAGCAGCAGGCTGCCGTCGTTCGATACCTCCAGCGCGCTGATGGTGCCGCCGATGTGGTGGCGCCACAGTGCCTTGCCGCTGTCGTCCCGGGCGTGCAGGTAGCCATAGGCGTCGCCCATGATCACCATGCCCGGCAGCGTGGCCGATGCGTAGACGCGGCATTCGGTGTCGAACGGTGTGCCCTCGCTGTCCTGCGCATCGCCCACGCGGCTGGCCACGGTGTAGCCGTTGTAGAAGTGGCAGGAGTTGGCCCACAGCAGCGCGCCGTCGTGCGAGAAGCGGGTGTGGTGCGGGTAGGACTCGGTCATCAGCGTGCGCAGCACCCGGCCCTGCGCGTCGAGCAGGATGTGCATGCTGTCCTGGTCGCCCAGGGCAATGTGCCGCTCATCGGGCGACAGCGCCATGTGCAGCATGTCCAGCGCCAGCTGGCGGGGGCCGGTGTTCTCGTCCTCGCCATCCTGGTCGTCGTCCTCGTCGTCTTCGCCATCATCATCATCATGGGCGTCCGCGCCGTTCTCCACCCCCTCCTGCAGCTGGTTCTTGGGCCAGCTGCAGGGGCCGTCCTCCTCGAACTCCTGCGGATGGATGCGTTGCACGCCGCCGGGTGTGAGCAGGTACACGCCCGTGGGGTTGCGCAGCAGCGCGCGCTGGCCGTCGTTGAAGGGGATGAGCTCGTCGCAGCGCTGGCCCAGTGCGCCTGCGGAAAGGCCCAGCGCGGTGGGCAGCCCCTCGTTGCCCTGCGGCAGCGGCAGTTGCGCGATCTGGGGCCCGTCAAAGCCCTGGTGCGTGGTGATGTGCGTGCCATCGCTCTGCGCATAGCAGCGCCCGTCGTGCGAGCGGCCCAGGCCCTTGAGCGCCGGCAGTGGTGTGAGCGCCGGGCCCTGCAGCTGCACCCAGTGCACGTCGGGGCTGTAGTCGGCACCCCTGCGCAGCACCGTGCCGGCACCGTCCGCCAGCTGGAACACCGGGCCGATGCACTGCCCCTGTTCCGACGCCAGGGCGGCATAGGCATCGGGCGCAAACGCAAAGCGCTGGCGAAACCGCTCGGTGAGGGCTTCGTCCGCCTGGCGGCTCACCACCCGGGCCAGCTGCAGCACCGTGGCGGCGCTGGCCCCGCGCGGGTCATCGGGCAGCGGGTCGCCGGAGCCTTGCTGCCCGGCGCCGGCATCGTCGTCCCACCGTGGTGGCTGGTAGCCGGCCGCTTCGGCGGCAGCGGCGGCTGCCTGCGCCACGCGCTGGTGGGCGCGGACGGCCGCCACATAGGCCTGGCCACCGGCCTGCCATTCCCCGGACAGCCGCAGCAGTTCGGGCGGGAACACGGCCGTATCCGGCAAACCAGGGGCCAGCGGCGGCGTGGCCAGCAGGTGCACCGCGGCTTCGATGCGCCGGGTCTCGGCTTCCTGGGCCTGCTCCTGGGCCTGCTCGGCCAACTGCTTGTCGTGCGCCTGCAGCAGCGATGCCTCCGCCATGCCCACCAGGCGCAGCAGCCGCGCACAGTGGTCGGCCGCACCGCGTGGCAGCGGCGGCCGGTGTTCGCTTTGCCGCTGGCTGTAGGTGAACTCCACCGGCTCCCGGCCCTCGCCTGGGCGGTCGATGTCGATCTGGTAGTTGCCGTGGGCGTCGTGCTCCACGTCGCCCGGGCCGTCCTCGCCGTTCTCCCAGCTCACATCGAGCGCGCGACACCAGAACTCGCCATCGTGCATGGCGGGCTGGCGCGCGCCCAGCCACACGTCGCCGAACCAGGTGCCGCGCTTGTCAGCGTCCCACCAGTCGTTGTACTCGTCGGTGAACACGGGCAGGCGGGTGATGCGTTCGATGCGCTGGGCGCTGAGCTCTGCCTTCAGCCGCTGGTGCAGCGGGTAGCCCGCGCCCGCCTGGCCCACGGCGCGGCGCACATAGTCGAGCACGCCGCGCCATGCTGCTTCGCAGGCCTCGTGCACTTCATCATCGGCGTCCTTGTCCAGCGTGGTCCATTCGCCGGGTTCGCCATCGGTGAACTCGCGGTACAGCAGGGTGATGGACTCGGCAACTGCCGCGGCACGCCGGCGCCGCGTGGCCCGGCCCGAGGTCGCACAAGCCTGCGGCACAGCCAGGTAGAACTCCCAGGTCTTCCACACCGTGATGTACACCCGGTCGTCATGCTGCGTGCCTTCCGCGTCCACATGGCGGCGGCACAGCGAGAAATGGGTCTGCCCGAACCAGCCGTCGGTGTGCTCCTCATCATCACCCTCCAGCACGGGCGAGTTCACCATGGCCTGGATATTGGCCGCGCTGATGGCCTCGTCGGCAAACAGGTCGTCGGCCAGGGGCAGGTCGGCGTGGATGTCGCGGCTGCTGCGCACCGGGCTCTGGCCTGCACGCACGGCGGCCAACACACGGTCGCGGTCCAGCAGGTCGGCCAGGCTGCCTTCGCCATCGTCGATGCCGTTGTAGAAGCCCGGGGCAAACACCAGCCCGGCGGCCTCGTTAGAGAACTCCACCAGGCTCGGTACGCCGCGCACCTCGTCGAGCAGAAACTCCACTTCCTCATCACCGTCGATGTGCACGGCGCAGTCTTCGGTGAACAGCGCCACGCGCGCCGCAAGGCCGCCATCCACCCGCAGTTCGCCCGGCTCGCCGTGGGCCCACAGCAGACCATCGACCTGCAGCGTGCCCTGCACATGCAGTAGCAGCCCTTCCACCACGGCGTGCTGCAGCTGCGCATTGCCCAGCACGGTGAGGTGGCTGCTGCCATAGGCGTCGCCACCGCTCAGTGCCCCGTCGATCTGCAGATTGCCTTCGATGAGCACAAGGTACAGATGACCCGGAGGCGGCCCTGGCAGACCGGAGGTGGCCTGGGCCAGGGCGCGCAGCGCGCTGCCGGGCTGCAGGGGCGCGTCCAGATCCAGCGCGGACAACTGCAGGTCACCGCTGACCCAGGCCACGGTGGCCTCGGCCAGGGTGTCGGGCTCCGACTGCCATTGCTCGGCCATCGGGCCATCGGCAGGGAGCAGGTGGGCCACGTCGGCCAGGGGTACGAAACGCAGGGTGGGCATGGGCAAGACAGGCGTGGCGCGCCCGAGGGTCGTTGAGAGAATGGACAGGGTGGTGGAACGGGGCGCGGACGGCGGCCCGCCCAAAGTGGGCATGGCGCGCCGCACCCGTGTGTTGTTGACCCCCTCCGTTCAGCCAATGTATGCGGCAACGGCGTGTGGCCGCGGCCTTCCGTCGCAATGAAGTGCCCATCCGTCGATTTGTTCCGGATTGGCGTGCCATCCTTGAACAGGTTCTAAGATGGCGGCCATCCGTTCTGTTCTGTTTCACGCCAGGAGCCGTGCTGTGAGCTTTTCCCACAAGGCGTTTGCGTTCGATGGGCGTGCGTTCGAACGCCAGTTGGCGCCAACGCTGCGCCTGGCGCTGGCCCAGGGCGGTACCTCGGCCCTGGAGGCTTTCATCGACACCCATCGGGCGTCGCTCAAGGATCCGTACGATGGGGAGCCGCTGTCGCCCGACTGGCGCTCGCAGCTCGAAGCCGGCGATGTGCAGGAACTCGCCGACTTTGCGCTCACCCACTACTACGACCCGAAGGCGGACTTCGGTATCGGCGCAGAGTGGGCTGGCCTGGAGCCGGACCTGCCCGGCGTGCAGCGGCAGGCGTTGCTGGGCGCAGCGCTGGAAGAGGGCGGCCAGGCCTTCGATCCAGGCCGCATGGGCAGTTACTTCCAGGATCAGCCGTGTGCCGCCAAGTCCCTGCAGGTGCTTGGGCATGTGGACGATGGCGGAGCACTGGGTGCCTTCAAGCGCGGGTTGCAGCAGGCCGTCCGCGCGGGGCGGTGGATTTATGTCAGCTTTTGAGGCGAGCGCACTGCCGTTGGCAGCAGGCGCTCATGGCAGCGGATAAAAATCGCAGCCGTTCAGTGCACGGTGCTGGCTTACTGCGCCGCCCAGCCCCCATCCATGTTCCACGCCACGCCGCGCACGTTGTTGGCGGCGGGGGAACAGAAGAACACGGCCAACTCGCCCAGTTCTTCGGGGGTGGTGAACTGCATCGAGGGCTCTTTTTCGCCCAGCAGCAGCTTCTTGGCGTCTTCGTTCGACAGGCCGTGCTCGGCGGCCTTGGCGTCCACCTGTTTTTGCACCAGGGGGGTCAGCACCCAGCCGGGGCAGATCGCGTTGCAGGTGACGCCGGTGGTGGCGTTCTCCAGTGCGGTCACCTTGGTCAGGCCGACGATGCCGTGCTTGGCGGCCACGTAGGCGGCTTTCTGGGCCGAGCCTACCAGGCCGTGCACCGATGCCAGGTTGATGATGCGGCCCCAGTTGGCGGCCTTCATGGCGGGCAGGGCCAGGCGCGATGCGTGGAAGGCGCTGGACAGGTTGATGGCGATGATGGCGTCCCACTTCTCGACGGGGAAGTCTTCCACGTTGGCCACGTGCTGGATGCCGGCGTTGTTGACCAGGATGTCCACGCGGCCGAACTGGCTGGCGCTGTACTTCATCATGTCTTCGATGTCGGCCACGCGGCTCATGTCGGCACCGTGGTAGGCCACCTGGGCGCCGGCTTCCTTGCCGGCGGCCAGCACTTCGGCGCGGGGCGTGTCCACATCGCCAAAACCGTTCAGTACCACGTTGGCGCCCTGTCGCGCGAGGGCTTTGGCGATACCGAGGCCGATGCCGCTGGTGGAGCCAGTGACGAGGGCCGTTTTGCCTTTGAGCATGAGTGTCACTCCGAATGAAAGATGAATATGAATTACGATGAAGGCAACGCCTTGCCAGGGCTCCTGGCCGGCGCTGATTGAACGCAGGCATTATCAAGTGCCGCTACCGGATTTCGCACCCATGATAGAACCTACGCTGAACTACGTACTGTGCCCTGGCCCCGGGGCCGCTGCGGTGCCCGCCGGTCAAGACCCTGCTGCCGCCAGGCCTGTCACAGGCCCGCAGCACCGCATGGCGTATTGGGAGTGGAATGCCACGGGCAACCCCGCGCATTCGCACGTGATCGTCTGCGTGCACGGCCTGTCGCGCCAGGGGCGCGATTTCGACGTGCTGGCCCGTCAATTGAGCCAGCACGCCCGCGTGGTCTGCCCCGACGTGGTGGGCCGCGGCCAGAGCGACTGGCTGGCCGACCCCATGGGCTACCAGATCCCGCAGTACGGCGCCGACATGGTGGCCTTGCTGGCGCAATTGCACCAGCAGGCACCCATCACCACGCTCGACTGGGTGGGCACCAGCATGGGCGGGCTGATCGGCATGGGCATCACGGGCCAGCCCGATCTGCCGCTGCCCGTGCCGGTGCGCCGCCTGGTGCTCAACGACGTGGGGCCGGTGATCCAGTGGCAGGCGCTGCAGCGCATCGGCCAGTACCTGGGCTTTCTCGCCAAGTTCGAATCGCTGCAGCAGGCGGCCGATGCCATGTGGACGATTTCCACCAGCTTTGGCCCGCACACGCCGGCCCAGTGGCTGGAGCTGTCGCGCGCCATGGTGCGCAGCCTGCCCGAAGGCGGCGTCACGCTGCACTACGACCCGGCCATTGCCGTGCCTTTCAGGTCCCTGACGCAGGAGGCCGCCACTGCGGGCGAAGCCTTCCTGTGGCAGCTGTACGACCAGATCACCGCGCGCACCCTGCTGCTGCGCGGCGCGCAGTCGGACCTGCTCTCGCACGACACCGCGCAGGCCATGGCCGCGCGCGGCCCGCGTGCGCAACTGGTGGAATTTGCGGGCGTGGGCCATGCGCCCACCCTGGTCGCAGCCGACCAGGTGGCGGCGGTGCGTGATTTTCTGCTGGCGGAGGAAGGTACTGCCGCCGCATGAAGACGCTTGCCCCGCCCCCCGGCCCGCCACTGAACACGGCCGAGGCCGTACCCCAACTGATCGCGGCCACGGCCCACACCTTGCCCGAACAGGTCAACGCGCTGGTGCGTGCCCGCGCCTTTGCCGAGCCGCTGATCGCCAGCGAAGCGCTGGACTCCGGCGAGAACACCCTGGCCCATGCCGACGCGGTGGCCGCCATCCTCAAGAGCATTGGCGGCTCCGAAGCCATGCAGGCCGCCAGCTACCTGGTGTACTCGTGCGTGCACCTGAACAAGCCCGAGGAAGTGATCACCAAGGCCTTTGGCGCCAATTTTGCCGCGCTGGCGGTAGAGACCACCAAGCTCGTGCGCGTGCAGCAGCAGGCGCGCGGTGCCCAGGCGCTGGACGACCCGGCCCTGCAGACCGAGAACGTGCGCAAGATGCTGCTGGCCTTCTCGCGCGACCTGCGCGTGGTCATGCTGCGCCTGGCCTCGCGGCTGCAGACGCTGCGCTTTCACGCGGCCACCAAGCTGCCCATGTCGCCCAGCCTGGCGCGCGAGTCGCTGCAGGTGTTTGCCCAACTGGCCAACCGCCTGGGCATCTGGCAGGTGAAGTGGGAACTGGAAGACCTGTCGTTCCGATTCCTGGAGCCCGACACCTACAAGGAGGTGGCGCGCCTGCTCGACGAGAAGCGCGGCGAGCGCGAGGTCTACATGGAGCAGCTGCGCGCGCGGCTCGAGTCGGACCTGCGTGCGCGCAGCATCAGCGCCAGCGTGCAGGGCCGGCCCAAGCACATCTACAGCATCGTCAAGAAGATGCGCGGCAAGTCGCTCAACTTCGACCAGGTGTATGACATCCGCGCGCTGCGCGTGGTGGTGCCCACGGTGAAGGACTGCTACGCCGCGCTGAGCTGGGTGCACCAGCGCTTTGCGCCCATCGTCGAGGAGTTCGACGACTACATCGCCAAGCCCAAGGCCAACGGCTACCAGTCGCTGCACACCATCGTGCGCGACGACCTCAACGGCAAGCCCATCGAGATCCAGATCCGCACCCAGGCCATGCACGAGCATGCCGAGCACGGCGTGGCCGCGCACTGGGCCTACAAGGAGGCGGGTGCCAAGGGCTATGTGGGCGTGTCGGCCACCGGCGAGTACGACGCCAAGATCGCCGTGCTGCGCCAGCTGCTGGCGTGGGAGCGCGACCTGGCCGGCCATGCGCAAAAGAGCAACGGCCTGTTCGAGGACCGCATCTACGTGCTGACCCCCGAGGCCGCCGTGGTCGACCTGCCCCAGGGCGCCACCCCGGTGGACTTTGCCTACAGCGTGCACACCAGCCTGGGCCACCGCTGCCGCGGCGCCAAGGTCGACGGCGTGATGGTGCCGCTGAACACCCCGCTGCAGAACGGCCAGACGGTGGAGATCGTCACCGTGAAGGAAGGCCGCCCCTCGCGCGACTGGCTCAATGCCGAGCTGGGCTACCTCACCAGCAACCGCGCCAAGGCCAAGGTGCGCGCCTGGTTCAACGCCCAGGCCACGCACGAAACCGTGGCCCGCGGCCGCGAGGCGGTGGAGCGCCTGCTGCAGCGCGAGGGCAAGACGGCCGTGAAGCTCGACGACCTGGCCGTGCAACTGGGCTTCAAGTCGGCCGAGGCCCTGTTCGAGGTGGTGGGCAAGGACGAGTTCTCGCTGCGCAACATCGAGACCGTGCTGCGCCCGGCCGAGCCGCCGCCGAGCAGCGATGACTACCTGCTGCTGAAAAAGCCGCGTGGCAACGAATCATCCGGCCCCAAGGGCGGGGTGCTGGTGGTGGGCATCGACTCGCTCATGACCCAACTGGCCAAGTGCTGCAAGCCCGCGCCGCCGGACGACATACGCGGCTTTGTCACGCGCGGCAAGGGCGTGAGCGTGCACCGCTCGGACTGCAGCAACTTCCGCGAGATGGCCGCCCGCAATGGCGAGCGCGTGATCGACGTGGACTGGGGCCTGCCCAAGGCCTCGGCCGCGGACAAGCCCGCTGTGTACCCGGTGGACGTGGCCGTGGAGGCCGCCGACCGCCAGGGCCTGCTGCGCGATATCTCCGAAGTGTTTGCACGCGAGAAGACCAACGTCATCGGCGTGCAGACCCAGTCCGTCAAGGGCACGGCGTGGATGACCTTCACCGTGGAGGTGGCCGACTCGGGCCGGCTCAACAAGGTGCTGGGCATCGTGGCCGGCGTGCAAGGGGTGCGCTCGGCACGGCGCCGATAGCAGCCTTCAAGAGCTGCTCACAAAACTCAGCGCAGCGGTTCTGGCTAGGCGCTGCGTCGCAGGCAGTACGTTAGGGCGTGTCATCGTTCATTTAGCCCCCGCGCTGGCCCCGCCATGTGGACGGATGCGCGAAGCGCGGCGCAGCCAATAGCCCAGCTATTGGCAAGCCGTGCGACAAAGCAGGCGCCGCATGGCGGGGTCAGCCCGAAGGGAAAGCCTGCAGCGCGGCACATTGCGGCGTTGCCCTTCGATTGCGTAGCCATGCTGCGCGGCACTCAGGGCGCCTTGCACTGCACCACGCCGCAGGCTTTCGCGGGGGCCAAATGAATGATGACACGCCCTAGTACGACAAGATGCAGCAACGACGCCAGAAGAGTTTTTGAGCAGCTCTAAGCGGAGGGCGCGCGCTTGTACTCGCCTCGGTGCACCATGAACCGGTGGTGCGACATGCGCAGGTGCAGCTGCATCACCTGGCGCGCCAGCTCGCCTTCCCGGGCGCGCACGGCAATCACCAGGTCGCGGTGGTGGTGCAGGCTTTGCACCAGCTCCTCGGGCGTGTAGATGTAGAACGAGCGCTTGATGATAGGCATGTCGATCATGGTCGCCAGCATGGTCTTGAGACGCGGCGAGCCTGATGCCTCGATCAGCGCGTGGTGAAAATCCCGGTTGGCCGACTGCACCTCGGCAATGCCATCGGGCCCGGCGGCAATGCCGGCCTCCATGCGCTGGTTGCTGGCCTCCAGCTCGTCGGCCAGCCCCTCTCCGCCGCGCGTGGCCGCAAGGAAGGAGGCATACGGCTCCAGCAGCATGCGCAGCTGGAAGGTCTCTTCCACATCCCAGTCGCTCCACTCCGATACGCGGATGCCCTGGCCCGCCCCGTCCGTGGCCAGGCCGTCTTCCACCAGGCGGTGCAGGGCATTGCGCACCGGCGTGCGGCTCAGCCCCAGGTCGCGGGCGATGGGCTCTTCCTTGAGCTGCTCGCCGGGTCGGTAGTGCCCGCCGATGAGCCGCTGCCGCAGAACCTCGTACGCCTTGTCTTTCACGTTTTGCACTGTTTTTGCACCAGGTGGGTGGTATGGGTGTGCTGATTCTAGGTGAGCCGTGCAGGCGGTGCAGGATTTGGCTCTGGACTCAATAAAATACAGAATAAGTGCAAATTTGCATCTGAATACGGGAAATCCCTATGATTTTTTGGATGCGATGCTCCATAAACTGCCATCAATGTTTTAAATTTGTATTTTTATGAAGATAGCAATACTTGGTGGTGGAATGGTCGGGGCCTGCTACATGCAGGCCTTCCTGGAGCAGGGGCACACCCTGGTGGGCCTGTGCGACCTGCAGCCAAGCGCTGCGGTGGCCGGCGCCGTGCAGGCCGCTGGCGCGCAGGTGCATACCGCGCCCGGTGCCTGGATGGCCGGGGCCGACCTAGTGGTGAGCGCCGTGTTCGGCACCGTGGCGCGCAGCCTGTTCGAGGCCTGCCTGCCCCATCTGCAGGATGGCGCGCTGTACGTGGACATGACCACGGCCGACCCCGGCGAGATGCGCGAATGCGCCGAGCTGGCCGAGCGCGGCGCACAGGGCCGGGCGGTGCACTTCGTGGACGTGGCCATCACCGGTGCCGTCAACCTGGGCGGCAAGAAGACGCCGCTGCTCGTGGCCGGTGGCCAGGCCGGTTTTGTACAGGAATTGTTTTTGCCGTTCGGCGGCTCCGTCCGCGTGGTGGGCGATCGGCCGGGCGATGCCGCCTCGCTCAAGCTCCTGCGCAGCATCTATACCAAGGGCACCGAGGCGCTGGCCGTGGAATGCCTGGTCACCGCCCAGCAGATGGGCTTGCGCGAGCAGCTGTATGCCGTGCTGAAGGATGTGGACGAAACACCTCTGCGCACGCTGATGGAATCCATGGTGCGCACGCACATCCCGCACTCCGCGCGCCGCAAAAGCGAGGTGGCCGAGGCCCGGCAGCAGATGGCGCGCAATGGCCTGGCACCCGTGGTCCTGCCCTCCGTCGAAGCGCTGTTCGCCGCCACGGCCCAGGCGCATGCGGCGCAGCCTTTCACCGGCACCTCCACCGACGAAGCCATCGCCTGGCTGGGCAGCCATGTGCTTGCCAGCAGCCCTTGACCGACCACTGCGCTACCCGAATACCAACCTACTGGAGACACCTGCAATGACGACGACCTTGACCCGACGCACCCTGGCCCTTGGCGGCCTGCTGGCCCTGGCGGCGGCCTCTGCCATCGCCCCGGCACATGCCCAGGGCAACTACCCGCAGCGGCCCATCAAGTTCATCGTGCCGTTCCCGGCGGGTGGGGGCACCGACAACCTGACCCGGCTGGTCAGCACCAAGCTCACCGACGCCTACGGCTGGGCCATCGTGGTGGAGAACAAGCCCGGTGCCGGCGGCAACCTGGCACTGGACCAGACGGCCAAGGCCCCCGCCGACGGCCTGACGCTGGTGATGGCGCAGACCGACAACGTGGTGCTCAACCCGCTGCTGTACTCCAAGCTCACCTACAGCCCCGACAAGGACCTGCGCGCCGTGGCGCTGGTCGCCGCCGGCCCGGCCGTGCTGGTGGTGAACGCCGACTCGCCTTACAAGACGCTGGACGACATCATCCAGGCCGCCAAGAAGGAACCCGGGCGCCTGAGCTTTGCCACGCCGGGCACCGGCACCATCTCGCACATCATCAGCGAGGCCTGGCAGAAAAGCTCCAGCGTGAAGTTCACGCACGTGCCGTTTCGCGGCATGGCGCAGGCCATGCCCGACCTGCTGGGCGGGCGCATCGACATGTACATGGGCTCCATCCCCACGCTGCTGTCGCACATCCAGTCGGGCAAGGTGCGCGCCATCGGTGTGACCACGGCGCGCCGCTCCAAGCTGCTGCCCGACGTGCCCACCTACACCGAGTCTGGCATCAAGGGCGTGGAGCTGGCCAGCGTGTGGGGCGTGATGGCCCCGGCCGGCACGCCCGACGCCATCGTCAAACAGCTCAACGAAGCCATCAACAAGGTGGTGAACGCCCCCGACACGGCCAGGAAGATCGCCGACTCCGGCGCCGAGCTCATCACCGGCACGCCCGAAGACATGGCCAGGCTGTACGCCAGCGACCGCGCCCGCCTGGCCCCCATCGTCAAGAGCTCGGGCACCACGCTCGACTGATCACTTCCCTATCCATCATCCAAGCGAGAGACACACCATGATCGGTTGCCAAATCTTGAAACGCCAACGCGCCGTGAGCCTGGAACTGGCCCGTCAATTCCTCGACGTGCCAGTGGCCAACGTCAGCGACTGCATGTCGCGCATGACGGCCGGCGGCCCGCGCCTGCGCCCCATGCACGACGGCACCGCCATGGCCGGCCCGGCCCTCACCATCAGGACCCGCCCGGGCGACAACCTGCTCATCCACAAGGCCTTGAAGCTGGCCCAGCCCGGCGACGTGATCGTGGTGGACGCGGGCGGCGACCTCACCAATGCGCTCATCGGCGAGATCATGGTGGGCGAGGCCAAGCTCAAGGGCTTTGCCGGCATCGTCATCAACGGCGCCATCCGCGACAGCGCCGTGCTGCGCAAGGACAGCTTCCCCGTGTTCGCCGCCGGCGTCACCCACCGCGGCCCCTACAAGGACGGCCCCGGCGAGATCAACGTGCCCATCGCCATCGACGGCATGGTCATCGAGCCCGGCGACCTGGTCATCGGCGACGACGACGGTTTGCTGTGCGTGCCCTACGACCAGGCCGAACAACTGCTGGCCGCCGCCCACCAAAAGCAGAAGATCGAAGCCGTGATGGTGGCCGAGATCGCGGACGGCACGCAGGACAATGCGTGGATCGACGCAGCCCTCCAACGCGTGAACTGCAGCATCGAGGCTTGAGGCCCATAAAGAGGCCGCTGCCGGCCCCTTGCAGCGCAGGGCGCCGCAGCGGCCGGCAGCAGTCTTTTGAATCTTTTGCTGCAACTTTGCCGGACGGCCTTTTTTTGTGGCTATAATCGTGGTCTTGAACAGAACAACACAGGCGCGTAGCTCAGCTGGTTAGAGCACCACCTTGACATGGTGGGGGTCGTTGGTTCGAGTCCAATCGCGCCTACCAAGATTCCTTCTGAAGAAACCAGCTTCAGAAATCAACGGGATCTTGAAGAAGACTGCAGCAAGCAGTCTTGGAAAAGCAAACAGCCACCTTCGGGTGGCTTTTTTGTTTCCCCACCGGTTCCCGTTAGGCGCGCTCGCTGTGATGCAACTCCTGCCAGCCCACTCCGCCGTACGCCTGGAGCAGCATCTTTGCGTTCTTTTGCCCCTGACCGGCCCACCATGCCGATTGAGCTGCGTCTGCCTGCATCGGCTCGCCCATGGGTGCTTCTGTGTCCGCCCTGGCTGGGATCGACCGGCCCGAGGGACATGATGTGCAACTGGCCGCCGCGCTGTGGCTTTGTCTATCACCCGTAGAGGTGGATACAAATTGAAACAGTGCGGTGTACCATCTCCGGCGGAAACCCCCGCTTCGTGCCGTCGCAAGTGGTGCACTCGGCACTGCAATTGAGGCCGAGCCGAAATCAGGCGACGCGCAGCGCCCCGACTGCGCAGGAGGAGAACTCGATGCTCAAGAAAATAGCGGCCCTCGCGGCCATGCTCGTAGCGGGCGCAGCACAAGCAGCAGGGCCATATGACGGCATTTACTTCAACCCAAGCAGCAGCTCCTATTTTTCCGTCCATACCAACGGAAACTCGATGATTGCAGTGGGCCTTTCAGCGGTGCCGGCCAACAACCTTCAGTTCACAACCGCGCTCGGCGTCGTACGGGTGAATTCAGTCGCGACGTGGGAGGTGGCCACCGGAGGCATCTCAGGCAACAATGCCATCCTTCTCGGCACCAATCTCTACGGCGCCTGCGATGTCACCTATGACATCGATTTCGTACCGGGCGCAGCCATCGTTCGCATTGCCGGTTCCATCCAATCCGCCGTCGGCCGGCAAAGCGGGATTAACTGCGCGGCGCTGACGTCCACGCCGATCTTGACACTGCCGAAAGCCTTCTGAGAGGCGTGACCGCCACTCAACAATGGCTAGAACAAGGAGGGGGATGAAATTGTTGGTGACTAGGCTGCCGGTGACGAATAGACTTCTGAAATGGCCGAACGCATAACTCTTACCATCATTCCACCGTCTGGTGGCAGGGGGGAACTCACGGTCCAAGATGCCATGCATCAAGTGCTAGATGCGTTCACTCTGATGGCTGGAGGTGGTGAGGTGGTTTGGCGACTGGTCAGCGCCACCACAAACAGCCCGCTTACGATAGTTGCAGAAGCAGATGACTCGCATGCTGCAACTATGCAGTTAAAGGAATTCAGTCATAGCCTCGCCGAACTGCAAGCAGGTAGGTTCCCAGAGGCCTGGAAAAGGCCTGAGCTAACAGAAGCTGCATCTGCATTTCTCCGCCGATCTTCTCTCGGGGTTGCTAGGACAGATTTTCGTATTAAAGATGATGTCTCCATATCGCTGACCAGCGAGGATGCAATACCTTTTTTGGGTATTGCCGAGTCAGCTAGCTTGCTTCTTCGCGACGAAATCATGTTCGGTAGTACCAAGAAACAGCGCGGGTCGATTGAAGGCATGCTTGGAGAGGTGACCACGCATTACGGGAGGCCAGCCATACGAATACGGGAAAGAAAGACTCAGCGAGAATTTATCTGTGTGATAACAGATTCACTTGCTAGGACTTTCGAAACCCATGCCTCCATACAAGACGTCTGGATGAAGCGCAGAGTCACTGTCAAAGGTGATATTTACTATCGGCCATCGGGCGCCATCGCCAGAGTAGAGGCCTCGGATGTTGTGCCGATGAAGGTGGCCAGAAAAGAACTTCCATCTCTCCACGACCCCGAATTTACGGGCGGATTGAGTGCTGCAGAATATCTAGAAAAATTCAGGGCGGGCGAAATTGGCTAAAGTCAAAAAAGTCTATTGGGACTCATGTGTATGGTTGCGCCTGATAAATCAGGAACAGGATCACGAGCTTTGCCAATCCGTGCTGAATGCCGCCATGCGTGGCGAAGTTGTTATTTGGACGTCTAGCCTTACGCTCGCAGAGGTCTACAAATTTAAATGCGATGGCCCCAAGAGCTTGGCAATCGAACATGACCAGCTTTTCGAGGACTACATTGCGAGCGATTTTGTAGTTGAGGTTCAAGTCGATCACGAAATTGCTGTGATGTCGAGAAGACTTTGCAGAAATCATGCGCCTTTGAAAAAACCAAATGACGGAATTCATCTAGCTTCAGCTGTCGCCAACAACATCGATGAATTTCACTCGTTCGATCAAGACGATCTCCTGGTGCTAGCAGGCAATGTCAATCGAGCGGACGGTTCCATCCTGAAGATGTGCAAACCTTATCTTATGCCTGAAACACTGCCTGAACCAGCGGCTCAAGCTGACGAAAGACAGTTGAGCTTCAACGTTTTCAGGGATCAACAAGCGTCTGGACCTGCTTCCTGACGTGACTTTGGCGCCATAGCCTGACGCGCGGCTCACGCTACGATGCAGGTCAGTGCGGCAGCGGCGCCTGCTTGTCCACGATGCGCAGCCTCAAGTCCGGGCCGTACAGGTCCTGCACGACGGTGCATGCCTCCAGCCACGCAGCGCAGCCCCTCCCATGCCGCCGAAGAAGCTGGGGATGGTGCCGGGGCGGACTGGCTTCGTCGGCCTGGTGCCGATGGTGGCGCACTGCTCAACCGTCACGCCTTTGTGCGCCAACATCGCTTCCTCCGCCGCGATTGCGCGCTGGCGCAGATCATCGGGCAGTAGCTCGGCGGGTCCGGCCGCGAATACTTCCACGGGCGTCAGGCGCAGCAGGGCCTGTGCCTGCTCCATCGTGCCGGCCAGCCAGGCGTCCACGTCGCCGGCCTCGATGGAGATCACGCTGCGCTTGTTCTGCTTAGGCGTGCCCAGCTTGGGGTTGGGCTTGTGCATGCGGTTCATGAGTGGATGCGGTCCGCGTTGATGGTCAACATGGTGTAGCCCTCGTGCACGTCGCAGGTTGCGTTGTCTGTCCAGGTGTTCCACAGGCCGGCCAGGCAGGAAAGCCCCAATCAGTCTCGACTGGGGCCGCCGTTCGAAAGACCTACTGGCCGACCAAGTCGATGGTTCTAAACTACACAGTAGGAACCGTCCCGCCATCGATCACATGCTCTGAACCCGCCACTGACGCAGCGCGCGGCGACACCAGGAAGGTGATCAGGTCCGCAACCTCCTGCGGCCTGGCGGGCCGGCCGACGGGGATTCCGCCGAGCCAGTCCATCACCATCTTCTTGCCGCCCTCGTAGTCGGTGCCCGCCTGGGCTGCCATTCGCTCGGCGAACACCACCGAGGCCTCGGTCTCGATCCAGCCTGGCGAGACGCGCAGAACCCGAACCCCCTTGGGCGTGACCTCCTTCGACAAGGATTTGCTGTAGGTCGAAAGCGCCCCCTTGGCCGCAGCGTAGGCGGTGGTCGATTCCGGCAGCGGAAGCACGTGCTGGATCGAGGTCACGTGCAGGATGACGCCTGCGCCCTGTGCGAGCATGGCGGGCAGCAGTGCCCGGTCAAGACGAACCGCAGACATGAGGTTCAGGTTGAGCTCACTGAACCACATTGCGTCATCGAGGGCTGCGAAACCACCCGCTGGCGCGTTGGAGCCGCCGAGGGAATTGATCACGATGTCCACGCCGCCCCAGCGTTCGGTGATTGCGCGCGCAAGCTGTGCCACGCCTTCTGCGGTGGTCAAGTCGGTCTGGACATACGCCACACCCTCCAGCGGCTTGTCAGGCGCAGAGCGCGCAGTGGTCATCACCTGCACACCCGCATCCTGCAGGCTCTGGACGAGGGCCGCGCCCAAACCCTTGGTGCCGCCCGTGACCACGGCACGCTTGCCTTGAAGGTGGAGGTCGAAGCTCATGCCTTGATCTCCAGCGCTGCGATCAGCCCGCGTTCAAGGCGAAAGCGGTAGGACAGGTCGATGGGGCTGCCTGGAAAGTTGCCCGTCACCGTGGCCTTGACGATCTGAAAACCGTCCTCACGCTCCAGCGCGAACGGCACGGTGGTAGCGCTGTATTTGGCAGATGCCTCGGCCATAAATGCCTTGATGGCATCGACGCCGGTGTACGTGTGGCCCTCGTCCTTCATGACGGCTTGCGCAGTGAAGCAGCGCGCCAGGGCCTCGGGGTTGTGTTCGGCCGCAAAGTACGCGGCGATGGGTTCGGGAAGGGTCAAGGCGTTCATGTCGATGGCTCCATGGGGTTGATGAAGACCTGAGGATGCGCGCCGGGGTCCATTTAGGGAATATCCTAGAATTTGAATGGGTTGTGTAGAAAGGAATACATAATGCGCGGGTTCGAATTTGCCGAGCTGAAAGCCTTCGCTGCCGTGGTCGAACGCAAGAGCTTTGCCCGCGCGGCAGAGCATCTGGGCCTGTCGCCGTCTGCGCTCAGCCAGACCATCCGGCAGCTCGAAGCCCGGATTGGCACGCGCCTTCTCAATCGCACCACACGCAGCGTTGCGCCGTCGGCCAGTGGCGAGCAGCTCTATGGGCGCATCGCCCCGCTGTTTCGTGAGATGGCCGCTGCAGTGGCCGAAGCCAGTGAAGCCGCAGGGCAGACCACGGGCACGCTGCGCATCAACACGCTGGGGATCGCCGCCAGAACCATCATTGCGCCCAGGCTGTCACGCTTTCACCAGGCGTATCCTGACGTGGTGCTCGACATCGTGGTCGACGACGCGTTGGCCGACATCGTTGTGGGCCGCTTCGACGCGGGCATCCGCGTGGGTGGGCGGGTTGAGAAGGACATGATTGCCGTGCGCCTCACACCCGACCTGGACATGGTGGCCGTGGCGTCCCCCGGCTACCTTGCGGCCCGGGGCACACCCAGGACACCCGCCGATTTGCACCGCCACGCCTGCATCAACTGGCGGCTGCAGATGGACGGCAGGCACTATCACTGGGAGTTCGAGAAAAAAGGGCAACGGCTCGATGTAGCCGTGGACGGCCCCGTCGTCACCAACCACGCCGACATTGGCGTTGCTGCTGCGCTCAATGGCCTCGGCATTGCCTACCACTTTGAGCGAGACGGCGTGGGTGAGCTCCTGGCGCAGGGCCGCCTGGTGCAGGTCCTGGCGGACTGGTCGATCTCGCGCCCGGGGCTGTTCCTGTATTACCCGAACAGGCAACATCGACCCGCCCTTCTCAGTGCTTTCATCGACTGCCTGCTGGACAAGGACCTGGAAGCGGCCCCCCGCAAGCCGCAGATCGCTTGATGGCGCTGTTGACCCTTGCAAAAGCATCCGTCACCGCGCCGAGATGATCATGCGGTGCGGCGGGTGGGTCAGCGAAAATTGGTTTGGCGACACCTCAAGACCATTGCACGCACAGGCCCCAGGAGTGGCCATCGGCCCCGGCGCATCGCCACCATGCCAGGGGTGCAGCAAGCAGCCAGAATTATTTCAGAGAGAACCACTATGACGAGCCCAGATATGCCAAAGGACGGAGATTTCGCCTCTTACCTTGAGGGAAAAATGAGCCGTTCGGCCGAGGTACCCGACGCTGCAATGAGCGTTGATGTGAATGCGAGCGCGAGCGCGCCAGCAGCTGCGCCCCGCCAGACCATCGAACAGATTCTTGTCGAAGGCCAGGAACCGACTGAGGAGTTTCTTGAAGAGTGGATCGCCGGACAGGATGAGCCAGAACTTTCGGACGAGGAACTCGAGCGGCAGGCGCTAGAGGCGCCAGGCGAGGATGGCGATCCGAGCACCCCGGAGTGAGCGGAGTGGCGCAACGGAGACCCAATTGCAGCATTCTGGATGCAATTGCATCCTGCCAGGGTGCTGATCCACGTCTTCCGCATGCGCTCAAACGGCCACCGCCTCCCGCGCTCGAATGACCCGGATGCATTGGCCGCCTGACCGAATGGTTTTCCCAGACCAAGCCCGCCCAGCTCGGACTTTTTCACGCCCACCTCCTACGCCCCGTGCGCTCCCCAGGCCGCCCAATGGTCCCTTTGCCCAAGGAGCGCACCATGGCCACAGACCCCAAAGACCACCCTCTGCACCAGGTGCCGGAGAACCTGCCCCGGCCGCCGGGCGACCTGCCACCCAGCACCGAGCAGCCCACCCGCCCCAACGAGCCGTTGGACCCGAGTGCGCCAGACACTGCGCCCTGAGTCGGAAGCTGGCGCTGTCGGCACCCTTTCGCTTCGGCCCGCTGAGTGCGGGCTGTTTCTTCGCTCCGGCACAATTGCGCCATGCTGTCATCCCTGCGCAATGCCAAGCCGAGCCCAGCCACTCGCGTTGTGCTCGTGCTCATCAATCTTTTAGGCCTCAGCCTGTGCGCAGGGGTTGTCGCACTGCTACGAAGCCCTTGGCATAGCCCAGCCATGCTGGTGAACCAGCTGGCTGCGGTGGCTTTTGTGCTGGCACTGTGCGCTGCGGCGCTTGGCGGCGTTCCGGGTCGGCTACACGCTCTGGCCGGCGCGGCCAACGCACTCGCGCTGGTCGGTGTGGTGGGCTTGGCAGCGTGGGAGTTGGCGAAGGCTGCGCCGTGGCAATCGGCAGCAGGATTTGCCGCCATGGCGGGGGCCATCCCGGCTATCAATACCGCTTGGTGGCTTCTGCAAACGCGCATCCATAGCGACAGGGCTGGATGATCAGGCTGGTTGCGGCCTGAGGGCCTTTTCAATACATCCTGCAAAGCGCCCTGGACCGTGCGGTATGGGCATCACACCGGCAAGGTGTTGAGGAGGGACCGGTTGATCCGCAGGTGCTCCTCGATCTGGGTGATTCGGGCGTCGATGGCTGCCGTGGCTTCGCGGCCGTTGTCCATGGGCAGCCGGGCTCTTTTGTAGACCCAGATCGGAGCAGCAATCAAGGCCGCCAGCCAGGCATATGCAAGTACGGTCCCCATGACTCCATCGATGTCAGGGATGGTGAGCAGACCGAGAAGGAAAGTCACGCCAAAGGTGATCTGCGCGTACTTGCGGCGGGCCCGCTTGGCGCTTTCCAGCTTCGCCTTGGCAGCCAGGAGGATGCCGGCCCTGGCCAGCTCTGCCTCGGTGAGTTCTTTGGTCAGGCGCGGTATGGCCAGTTCTGCTGCGGTACGGGCCGTTGCGCGCTGCACGGCCTTCAGGTCGGTCTCGGCTTTTGGTGCCGGGATGGCGACGCCAGAGCGCTCGATGATCTGCGCGGTCCCGCAGTAGTCGCACGAAAAGTACCCGAGATCCTCCCCGACCTCCAGGGGGGCGGTACAGCTTGCGCAGGACAGTTTCAGCAAACGCACGCAGGTCTCCTGTTCATTCAATCAGCCAATGACATGGCGGTGACTGAATGTAATCGGATTGGGTGATTTCTGCGGGCCGGTCGGGTCACCCAAACCGGTGATCCAAGGCCTCGACGGGGCCTTCACGCCGTATGAGCACGCGGCGCTGCTGTGCGCCGATGCCTCAGCCTCTCAGGCTCCACCCGTGCGGGACGGGCGCAGATTTCCGGCGCGCAGGGCGCACTGCTCGCGCTGCCCGGCACGATCTCCGTGGGAGATCGTAAATGGGCCCTCACAGCCGCGTGTAGCAGCCCTTGCCTGTGATCGAGAGGTCGGCCGTGCGCTCGACGGTGGCTGCGTCCGGCAGTACCGATGGCGTGCTGTCGGCCAGGATGCACAGCGATGCCCCCTTGCGCGCCCAGACCGCGGGCGTGACCACGGGGACTGCGGCGGGGACCGTCCAGGTACCCCAGAAGGCGGTGGCCGTGGCCGTGCTGCCGGTGCGCGCCAGCACGAAGCTGCCGCCGCCGCCGGCTGGGCCGGGTGCCGGGGTGCCCGTGCCCGAGCAACTGGCGTCGCTGTACATCACCAGGCCGAGTGTCACGTTCACGCGGGTCTCGCTCTCGCGCGTGATGCGCCAGAGACCGCGGCCCCACTGGTTCGGCCGCACTTGGCTGCACAGGTCCTGCTGCCAGTCGCCGTCGGGCAGCGCCACGCTCGTGGCGCAGGCCACTTCCACCGCGCCGACATTCGTGCTGCCCACCGTGCCGCTGCCGTTGCGCACCGTGCAGCCCTGGCCGGTGGGCTGGGTGCGGATGGTGACGGAATAGGCAGCGCCGCCGGCCAGCGCCGTTGAAAAGGTGAACCCCCCGTTGCTGCCCACGGCCAGGTCGTCGCCGCCGTTGTTCTGCAGCGTGAGGCTGGTGCCCGCGGCCAAGCCGCTCACGTTGCCGCCCACGGTGTAGCGCGCGGGCGGCAGGTTGCCGCATTGCACCGCGACGTTGTTCACGTTGCCGTTGGCCGTGCCGCTGCCCTGGGCCACGGTGCAGGTCTGCCCGGCCGGCTGGCTGCTCACCGTCACCGCATAGGCGCTGCCCGCGGCGATGCGGCTGCCAAAGGTGAAACCGCCATTGGCGCTGACGGCGAGGTCGGCGCCGCCGTTGTTCTGCAGGACCAGGCGGCCGTTCGCGGCCAGCCCGCTGACGCTGCCGCCGAGCGTGTAGCCGTCACCGACGGGGGGTGTGCCGCCGCTGTTGTCGTCGTCCCCGCCGCCGCAGCCCGCCAGGGCGAGTGTCATCGCCGTGGCGGCGAACAGGGCAATACGCTGTGTGCTGGTGCGCATGGTCATTCCTTTGCTGGTTGAAGATGAACAACCGGCAATTGGACTGGCTCACGGCCCGCCTGTGTTTGTCAGTTCTGACAGTAGACGGGCACACCTTGGTGCAGCCCTGGTCACCCGAAATCGAATCAGGAGCCCATCCATGGCGCGAGGGCTGGATATTCAGCGAGGTGGCCGCATCTGCGGATGTCTGCGGCCCTGCCGCGCCACCCTTGCCCGCCATGCCGCTGCGCCCGCTGACCATTCTGACAACCCTTTTGCACCTGTACATCGGCCTGCGCCTGGTGGGGGCACTGTCTGCATGGCCGGGTGCCGGGCCTGCGCTCGCGGTCGCTCTGCTGGTCTCGGCCATCGCCTTGCCGATGCCCTTCCAGCACCGCTCCGGCCGCCGTGGCGCCGCGCACCCCGCATGGACCTGGCTCGGCCTGCTGGCCATGGGCTGGTTCTCGTCGCTCTTTTTGCTGACGCTGTTGCGGGACCTGGTGCTGGCCGGGGCGTGGGCCGGTGGCTGGCTGCCGGAGGGCGGTTCGGCACGGGCCGACAGTGCGGCAGCGGTGGTGGTCCTGGCCACGCTGGCATCCCTGCTGGGTTTCTGGAACGCGCGCCGCACTGCTGGCGTGCGGCGCGTGGATGTGGCGTTGGCCGGGCTGCCTGCGGCGCTGCATGGCTTCACCATCGTGCAGCTCAGCGACCTGCATGTGGGGCCCACCATCCGGCGCGGCTACATCGCGCGCATCGTCAGCCGCGTGAATGAACTCAAGGCCGATGCCATCGCCATCACGGGTGACCTGGTGGACGGCAGCGTGGCGGAGCTGCGCGAGCACATTGCGCCGCTGGCCGACCTGCAGGCGCGCCACGGCAGCTTTGTGGTGACGGGCAACCACGAGTACTACGCCGGCGCGCTTCCGTGGATTGCCGAGCTGCGCCGGCTGGGCCTGCGCGTGCTGCTCAACGAGCATGCGGTGCTGCGGCCGGCGGCGGGGCAGGGCGATGGCGATGCGCTGGTACTGGGCGGTGTGACCGATTTCACAGCTGGGCATTTCGATGCCAGCCACGCCAGCGATCCGCAGCGCGCACTGCTGGGGGCGCCGCCCGAGGCCCTGACCCGCGTGCTGCTGGCGCACCAGCCGCGCAGCGCGCCGGCCGCGGCGCAAGCGGGTTTCCTGCTGCAGCTGTCGGGCCACACGCACGGCGGGCAGTTCTGGCCTTGGAACCTGTTCGTGCCGTTGCAGAACCCCTTCGTGGCCGGGCTGCACCGGTTGCAGACGATGTGGGTCTATGTGAGCCGCGGCACCGGCTACTGGGGGCCGCCGATGCGGCTGGGGGCGCCATCGGAGATCACGCTGATCAGGCTGGTGGCGGCCTGAAGGCAAGTGCCCGGGGGCACAGTGGGCAGGGTCAGGCCCTGGCCTGAAAGAAATCCATGGGAATCAGCTCCACGCCCCAACCGCCCGCCTCGCCCAGCGTGGCCGCCGGGTGCATGGAGGCCAGGCGCACGGCCTCCTCGCGGCTGTCCGCCTCGATGATGAACAGGCCGCCCACCATCTCCTTGGACTCGGTGTATGGCCCGTCGCTGATCTGCGCATTGCCGCCACGCGGGCGCAGGGAGACCCAGTTCTCTGCGTCGCCCAGCGAGGCGGACACCAGCACCTTGCCGGTGGCGCGCATTTTCTCGTCGAGGGCAGGGCACTGGTTCACCAGGGCCTGCACGTCGGCAGGCGCCATGGCGGCGAATTTTTCAGGGGCGAAGTAGGCAAGGCCGAGGTATTTCATGGCGCAGTCCTTTGGGAGGTTGGTGGGTCTATGCCTCCACGACGAAGCAGGCGACCGCGAATCGACAGAATTTCTGGAAGAAATCTTCTGGCTTTGAAGAATACGCCCGCGCCGGGATGCGCGGGGTGCCCGCTTGCCTGCCCGGCCCGGGCGACCCGATTTCCGCCAGCAGGTTAAAATCCGCCCCAACGCTCCGGGGTGCACGCAAGTGCTGAGATCCACACCCGAGAACTTGAACCGGGTAATTCCGGCGGAAGAAGAGCTGTCACCCCCCGGCATGGGAGCGCTTGGCTGCGCTGCCCGGCGCCATGGAGCGGGTGGCCTCGGAGCATCCTGTCAAAGCTAGACCCAAAGGATGCCCATGGACAAGGCCACACCGCTGGTGGCGGACCTCCTCGATTTCATTGCGATGGATGGCTGCACGGACGCGCAGTTCGACCAGATGGCACTGCGCCTGTTTGCGCACCAGCTCGCGGCCAATGAACCGTTCCAGCGCTTTTGCAGGCTGCGGGGCGTCAACGCCCGCAGCGTGAAGACGTGGAGCGACATCCCCGCCGTGCCCATCGATGCCTTCAAGGCCCTGCCGCTGCGCTGCGCGCCGCCGGCCGCTACCGACCGCATCTTCATGACCAGCGGCACCACGCGCGGCGGCAACACGCGCGGGCAGCACTTCCACCCGCTGCTCGATGTGTACGACCTGTCGATGGCGCGCAATTTTGCGCAGCGCTTCATGCAGGGCACCGAGCGCCTGCCCATGGGCATTCTGTTCCCCGACGAGGTGGCCATGCCCAATTCCTCGCTGGCGCACTACCTGGACCTGGCCAAGTCGGCTTTCGGCACAGGCGCCAGCCAGACCTTCGTCACACCGCAGGGCATGGACCTCGACGGGCTCTGGGCCGCCCTGGAGGCGGCCGAGCGCAGCGGCGAGCCCTATGCACTGCTGGGCGCGAGCTTCAGCTTCGTGCACGTGATCGACGCCTTGCGCGAGCAGGGCCGTAGCTTCCGCCTGCCGCCGGGCAGCCGTATCCTGGACACCGGCGGCTACAAGGGCCAGTCGCGCGAGCTGCCGCTCGACGCCTTCTACACCGAGCTGTCGCAGGCGCTGGGCGTGCCGCGCACGCACTGCACCAACATGTATGGCATGACAGAGCTGAGCACGCAGTTCTACGACGATGGCAATGCATCGGTGCCCTCGGTCAAGTCGGGGCCGCACTGGATCCGCTCGCGCCTGGTCGACCCGGTCACTGGGCGCACGGTGCCTGCCGGCGAGCGCGGCATCCTGGTGCACTGCGACCTGGCCAACTTCAATTCGGTCACCACCATCCTCACGGAAGACGTCGGCCTGGACGCCGAGGGCGGTTTCCTGCTGCTGGGCCGCGCCGAAGGCGTGGAGGCCAAGGGCTGCTCGCTCGCGGTCGAGGAGTTCGTGCGGGCCACTGCGGCATGAGCATCCCGCGCATCCAGGCAGGCTACCTGCCGGGGCTTGCTGCCGCCGAGGTCGACTGGCAGGTGCTGCGCTTTGCGCAGGGCGGCCAGGCGCTCGATGTCGAAGTGCCGGTCTTGTCCGCCGCGCAGATGGATGCGCTGGCCGCGCGCGTGCGCCAGGCCAGCGCCCGGCACCTCAAGACCATGGCGGTGTCACAGATCATTGCCGTCATCGACCAGGCCATCGCCCGCCTGCTGGACCGCAGCGACCCCTACCGCCAGCAGGCCGAGGCCTACCTGCCCCTGGTCAGCGGCTATGACAGCGACATGGTGCGGCTGGGGCTCACGGGCTTCTTCAAGACCTTTCGCGCGGCGCAGCTGCACCGCTTTGTGGCCGAGGATTTTGCCAACCCCCAGCTGCTCGACGGCTTTCAGCCCACGCCCAAGGGCGGCGCGGTGCGCGCCTTCGGCCCCGACCTGCTGGTGCACAACTGGGCCGGCAACGTGCCCGCGCTGGCGCTGTGGAGCCTGGTCTGCGGCCTCTTGGTCAAGGCCGGCAACATCGGCAAGCTGCCCAGTGCCGAGCCCCTGTTCGCGGGCTGGTTCGCGCGCCTGCTGGCCGAGGTGCACCCGCCGATTGCCGACTGCCTGGCCGTGGTCTGGTGGCGCGGCGCGGGGGAGGAGGGGGCCTCGGCGCTCTATGCCCAGGCCGACACGGTGCTGGCCTATGGCGGCAACGAGGCGCTGGACGCCATCCGCCAGCGCCTGCCGGTGACCACGCGCTTTTTGCCCCACGGGCACAAGCTGGGTTTTGGCGTGGTCAGCGCCACCGCGCTCGATACGCACAAGGCCCCCGCCCTGGCGCGGCTGGCCGCGTGGGACGTGATGCGCTACGACCAGCAGGGCTGCTATTCGCCGCATGTGTTCTATGTGCAGCGGGGCGGTGCGGTGTCGCCGCGCGCCTTTGCAGACTACCTGGCGGGCGAGCTGGCCAACCTGCAGCGGCGTTTTCCGCGCCGGCCGCTTTCTGTGGAGGACTCCGCCGCCGTGGCCAAGTGGCAGCAGGGCGTGGAGTGGACGGCGCTGTCTGCCTCGGCGACGGAATCCACCGATCAACTGATCGGCTCGCCCGCCGCTGCCTGGAGCGTGGCCTGCAGCGATACGCCCCAGCCCCTGGCGCCCACCGCCACGCAGCGCACCATCCAGGTGGTGGGCGTGGATGCGCTCGATGAGGTGGTGCCCCTGGTTGCGCCGCACAGCCGCTTTCTGCAGACTGCCGGGGTGGCGGCTGCGCCGGCAGAACTGTTCCGCCTGGCCGGGCTGCTGGGTGCCGCGGGCGTCACGCGCATCAGCGCCATTGGCGCCATGAGCGCGCCCGAGGCCGGCTGGCACCACGATGGCCGCTTCAACCTGCTCGACCTGGTGCGCATGACCGAGATCGAGCAGTCCGCCGAGCTGGCGGCCGAGCCGTTTGCCCCTTATGCAGACTGAAGGCCGGCCATGAGTTTTCTTGCGATGGACCAGCTGGTCTTCACCTACCCCGGCCGGCCGCCGGTGGTGGATGGCATCGACTGGCACATGCAGGCCGGCGAAATCCACTGCCTGGTGGGCCGCAGCGGCTGCGGCAAGACCACGCTGCTGCAACTGGCCGCGGGCCTGCTGCGGCCGCAGTCGGGCCGCGTGCTGTTGCAGGGGCAGGAACTGCTGTCGCCCGGGCCGCAGCTGGGCTTCATGTTCCAGGCTCCGACGCTGCTCGACTGGCAGCGTGCCATCGACAACGTGCTGCTGCCCGTGTCCCTGCAGCGCCGCCCCGGTGCGGCCGATGTGGCGCGGGCGCGGGCGCTGCTCGACCAGTTGGGCCTGGCCACGCATGCGCAGCATTACCCGCGGCAGCTGTCTGGCGGGCAGCAAAGCCGCGTGGCGCTGGCGCGCGCGCTGGTGCTGGAGCCCGCGCTGCTGCTGCTCGACGAGCCCTTTGCCGCGCTCGATGCCATCACCCGCGCCGAGCTGCAGGACGACCTGCTGCGCACCTGCCGCCAGCACGGCACCACGGTGCTGTTCGTCACGCATGACATCCGCGAGGCGGTGTACCTGGGCGACCGCATCGCCGTGATGCATGCCGGCCGCATCGTGGACGACATCCGCGTCGACCTGTCGGGCCCGCGCCAGCAGGCCATGCGCGACGAGGTGCCGTTCAACCGCTTGTGCGGCTGGGTGCGAAGAAGCATGGATGGGGTCGCCGCATGAAGCTGACGACCTTGCAAACCCGGCTCCTCTCCGCTGCGCTGATGCTCATCCTGCTGGCGGCGTGGGAGTTCACCGTGCGCCGCTCCGGGCTGTCGGCGCTGGTGCTGCCCGCGCCATCGTCGGTGGCCGCCGCGCTGTGGAACGGCGTGGCCACCGGCTACTTCTGGCCCCATGTGCGGGCCACCCTGTCTGCGCTGCTGCTGGGGCTGGCAGGCGGTGGCGTGGCCGGCCTGCTGATGGGCATGGCCCTGGCCGAATCGGCCCTGCTGGAGCGCGTGTTCCGGCCCTATGTGGTGGTCAGCCAGGTAGTGCCCAAGCTGGCGCTGGCACCGCTGTTCGTGCTGTGGTTCGGCTTTGGCATCGCGCCCACGGCGCTGATCACGGGGCTGATCTGCTTTTTTCCGCTGATGGAGAACACGCTGACGGGCCTCAAGCATGTGGACCCGCAGCGCCTGCAACTGTTTCGCATGCTGGGCGCCACGCGCTGGCAGACGCTGCTGCGGCTCAAGCTACCCATGGGGCTGCCCTCCATCCTCGCCGGCCTGCGCATGGCCGTGGTGCTGGCGCTGGTCGGCGCCGTCGTCGGCGAATTCATCGGCGCCAGCCAGGGCCTGGGCGCCGTGGTCATCGCCTCGCAGGGAATGATGGACACAGCCCTGATGTTCGCCGCACTCTTTCTCATCGCCCTGATCGGGCTCGTGCTCTACCAGGCCACGCTGCTGCTGGAGCGCCGGCTTCTGACCCCTTACCTCGACAACCCTTGATTGCCATGAACCGCTTCACCCACCCCATGCCCCTCTCCCGCCGCACCGTGCTCGGCGCCGCCGCAGGCCTCGCCGCCTTGCCCTTCGCCGGCCTGGCCACTGCGCAGTCCAAGGGCAAGATCACCGTCGGCGGCTGGAGCAAGCCCATCAGCGAAATCACCAACCTGCTGGCCGAGTCCGACAAGGGCTTCTTCAAGGCCCAGGGCGTCGAGCTGGGCTACGCACCCGGCGCGGGCGGCGGCGATGCCATCCGCAACATGCTCAGCGGCCAGGCCGATGTGGCCTTCACGGACCCCGGCTCCTTCTTCACGGCGCTGGACAAGGGCGAAAAGCTCACCGCCATCTACGACATCTACCCGCAGAACGTGTTCAACGTGGTCTCGCTCAAGTCCGCCAACATCCACAAGCCTGCGGACCTGAAGGGCAAGAAGATCGGCGTGTACAGCCTGGCCAGCGGCACGCGCCAGAACCTCTTGGTGATGCTGCACCAGGCGGGGCTCAAGGAGTCGGACGTGACCATCGTCGTCACCGGCCTGCTCAACTTCGCGCCCCTGCTGCAGGGCCAGGTCGACGCCACGGCCGCGACCGATACCGGCCTGGTGGTGGGGCAGCGCAAGGGCCTGGGCGAGGTCAACGTGATGCAGGTGCGCGACTACCTGAACGTATCGAGCGACCTGTTCGTGGTGCGCCAGGAGGGCTACCAGGAGAAGAAGGAACTGCTCCGGGCCTTCCTCAAGGGCTACCGCGACAGCGCGGCCTGGATGATCGCCAACCCCGAAGAGGCCGCGACCCTGGCCGTCAAGCACGCCATCGACGGCACGCAGCGCGACATCAACCTGGAGGTGATCCGCCTGCGCAATGCCTCGTCGACCCCGTCCGCGTCCGGCAAGCTGGGCGCCTTCAACCTCGACTCGCTGCAGAAGGCAGCCGACGCCTACCGCGCGCTGGGCCTGGTGCAGCGCCAGATCAAGGTGGCCGACGTGGTGGACACCAGCTTGTTGCCATAAGAGGAGAGCAAGCCATGAAGTTCCAGGGCAAGGTGGTGCTGGTCACCGGCGCCAGCCGCGGCATCGGTGCCGCCATTGCAACCGCGTTCGCGCGCGAGGGGGCGACGGTCGCCATCAACCACCTGAGCAATGACGCGGCAGCCGCCGACACCGTGGCGGCCTGCCAGGCCGCCGGCGGCGATGCCTGGGCCGCCAAGGCCGACGTAGGGTCGGCGCCAGCGGTGCAGGCCATGGTCGACGCGGTGGTGCGCGAGCTTGGGCCCATCGACATCGTGGTGAACAACGCCTTTCGGCCCTATGCCTTCGACCCCCAGCGCCGCACGCTGTTCGACGACCTGCACTGGAGCGACTACCAGGCGCAGTTCGACGGCGCGGTGGGCGGCGCCTTCAACGTGTGCCGCGCGGTGCTGCCGCAGATGCGCCAGCGGGCGCAGGGTGCCATCGTCAACATCGCCAGCAACCTGGTCGAACACCCGGTCGTGGCCTACCACGACTACACCACGGCCAAGGCCTCGTTGGTGGCCTTCAGCCGCAACCTGGCCACCGAGCCCGGGCCTTTGGGCATCCGCGTGAACTGCGTGGCGCCCGGCCTCGTCTACCCCACGCAGGCCAGCGAATCCACGAAGGAGTCGTTCCGCGAATCGCTGATGGCCGCCACGCCGCTGCGGCGCATCGCCCGGCCCGAAGACATCGCCGGGCCCGTGCTGTTCCTGGCATCGGACTGGAGCGGGTTCATGACCGGGCAGGTGCTGTTCGTCGATGGTGGGCTGGTGATGCGCTAAGCGCTTGCGGTGGGAGGGGCGGTTAGGGGCGGTGTGAATCGGGCAGGAGCAGAATCTTCCCCACACTCACCCCCGTCTCCATGCGCCGGTGCGCTGCCGCCGCATCGGCCAGCGGGTAGCTGCTGTCGATCACCGGGCGCAGCGTGCCGTCGGCCAGCGCGCCCATCCAGCGCTGGGCAAAGCGCTGCGTCATGGCCTGCTTGACCTCGGGCGGGCGCGATTTCATCACTGTGCCGTAGATCTGCAGGTGGCGGTACAGCAGCACGTCGATGGGCAGTTGTGCGCCCTCGGTGGCGCCGCCCAGCAGGCCCACCACCGTCATGCGCCCGCCCACGGCGAGCGAGCGCACGTTGCGTTCCAGGTAGGGGCCGCCGATGAAGTCGATCACCACGTCCACGCCCTTGCCGCCGGTCTGCTCGGCCACCACGGCCTGGAAGTCCTCGCTGCGGTAGTCGATGAACACGTCGGCGCCGAAGCCCCGCACGGCATCGCGCTTGTCGGCGCTGGCGGTGGCGAACACGCGCGCCCCTGCGGCATGGGCCAGTTGCACGGCGGCCGAGCCCACGCCGCCCGCGGCCGCGTGGATGAGCACGGATTCGCCGGCCTGCAGCCGCGCCAGGTGGAACATGGCCTCGTGCGCGGTGACGAAGACCTCGGCCACGGCACCGGCCTGCTGCAGCGACAGGTTGCGCGGCACGTGCATGGCCATGCGGTGGTCGATGCGTGAATACTCCGCATACGCGCCGCCGCCCACGATGCCCATGACCCGGTCGCCCACGGCAAAGCCCTGCACCTCGGGCCCGACCTCGGCCACGGTGCCGGCGACCTCCAGGCCCATCAGGTCCGAGTCGCCGAAGTAGGCGCGGCCATAGGCGCCCTTGCGGTGCGAGAGGTCGGCGCGGTTCACGCCGATGGCGGCGTTGTGCACCAGCAGGTCGTGCGGGCGCACTTCGGGGCGGGCGATCTCGCGCGCCACGAGCACTTCGGGGCCGCCGAATTCATCGAAAACAATGGCTTGCATGCTGGGGGTCCTTTTTCTTTGATCCAGTGATGACCCAGAGCTTAGGGCGGATATGCGCCTGTGAAATGCAGCGTTTTTGCTTTGTAGTGATGCAAAATTGCATCGCATGAACTGGGACGACACACGCATCTTTCTGGCCCTGACCCGTGCACCCTCACTGCGTGCCGCCGCCCGCAGCCTGGGCGTGGACCAGGCCACCGTGGGCCGGCGCCTGCAGGCGCTGGAGGCCGAGCTGGGCGCCACGCTGTTCCTGCGTGCCAAGGGCGGCTACCTGCTCACCGCCGCGGGCGAGGCGGCCCTGGGCGCCGCGCGGCGCATGGAGGCTGCGGCAACCGACCTGCGCACCCGCATCGAGGGGCAGGACGAGGGCCATGCAGGGCTGGTGCGGGTCACGAGTTCGGATTCGATCGCCATCGATTTCCTGCTGCCCGCCATCGAACGCCTGCAGCAGCGCTGGCCCGGCATCCGCGTGGACCTGGAGGTGTCTTCCCAGGTGCTCAGCCTCAGCCGCAGGCAGGCGGACATCGCCTTTCGCAACGTGCGGCCCGAGTCGCCCGACCTGGTGGTGCGCCGCGTGGCTTCTTGGCCCGTGGGGCTGTTCGCCAGCGCGGCGTATCTGGAGCGCTTTGGCACGCCCGTGCCCGATGGCGAACTGCGTGGCCACCACCTGGTGGCCTATGGCCCCTACCTGGAGCAGCGGCCTTACCCTACGGCGGCCGAGGTCCCGGCGCGCCAGGCGCGCATCGCCATGGCGGTCAACTCCGGCCTGCTGGTGCGCAAGGCGGTAGCGGCCGGCATCGGCCTGGGCGAGATGCCGGTGCACCTGGGTGAGCGCGAAGGCCTGGTGCGCATCTGGCCCGAGCGGCGGCGCGCCAGCGACCACGAGGTCTGGCTGGTGATGCACCCCGACCTGCAGCGCACGGCGCGGGTGCGGGCGACGGCGGAGTTCTTGTCACAGGCGCTGGGGGCCGGTGCTGGCTGATGTGGCCAACGAATACGCTCCATGCGCCGCGAGGACGGCGGTGAGCGGCGACCGGACTTCTACCCGTTGATCCCCGCCATGCGGGTCAGCAGCCGGTTGAGCGTGTCGACCTCGGCACGGGTCATGCCGGCGGTGATCTCCGTCTCGCGCTGCACCACGTAGCTGCGCAGCTGGGCCAGCACGCGCTCGCCCTTGGGGGTGATGCGCAGCTCGTTGGAGCGCTTGTCCGTGGCGGACTGCTTGCGCTTGACCAGGGCCATCTCCTCCAGCCGCACGATGGCGGGCACCAGGCTGGACTTTTCCAAACCGATGGCGCTGGCCAGGCGCGAGTGGCTCAGGCCCGGGTTGCAGCTGAGCAGCTCCAGGATCTCGAAGCTGCCCGGGCTGAGGCTGGTGCCCTCCACCTCCATCGAAAAGTCCTTGAAGGTCCGCAGGTAGGCGATGCGCAGCTGCCTGCCCACCAGGGTGGGCAGGACGCCCATGCGCATCGCGCCCTTGCCATCGCTATCGAGGGCGTCTGCATCGTGGGGGGCTTGGCTGGCACTCATCGGTTGCGGGGTCTCCTGGGGGTATGCAGAACCTGCCACGGGTAAACCCCAGGGCAAATTGGTTTGACGTCGAACCATATCACACCTAAACTAGTTTTACATCGAACCAATTTGCATGGTCCGGGAACAGGGGCAGCAAGCCCTCAAGGAGACAAGCGATGAAATGGATGATCCACGTGGCCGCCCTGGCCATCGGCCTGTCGGCCTTGCCGGGCAGCTGGGCGCAGGCCCCGGATGCCAAGGCCTACCCCACCAAACCCATTCGGCTGGTGGTGCCCTATGCCGCAGGGGGTGGCGGGGACGCGGTGTTCCGCCTGGTCACCGAGCCGCTGGCCGCGCGGCTGGGCCAGCCGCTGTACTTCGACTACCGCGCCGGGGCCGGTGGCACCATCGGCCTGAACCTGCTGAGCAAGGCCGAGGCGGATGGCTACTCGCTCGGCGTGGGCAGCAGCGATGCCGTGGCGCTGGCGCCCAACTACCACGCCCGGCTGGGCTACGACCCGCAGAAGGACCTGCTGCCCATCGCCATCGTGGCCGAGATGCCGCTGGTGCTGCTGGTCAAGGCCGACTCCCCCATCAAGGGCTACAAGGACCTGGTGAAGATGGCGGCCGACAAGCCCGGCTCGGTGACCTATGGCACGCCCGGCTCGGGCTCGGCATCGCACATCATGGGCGCGCTGCTGGCCAGCGGCTCGGGCGTGGAGTTCACGCACATCCCCTACAAGGGCACGGCCCCGGCGATCCAGGACCTGCTGGGCGGCCAGGTCACCACCATCATCACCTCGGGCTTCGACGCCGTGCCGCTGGACAAGGCGGGCCGCGTGCGTGCGCTGGCGGTGTCGGGCACCCAGCGCTACGCGCTGCTGCCCAAGACACCCACGGCCAGGGAGCAAGGCGTGGACCTGGTTGATGAGCTCAAGGTCTGGTTCGGCGTGTTCGCGCCGGCCGGCGTGAGCAAGGCCATCGTCGCCCGCCTGGCGCGCGAGATCGACCAGATCATCTCCACCGAGCAGTTCAGGACGCGCTCGGCCGAGCTGGGCTTCGTGCCCATCCACACCACGCCCGAGCAGTTCCAGCTGCGCGTGCAGGAGGACACCACGCGCCTGGCGGCGCTGGTGCGCCGCACCGGCGTCAAGCCCGACTGATCCCCGCGCCACCACGAGAACCGACCCATGATTGAAGACTGCTTCATTTTCGACAACGTCATCCACCTTTACGACCTGTCCAACGGCAACGTGCGCCAGGACGTGGCCGACGCGCAGGAGGCGCGCGACCACACCCTGGAAGAGGTCGCCCGGCTGCGCTGGACGGGCTACCTCCTGCACGAGGACAAGGCCTTCGACTGGGGCCGGCGCTGGGGCGTGGACGACATGTACGACCTGGTGTTCAGGAAGGCCCCCACCGACATGGCCATGGCCCAGGTGGTGCCCATGTTCGACTGGTTCAAGGACTGGTATGCGCCGGTGAAGTCGCAGCACGCGATGGCACAGGTCCACCCCGGGCGCGTGCTGCTGTGCGGCGGCGTGGACCCGGCCTACCAGGGCCTGTCGGCCGCGCTGGAGCAGATGGAGTACCAGGTCAAGGAACTGGGCGCGCGCTCGCTCAAGTTCTACAACGGCCATGTCAATACGCGCCAGTGCTGGCGCTGCGACGACGAGAAGATTGCCTACCCGCTGTACGAGCGTGCGCGCGAGCTGGGCATCAAGGTGATCCAGTTCCACAAGGGCAACCCGCACGGCCTGCAGAACATGGAGTACCTGAGCCCCATCGACCTGCAGGCCCCGATGCGCGACTTTGCGGACATGGATTTCATCGTGCACCACTTCGCGCTGCCGTACTTCGACGAGATGGTGTCCATCACCGCGCGCTTTCCCAACGTCTACCTGTCGCTGGCCGGCTACATGGCGATGTACCGCATCGCGCCGCGGCGCGTGCAGCACCACATCGGGCGGCTGCTGCAGGTGGGCGGTGCGGGCAAGCTGCTGTGGGGCTCCGAGGCGGCGCTGGCCGGCGGCCCCAAGCCCTACCTGGACGCCTTCATGGGCATGCAGATCCCCGACGACCTGCGCGACGGCTACGGCTACCCAGAGATCACGCACGAGGACAAGCGCGCCATCCTGGGCGAGAACTTCGCGCGGCTGATGGGCGTGGACATCGCTGCCAAGCGGATCGAGCTCGATGCCCTGGGGCGCTGACATGGCCACCGCTGCCATCGACACCCAGGCCCTCGCCACGCGCATCGCATCGGTCAACGTGCTGGTGCGCTCCCATGCGGGCGAGATCGAGCTCGTCGGCGTGGCCGGCGATGGCCGGGTCACCGTGCGCTACACCGGCATGTGCGCGGGCTGCGACTACCGCCCCGTTACCACCGCCGGCACCGTGGAGCCCGCGCTGCTGGACGTGGCGGGCGTCACCTCCGTGGCGGTGGCCGGGCCCCGCATCTCGGAAGCCGCCAGCGCGCGCATTGGCGCCACCCTGGACCAGACCGCGGCGCGCGAGCGCGCCGTGCAGATCGTGCGGCAGATCGAACACGACAAAAGGACCTCCATCCCATGAAACTGGCCACCTACCTTCCCGCCGGCCGGCGCGAGCCGCGCATCGGCATCTACCTGGAGCATGCCGGTGGCGCCTACCTGGTCGATGCCGTGCGCGCCTATACCCAGGTGCTCTCGCAGGTCGACCGCGAGCCCGGCGCGGCCGCCACGGCCACCGCGCTCATCACGCACGACATGAAGACCCTGCTTGCCGGCGGTGCCACGGCCATGGCTGCATGCCAGCGCTCGTTCGACCAGGTCCGGCACTGGCTGGGCAGGGGCGCCGGCGGCGTGCAGCAGCTGCTGGAGTGCGGCGTGCTGCATGGGCGTGGCAGCGTGACCCTGCTGGCGCCCATCCCGCGGCCGGGCAAGGTGGTGGCCATCGGGGCCAACTACCGTGCGCACATCGAGGAGGGGCGCGACACCGGCGCCATCACCGAGCTGCCTAGCTACCCGCCGGCCTTCCTCAAGATGTCGACCGCGGTGGTGGGCTCGGACCAACCCATCGTCTACCCCGGCTTCGGCCACGAACTCGACTACGAGGTCGAGCTGTCGATGGTGGTGGGCCGCAACTGCCGCGACGTGGCCGCCGAGGACTGGCTCGACTGCGTGGCCGGCTTCACCATCGTCAACGACCTGAGCATGCGCGACGTGATCCTTGCGGAGAAGGCCTCGGGCATCGTGTTTGCCGGCAAGAACTTCGAGTCGGCCTGCCCGATGGGGCCATTTTTGGTCACGCGCGACGAGATAGCCGACCCCGGCAACCTGCGCATCGGCCTGCGCGTCAACGGCCAGGTGCGGCAAAGCGATTCCACCCGCAGCATGCTGTTCAGCTGCGGCCAGATCTTTGCCTACTGGTCCCGGCTGGGGCTGGAGTGCGGGGACGTGATCACCACCGGCACGCCGGGCGGCGGCGCCGGCTTTCACCGCAGGTTCCCCGAGCGCCTGCTGCAGGTGGGCGATGTGGTGGAAGCCGAGATCGAGGGCCTGGGCACGCTGCGCAACCAGGTCGTGAAAGCCGATGCGCACCCCCGTTTTTGATGCCATGCAGAAAAGGAAACCGACCATGAAAAAACTGTTTGCGTGGTGGGCTGCGGCCCTGTTGGTGGTGGGCTGCTCGTCGCCGGGGCCCGGCGCGCCGGCCCCATCGGTGGAGCAGGCCAACACCCGGCTGGTGCTGGAGTTCTACGAGGTGGTGCTCAACGGCAAGAATGCCGATGCCGCGGCCCGCTATGTGGCCGGGGACTACATCCAGCACAACCCGCGCGTGCCCACGGGCCTGGCCCCGCTGCAGGGCTTTGTGCGCGAGCTGCAGCGCAGCGCGCCGCAGGCACGCTCCACCGTCAAGCGCGTGGTCGCCCAGGGCGACCTGGTGGTGCTGCACTCCCATGCGCAGCGTGGCGGGCCCGACGACCGGGGCATGGCCCTGGTGGACATCTTCCGCGTGCACCAGGGAAAGATCGTCGAGCACTGGGACGTGATGCAGCCCGTGCCCGAGACCGCCGCCAACCAGAACGGCATGTTCTGAGCCCGCCGCGGCCAAACACCGGCTGAACACCGGCCGCGCCCTGGCCACCACAGCCCCGTGACCGCCGGCCGTCCGCCGGCGGCGGGAGCGTGCGCCCACGCCGCCCATGAATCAGGGGCGGGGCCCAGCAGTTCCTGCATGCGTTTCCTGGTGCCCGGCTTGCCCGGTGCCTGGCCGCCGCATGCCTGAAGCAAGCAACCAAGCAACCAAGCAAACCAACTGGATGGATGGAGACAATCCCATGAAGAAGACAGCAACCCTGTTGGCCGTATGGGCCGTGGCTGGCACGGCAGCGGCGCAATCGTCCGTGACCCTGTTCGGCGTGGTCGACGCCACGCTGCAGCACATCTCGAACACGGGTGGCGCCAGCGTCAGCCGGCTGACCAATTCGGGCTTCAGCAACTCGCGCCTGGGCTTTCGCGGCGTGGAGGACCTGGGCGGCGGCCTGTCCGCATCGTTCTGGCTCGAGGCGGGCCTGAACAACGACGATGGCACCGGGCTGGCCACCAACAGCAACAACCAGGCCTCGGGCGCGGCCCCGGCGGCTGCAGGCGGGCAGGGGCTGACCTTCAACCGCCGCTCCACCGTGAGCCTGGCGGGCCCCTGGGGCGAGGTGCGCCTGGGGCGCGACTACACGCCGCAGTTCTGGAACCTGACCATCTTCGACCCGTATGGCAATGTGGGCGTGGGCGCCACGCTGACCTTCGGCAGCATCGTCACGGGCGCGCCCTTCACCGCGGCGCGGGCCTCCAACAGCATCGGCTACCTGCTGCCGGGCAACCTGGGTGGCTTCTATGGCCAGGTGATGCACTACCGCGGCGAGAACGCCAGCAATGCCGCGGGCGGCACCGCCAGCGACGGCACGGGCATCGGGGCGCGCTTTGGGTACGCCAGCGGGCCTGTGAACGTGGCGCTGGCCCTGGGCCGCACCCAGCGCGCCGGGGCGCTGGGCGATATACGGCAGGCCAACATCGGCGCGCAGTGGGACCTGGGCGTGGCGCGGCTCATGGGCCAGGTCAGCAGCGACAAGGGCTCAGCCAGCGCCGTGGCGGGCGGCCCGGCCCTGGCCGCCGACGGGCATGGCTGGCTCCTGGGTGCGCTGGTGCCCGTGGGCGTGGGCGTGGGCGAGGTGCGGGTGTCGTACTCGCAGTACCGGCAGGAGTTTGCCGCGTCCGACAACCGCGCGCGCAAGCTGGCACTGGGCTATGTGCACAACCTGTCCAAACGCACGGCGCTGTACACCGCCTATGCACGCTTGAACAACCGTGGCGGTGCGTTCGCCACGGTCACCCAGGGCGCGGGCAGCCCGGCGGCCAACGGCAGCTCCAGCGGCTTCGACGTGGGCTTGCGCCACAGCTTCTGAGCACGGCCCGCGGGCTTTCCGATCTCCGAGGGGTTGGGGCTGCCGGCCATGCAGGGCTGGCAGCCCGCTTTTTTTCGCGCGGGTGCGCGCCGTGCCATACTGTGGCCCACAACAACCGCGAAAAACGGCCGCTGGCCTTCGCCAGGTGGGCACACCACCTGCAGCCAGCAGCCGCGCACACGCCATCGGCCCCCACAGGGGTGATCCGGCCAGCGTTTCCCCCGACATCCGTCGGACCTTGTTGCGAGCACCTTGAACCGTGCCCGCACAGACTGGAACGCCTGCCGCCATGCACCACCGTACCCCCTCCCTCTTCGCCATCTACCTGTGCGTTGCGCTCGATGCCATGGGCATCGGCCTCGTGTTTCCCATCCTGCCCGCGCTGGTGCAGGACGTCACCCAGGCTGCCCAGGTGGCGCCGGTCATCGGTGTGATGGCGGCGCTCTACGCCGCCATGCAGTTGGTGTGCGCGCCGGTGCTCGGTGCGCTCAGCGACCGGCTCGGGCGCCGGCCCGTGCTGCTGCTGTCGCTGGCCGGGGCCTGTGCCAGCTACCTGCTGCTGGCCTGTGCGGGCAGCCTGCCGCTGCTGCTGCTGGGCCGCGCTGTCGCGGGGCTCACCGGTGCCAGCATGTCGGTGGCCACGGCTTACCTCACGGATGTGACGCCCGAGGACCAGCGCGCGCGGCGCTTTGGCCTGTTCAACGCCATGTTCGGTGCGGGCTTCATCGCCGGGCCGGTGCTGGGTGGCCTGCTGGGCGACCACGGGGTGCGCCTGCCCTTCATCGCGGCGGCGGTGCTCAACGGCACCAACTTCGTGCTGGCATGGGTGTCGCTGCCCGAGTCGCGCCAGGGCCGCGGGGGGCACATCGACCTGGCCGCGTTGAACCCGCTGCGGCCGCTGGCGTGGGTGCTCTCGCAACGGCAGCTGGTGCCCCTGGTGTTCACCTTTTTCATGCTCGCCGCGACCGGGGAGGCCTACGCGGTCTGCTGGGCCCTGTGGGGCGGCGACGCCTTCCACTGGAACGGCACCTGGATCGGGCTGTCGCTGGGTGCGTTCGGCCTGTGCCAGATGCTCGTGCAGGCCTTCGCTCCCGGGCCGGCCAGCCGCTGGCTGGGCGAGCGCGGCGCGGTGCTTGCGGGTGTCGCCTGCGCCTGCCTGGCCCTGGTGGCCATGGCCTTCATGCGCCAGGGCTGGATGGTGTTCGTGGCCATGCCGGTGTTTGCGCTGGGCAGCATCGGCACGCCGGCGCTGCAGGCGCTGGCCAGCCGCCAGGTAGGTGCCGACCTGCAGGGGCAGTTCCAGGGCGTGCTGGCTTCGGCCATCAGCCTGGCGTCCATCATCGCGCCGCTGGGCTTCTCGGCGTTCTACCACGCCGTGCGGTCGGACTGGCCCGGCGCCATTTGGCTGCTGGTGGTGGCGGTGTACGCGGTGGCCGTGCCGCTGGTGGTGCTGGGGACGCGGCGCCCCCGCATACCGGGCAGGGTGTAGCAGATTTGCCATGGTTTTCGAGTATCGGGATTCCGACAAGCCAAACTTTTATCTTGGCGCCTGGGCCGTGCCTGCGGGCAGAATGGGGTGATGACACGCACCCCGGACATCGCCCTTACCGATCAGGAACAAGCATGGCTGGGCCAGATCGACTTCAGCCGCCGGCACGACGATGCCACCGTGCGCTCGCTGGAGCCCATGGCGCGGCTGTTCGAATCGCTGCAGGGGCGGGGCGCCATCCCTGTGGAGCGCATTCGCTACTACACCGTGCCCGACCGCTATCCCGCAGGGCGCGGGCGCTCGCGCGAGGACTGGTTCGAGGCCAACGGCAGCCCCGCCGGCGGGGCGCACCTCGCCGCCAGCTTTCTGCCCCGGCTCGAGTACTACCTGTATGGGCCGAACCTTCCGGCCGACATCCTGGCGGCGTTCCGGCAGGCCGCGCTGTCCGATGGCCGGCTTTCCAGTTGGGAGATCGAGCGGCTCAAGCCCAGCGCCATGCAGGTGGTCAAGGCACTGCCGCAGGAAATCTCGCTTTCGGCGGAGGAATTCCTGAAGCTGGCCTTCGAGTGCGGTGCACAGCCGAGCGCGGCGACCTCGCTGTGGGAATCGCTGTGCAAGGCGCGGCGTTAGCTTGGGTCACACAGGGCACCGGGCGGCAAGACCCGCCATGCAGCAAGGACAGCCAGCGGCCTGCTGCCCGCGGCTTGTGGCGCACAATGGCCTGCACCTGTGCGATTTTCGCGGGGGCTGGCCTTTTTTCCCTGCGAAAGTGAACCGACATGAATGATTTCGAACAGCGCCTGCTCGCCACGGCGCAGGTACGTGCGCTGGCCGCGGAGATCCGCGAGGAGGCTGCCCTGTCCGCAGAGCGCACGGCCAGCAAGACCGCGCAGACCTTCAACCGGATTGCCTGGAACGCCAGCAACCCCGTGATCGACTTCGTTCCGAACGCCCTGGACGAGTTCGCAAAGGTGGCAGACATCATCCGCAGCCATTCGGCCACGCCATCGGCATAGCAGGCTGGCCGGCGCTGGCGCGCGGGCTGCTCGTCTGTGCTGGCGGGGCACCATCGACCCATCTTCCATCCAGAGCGACACCATGACCGAGAACTCTTCAGGCGATTGCGTTGGCAGCGGGCAGCTGGAACATGAAGGGCATGTCGGCACCTGGAAGGTGAAGGACGGGACGCTTACCGTCACCTGCCTCACCATGGGCCTGGCGCCCAAGAGCGCGCTGGTCAAGGACAATCCGGACTTCCTGGCGCGGCTGCTGCTTCAGGAGATGCACCGCGAATGGAAGCGGATGCGTCCGTAGGGTGGGCACAGCCAGGTGGCACCCGGATTGACATCTGCCTGCGCCGGGGCCATCGTGCAGCGCTGTGGGTGGCATTGCCGGGCGGCGGTTGCCGAAGGCGCTCTGGCAGCATCGGAGAAGACGGTATGGCAGCGAAGTTCACCGACTACCTGGACGCGGTCACGCCGCACAGGATCGCGTACTCCGCGCAGGAGTCGGGCTCGGCGCTGCGCGAGTTCCTGGCGCTGGTCGACGAATACCGCAGTGCCCTGGCAACCCTGGGCATCACGGTAGGCCAGCACAGCGGCGATGGCGAGAAGCTGCTGACCTTCGGCACGCCGGTGGGTGACATCGACCTGTCCCGCCGCTGGATTCTGGGCGGCGAGAACTACATGGACCGGGTCGCCGTGTTCAGCTGCGCATCGCGGGTGCCGCTGCAGGGCGATGTGGTCCTGGCCTTCGTGCGTTTCAAGGCCGCATCGAACCAATGGGTGCTGCCGGATGGCCAGCCGTTCCCGTTCTCCGGCGGACGGTACCAGCGCAGCGGGGTGGCCACCGCCTTGCAGCATGCCATGGCGCACAAGCTGCGGCTCGACACCGAGGCACTGCCGTCCTGACCTGGGGCGGCGCACGGCAGGCGAGGGTGTTTTTGTAGGCATTGGCTGACGCGCGGGGCCGCCCACCCGCCGTACAGTGGTCCATCGATGTGCTGGCGTGCTGCCCTGCGGGGTTGCCAGCGTGGACAGAAAAGGACCTGCCGATGGCCATGGTGACAACGGAGCACCGCTTGCGGTGCAGCGATTCGGACAGCTGCTGGGTGACCCTGGTGCGCGGTGAGAAATGGTCGGTGGTGTCGGTGGAGCTGACCGGGGGCGAGGTGCTCAACGTAGGCCCCGAGGACGCGTTCGATACCGAGGACGAGGCCCTGGCCCACGCGCGCAGCTGGGTGTGCGAGCACAGCGGCAAGGTGTTCGAGTAGCCGCCGCTCCTGCGATCCATCCTTGCGTCCTCTCCTTTTCCTCCCCTCCTTTTTCGTGCGCTCTTCGTGCGGTATGTCACATCCGCACCCATTTCCAAAGTGCGATCGGGTCCGTCTGCTGCGAGGATGGGAACTTGTCTGACACGGACGGCTGGGTTGGCCAGCTACCTTTGCATACATCCAACCCGGGAGAGCACCATGAACACCAGCAAACCATTCCAGCGCCAGATGTCCTTTGCCGATGCCGGCTTGGCAGACGACGGTGAGCTGGAGTTTGGCCAGTACAGCCCCCGCGTCATGTGGCTGGCAGCCGCCGCGGTGCTGCTGCTGGTGGCCGTGGTGACGTTTGCCGCAGGCTGAAGGCAGGGCGCAGCCTGGGCTGGTTACCGCAGGCAACACAGCTTGTCGCAGGGGCGGGGCGCGAGCAGACTGCAGGCTCGTCGGCGTGTACGAAGGCACCCGGCATGAACACACCAACACACAAGAACCTGGGGGAAATCCACCATGAGTACCATGCATCCACTGGCACGCGGCGCCGCTCTGGGCGCTGCGCTGCTGTTGTCCTGCGCCGCCATGGCGCAGGACTATCCCTTGCGCTCGCGCGATGAGCTGGGCCCCAGGGCGCGCGCGCAGTACGACCGCTGTGTGGACAACGCCACCAACAAGCCCACGCCCACGGGCATCCAGATCGCCCTGCGCGTGTGCGACGAGAACTTCCTCATGGCCCGTGTGCCGGGAGAGCGCACGCCGCGCCTGAGCGCCGAGGCGCGGGCCAAGCGCCTGGCCGAGGAGTACAACTCCGACGCGCGCGAACGGCGCGACGGGCGCATCCTGTCCACCTCGGCCACGCATGCGGGCCGGCATGTGACGGTGAAGTTCCTGGTAAGCCCGGCCGGGGTGCGGCCGGACTTCGAGGCCGTGGTGGAGCGCGAGCTGATGGGCACGCTGTGCCGTGATCCGCATGTGGTGCCCGACCTGCAGGCGGGTGTGCGGCTGAGCTACATCTACGACGACACCGCCATGCGCCGCCTGGCGAATGTGACGGTATCGCAGTCCAGGTGCGGCGAGTGGCCCTGGAACCGTATGTAAAAAGCGCTTTCTGCTGCCAAATCCATGCCGCAAAGCCGCCCTTCAGGGCGGCTTTTTTCATGCGGCCAGGGGCTGACGGGGGTGGGGGTTTTCCGCAGCCAGGAATGGCATTTGTCCGACAGCCCGGACGCCCGCCGGCCGTTAACTTCAGTGCACCACACAAGCCAGGAGCAACCACATGAAAAGCATGAGCAACACATCGGGCCACTACGGCATGCTGCAGGGCGCTGACGGTGCGGGTGATTCGCGGGTGTTCGGCGTGGCCGCCACCATCGCGGTGCTCCTGGTCGCGGCCGTGGTGGCCTTCAAGATGGCCGGGCCCGAGATCAAGGCCAGCGTGCTGAGCCACCTGCCCGTGGCGTCCCAGCCCCTGTCGGCGCAATCGGCGTCGGCCCCGTCCCCGCGTGCGGACACGCCTGCACACGGCCTGACCATCGGCGAGCACTGACACGCCAGCGCAGGTGCATTTTTGCCCGTGGACGCCAAGCCGCTGCGGGCCGCAATACGTCAAGCAACAGCCCATCGGGGCACCAGGTTTTTGGCGGCTGTCACAACCGGAGGGCACCGCTGCAGGCACCATGGAGGCCTGTTTCTTGCAGACGCCTTTTCTGTCTGCAATCTGCCTTCTTCGCCCGCTCCATGGTCCTGTACAAACCCGGCTCCCAATTCCTCTACAAAGGCCGCGTCGTCACCGTCGACTACATCATCATCCGCAAAACCGGCATGTGGATCCGCCTGGTGGGGCATGAGGAGTCGTGCCTGCCCGAGGCGCTGACGCCGCTGTGAGCCCCCGCGGCCCAAGCGCCATGGCTTTCGGCGGGTGCAGGGTTCCGTCAGGGTGAATTGATGCTTGCCGGGGTCTCGGGATTCACATCTGACTCGGGCGGGTGGGGTGCCGGGGCGTTGGGTGTCGTGTCACCGCGCTCGGGCGCCGTGTCCGCAGGCTTGCGCTTTCCCGCGGTGGCATCGGTTTCCGTGAAGGCCGGGGTGGGGCGGTCCGGGTCCTTGCGGGGCTTGCTGTCGGGTGATGGGGACTGAGTGGCCATGGGGCCTCCGCGGCTGCGCAAAAGTACAGTGTGCGCAGGCATCCGGGGCGCGGCTGTAGGATGATGCCGCTGCCCGGGCGGCCGTCGCACGCAGGCCACAACTGGCGGGCCGCGTTTCTGTCTGCCTATTTCTGGGTCTTGGCGGCGGCGCTTTGCTTGGCGTCGATCTCGCGCAGCAGGTCGTTGGACTTTTCGAGTGCTTCGGCCGTCTCGTTGAGCTGCTGCTCCAGCTCGTCGGTGCGTTCCACGGCGGCCTGCAGGTCACCCTCCAGCGAATCGGGCGGGATTTGCGTGGACAGCACGGCGTGAACCACGTTGAGTTCGCTGGCCGTGGCCTTGATCTGCTCGGCCGCTTCGGCGTTCTGGTTCAGCACATCGGCGATTTCTGCGGCCTGGGGTGGGGTGGCATCACGGGACATATTTCAGGCTCAGTGGTGGAAAAGATCACACAATCGTGTAGCAGCCCCTACACGCGGGGCATATGCCTACACGCCGGATTCGGTTGCGCGCTTAGATTGTAGGCAGCTTCCCTCTATCCGGTGTAACCGGCACGGTCCACGATGCCTTTCATCACCATCCTTGTCGAAGACAACAAAATGATCAGTGAGACCCTGGTCCCGGCATTGGAGGAGCTGGCCAATGCACGCGTTGTTGCCATTGCCGCCACGGCCACCGGCGCCCGGCACGCGCTGGAACGCTGGCACGGCCAGTGGCAGCTGATGGTAGTGGACCTGTTCCTGGCCGCCGGCTCCGGCCTGGAAGTGCTGCAGGCCGTGCGCCAGCGCAATCCCGGCCAGCATGTCTACGTGCTCTCCAACTACGCCACGCCCGACATGCGCCGCCGCTGCCAGGCGCTGGGCGCCGATGGCGTGTTCGACAAATCCACCGAGCTCGATGCCTTCTTCGCGCAGTGCATGGCGCTGCCCGATCCCGCACCCGGTTGAAGGTGGGGCGGGTCAGAGCGTGCCCACCCCATGAACACCCGGTGGTTCAAATGGGTTTGAGAAGGTACAGTGCGCCATCATTGGGCCATTGGTGGGCTATTCCCGAGCGGGGACCCATCTGCCCACAAGAACGTGTTCAACGAGACACCCCATGCAACTGAGCGCAGCCGCGTTATCCACCGTCATCAACAGTGCCACCGACACGGCCATCATCGCGCTGGACAGCCGTGGCGCCGTGCTCAGCTGGAACCCCGGTGCCGTGCGCCTGCTGGGCTGGACCGAGGACGAGATGCGCGGCCAGACGCTGCTGTGCATCTTCCCCGAGGAGACGAACCCCCAGGCGCGCGTGACCGAGGAGATGGCCGATGCCCTGGCCAAGGGCCGGGGCGGCCACGAGGGCTGGCGCATGCGCTCCGATGGTTCGCGCTTCTGGGCCGTGGGCGAACTCACGCCAGTGACCGACCCTGCTGCCGCGCCCGTGGCCTTTGTGAAGGTGCTGCGCGACCGCACGCAGTGGAAGGTGTCCGAGGACGCGCTGCGCGAGGAAAAGCGCACGCTCGAGGTGCTCAACCGCGCCGGCGCCACGCTGGCGCGCGAGAACGACCTGGCCAAGGTGGTGCAGGCGGTGACCGATGCTGGCGTGGAGGTCACCGGCGCGCAGTTTGGGGCGTTCTTCTACAACCTGGTGAATGAAGCCGGCGAGAGCTACACCCTGTACACCCTGTCGGGGGCACCGCGCGCGGCGTTCGAGGACTTTCCCATGCCGCGCAATACGGCGGTGTTCGGCCCCACCTTCGGGGGCGAGGGCATCGTGCGCTCGGACGACATCACCCAGGACCCGCGCTATGGCCACAGCGCGCCCTACCACGGCATGCCCAAGGGCCATCTGGCCGTGACCAGCTACCTGGCGGTGCCGGTGGTCAACCGCGCCAGCGAAGTGATCGGCGGGCTGTTCTTCGGTCACTCCCGTGCGGGGGTGTTCACCGAGCGCTCCGAACGCTCGGTGGCGCTGCTCGCGGCCGAGGCGGCCATTGCCATCGACAATGCACGTCTGTTCGAGGCCGCGCAGCGCGAGATCGAAGAGCGCCGCAAGGCCGAGGCCGCACTGCAGACGCTCAACGCCACGCTGGAGTCGCAGGTCGCCGAGCGCAGCGAGCAGCTGCGCCTGCACGAGGAGGCGCTGCGCCAGGCACAGAAGATGGAGGCCGTGGGCCAGCTCACCGGCGGCATCGCGCACGACTTCAACAACCTGCTGCAGGGGATCATGGGCAACCTGCAGCTGCTGCGCAAACGGCTGGGGCAGGGCGTGCAGGGCGCTGCGGCCGACCTGGACACCTACGTGGGGCGGGCCCTGTCCTCCACCTCGCGCGCGGCGGGGCTCACGCACCGGCTGCTGGCGTTCTCGCGCCGCCAGCCGCTCGATCCCAAGGCCGTGCGGGCCAATCCCCTGGTGATGTCCATGCAGGATCTGCTGCGCCAGACCATCGGCGAAAAGGTGGAGCTTGCGCTGCAGCTGTCGCCCACGCTGTGGACCACGCTGTGCGACGAGAACCAGCTCGAAAGCGCCATCCTCAACCTGGCCATCAACGCCCGTGACGCCATGCCGGCCGGCGGCCGCCTGACCATCGAAACCCAGAACGCCGAGCTCGACGCGGCCTATGCCGCCGCCCTGCACGGCGTCAAGCCCGGCCTCTACGTGTGCATCAGCGTAACCGACACGGGCACGGGCATGACGGCCGAGACCCTGGCCCATGCCTTCGAGCCCTTCTTCACCACCAAGGCGGTGGGCGAGGGCTCGGGCCTGGGACTGTCGATGATCTATGGCTTCACCCGCCAGTCCGAAGGCCATGCACGCATCTTCAGCGAGTACGGGCAGGGCACCACGGTCCGTATCTACCTGCCGGCCCACTTCCATGCCGAGGACCGTCCCGCTCACCCATTGCCCGCGCCCGCCGCCACGGCGGCAGCGGCCAGGGGCGAGGTGATCCTGGTGGTGGAGGACGAAACCCTGGTGCGCGAGATGGTGGCCGAGGTGTTGCGCGACCTGGGCTACCAGGTGCTGGAGGCGCACGACGGCCTCTCGGGGCTGGACCAGCTGCGGGTGCGCGAGCGGCGCATCGACCTGCTCATCACTGACGTCGGCCTGCCGGGGCTCAACGGCCGCCAGGTGGCCGAGGCGGCCAGCGCCGAGCGGCCGGACCTGAAGATCCTGTTCATGACCGGCTATGCCGAGAAGGTCTCGGCCTCGCAGCCGTTTGTCTCCCCCGGCATGGAGATCCTCACCAAGCCCTTCGAGGTGGACGACATGGCGCGCCGGGTGCGCGCCCTGCTGGATGGCAGCGTGGAGCGCCGATGAGAGCCGATGAGCGCCGGTGACCCCTGTCTGCCCGCAGGCCGATAATCGGCGCATGCAGTTCCAGCCCGTTCTTGAAGAAATCGTCCAGGCCTTGCGCCCAGAGCTCGGGGCCGAGGGCCAGGTGGCCAACTACATCCCGGCGCTGGCGCGGGTGCCGGCAGCGCAGTTCGGCATCGCGCTGCGCACCTGCGACGGCCAGGAGGCGCAGGCCGGCGACAGCGCCACGCCGTTCTCGATCCAGAGCATCTCCAAGCTCTTCGCGCTGACCCTGGGCATGCAGGCCCTGGGGGACAGCCTGTGGGAGCGCATCGGCCGCGAGCCCTCGGGCAACCCGTTCAACTCGCTGGTGCAGCTCGAAGCCGAGCAGGGCATGCCGCGCAATCCCTTCATCAACGCGGGCGCCATCGCCGTCACCGACCGCCTGGTCAGCCGGGGCGATGCCAAGGTCGCCATGCTGGAGCTGCTGTCCAGCCTGTGCAACGAGCCGGTGCACTTCGACGAAGAGGTGGCTGCCTCCGAGGCGGCCACCGGCTTTCGCAACATTGCGCTGGGCAACTTCATGAAGAGCTTCGGCAAGATCGACAACGATGTCGCCGCCGTGCTGGATGCCTACTTCCACCACTGCGCGGTGGGCATGAGCTGCCTGCAGCTGGCGCGCGCCACCGGCTACCTGTGCCGCGACGGCCGCCACCCGTTCAGCGGTGAGCCACTGCTCACCGAGCGGCAGACTCGCCGCATCAACTCACTGATGCTGACCTGCGGCACCTACGATGCCGCCGGTGAATTCGCCTTCCGCATCGGCCTGCCGTGCAAGAGCGGTGTGGGCGGCGGCATCGTGGCCGTGGTGCCCGACCGCCTGAGCCTGTGCGTCTGGTCGCCCGCGCTGGACGGGACCGGCAATTCGCTGTTGGGCATGCGTGCCCTGGAAATGTTCACGGCCAGGACGGGGCTGTCGGTGTTCTGAGCCCCAGGCGCCCCAGGGTGCTTGTGCCCCCGGCCTCGCCACGGCCCTGGCGTTCGCCGAGCGGGGCGCCTGGCCGGCCGGCCGGGATCGGCCTGTGGGTCACAGCACGCTCGCGGGCGTCTCGTCGGTGGCAAAGCCCGCGCGGCCCTGGCCCTTGGCCTGGTAGAGGGCCATGTCGGCGCGCCGGGTGAGGGTGGTGGGCCTGCCGTCCGCCGATGGCGCGACGCAGGCCACGCCGATGCTCAGCGTGACCCAGGGCCCCAGCGGCGAGGCCCCGTGGGCGATGCGCGCGGCCACCATCGCGTCCAGCAGCCGCTGCGCCACCAGGCGGGCGCCTTCCATGGTGGTCTCGGGCAGCAGGATGGCGAACTCCTCGCCGCCGTAGCGCATGGCGCGCTCGTGCGAGCGCCACAGCGCATCGCGCAGCACGCTGGCCACGCGCCTGAGGCATTCGTCGCCCGCCTGGTGGCCGTGCAGGTCGTTGAAGCGCTTGAAGTAGTCCACGTCCACCATCAGCAGCGACAGCGCCGAGCCCTGGCGCGCGTTGCGCGCCCACTCGGCCAGCAGCGTGTCGTCGAACAGGCGGCGGTTGCCCAGGCCGGTGAGCGCGTCCTGGTAGGACAGCTCGGACAGGGTGGCGTTGAGCCGCTCGAGCTCCAGCGCGGCCTGCTTGCGCGCCGTGATGTCCTGGAAGGCCCCCGCCAGGCGCACGATGGCGCCATCGCGGCGGATGGCCTCGCCCTGCGTGCGCACCCACAGCAGGCGCCCCTTGGCGGAGACGATCTGCAGCTCCAGGTCCCAGGGCGTGCCGTGCTGCACGCACCTTTCCACGGCGGCGTCGATGAGGGGCCGCGATGCCGGGGTGTAGTAGTCGAGCGTGCGCGGCAGGTCGGGTGCGCTGCCGGGCTCCAGGTCGTGGATGCGGTAGACCTCGTCGGTCCATTGCGACTGGCCGGTGGCCAGGTCCCGCGTCCAGCCGCCGATCCGGGCGATCTCGCCGGAGCGCTTTTGCAGCAGGGCGGCATCCGCCAGGGCCGCCTCGTTGGCCTTGCGCTCGGTGATGTCCATGAAGGTGCCGATCATGCGCAGGGGTGCGCCGCCCTCTGCGCGCTCGGTCACCTTGCCGCGGCTGAACAGCCACACGAACTGCCCGCCATTGCCCACGCTGACGCGGAACTCGTTTTCGTAGGCCGGGCTGGCCCCCTTGAGGTGGCTGGCGAAGGCGGCGGTGTTGCCGGCCCGGTCGGCCGGGTGCAGTGTGGCGGTCCATTCATCGACGGAGCGGACCACCTCGGCATCGCCGTAGCCCAGCATGCGCGCGCCCCGGGCGTCGATGCGCAGCTGGCGCGCGTCCACCTGCAGCTCCCACAGGCCCAGCTGCGCGCCGTCGAGCGCACGCTCCAGGCGGGCCGCCGTCAGCTGCAGCGCGGCCTGCGAGGCCTCTTCCTGCGCCAGCAGCCGGCGCAGGCGGCGGCGCTCAAACAGGCGCAGGCCGGTGGCCAGCACCAGCACGGCGGCATACAGCGTGACATACAGGCGCACCTGGGCGTACCAGGGGGCGTAGACCTCCGAGCGCTCGCGGCTCACGGCCAGCACCACGGTGTTGTCCAGCCCCAGGCCCTGCGGCTTCACGCTGGCCAGCACCACCAGCCGCTCGCGGCCGGTGGCCGGCACCAGGCCCTCGTACACCGTGTTCTGGCGCTGGCTCTGGACATGGGCCTCGAACGCGGAGCCCGGCCTGGCCAGGTTGGCCATGCGCTCGGAGCCCGTGCTGGGCACGGTCACGAAGACCTCGCCATCGGCATGCGCCATGGTGGCCCGCATGTCGGGCGCGAACAGCGCCGCGCGCAGGGTGAAGGCAAAGAACTCGTCGTCCAGCGTGGCCGTGACCGCGCCCGTGAACTGCCCGGCGGCGTCGAACACGGCGCGCGACAGGTGCAGCGCCACGCCCTCGTCGTCCGATGCCGAGGGGCGCGAGAGGTAGAGCGCATGCGGGTCCGGCCGGCCCTGCACGGTGCGAAAGAACTCCTTGGCAAAGAAGTCGCGACCCACGTCGACGGCCCGGTCGGACGCCACGGCCGTGCCATTGGCGTCGTACACCGCCAGCCCGCGCACGGCCTGGATCACGTCGGTGAGCAGGTGCAGCTGGCGCGAGGAGTCGGCGCTCGAGACCGCCAGCGCCGAGGCACGGTAGTCCCGGCTGATGCGCGTGAGCGCCTCGTTCAGGCCCTTGAGCTGGCGCGTGAGGTTTTCCGAGACATAGCGGCTCACGTCCTGCAGGCGGGCCACCTCGACCTCGCGGATGGCGTGGCGCGCCGTGTACAGCTGCACGGCGAGGGCCACCCCGGCCAGGGCAAACACGAACAAGAACACCCGCCACGGTTCGAGCCGCAGCGAAGAGCGGTCTTTGGCAGAAGACCCTGGGGAGTCGGTTCGCGAAGAAAACACCTGCCGGGCCTTGCCTTTCATCCATCCCTGTGTGAAACAAGGGGCCCGCGCACCGGCTGTCTGGGCAGCACCGGGCGCGCGCGGGTCACGGTGGGGTCACATCACCCGTGGAATATACGACCGATAGGGCCATTGGGGGAGGTCCATACTCTGTGCTTTCCTTCCTGCGAAAGCACCCCATGTCCCTCACCATCCGCGACGCTGCCCCCAATGAAAAGCGGGGCAACGCCATGTCTGCGGCATTGGCCAAGGAACAACTTCAGTATGCGGTGCAGATTGTCAAGGATGTGCTACCCACCCAAGCGGGGGATGCCGCACTGATCGGTGCCGTGCTACAGGCCATCGCCTCCAACTACGCCGCGGTGCCGCAGCCCAACCGGTAAGCGGGCGGAAATCCTGGGGGCTGCACAGCCCTCGCGGCCATATTTACTTCCCGCGCACGGCAGGTGCGCGCGCATCGCCTTGCGCACAGCCGGGGGAACTGCGCCCCCGTACGGCTGCTCAAAAATGAGGCGGCGGGTCCTGCACGGGCGACTCTGCCGGGCCGGGTGGCGGGTCGCCCTGGGGCGGCTCGGGCGCCCAGGCCGGTTGGGGCGGCTGCTCGAGTGGCGGGGTATCGATGGGGGGCATCGGCTGCGGTGCGGGTGCTGGCATGGTGAACTCCTGTGAGGGTGGTGGTCTGTAAACCACCGTACCTCCGTCCCCGGGTTGCGTATGCCAGCCAATGCCTATACCTGGGGCAGATGAAGCCGCCCGTTGGCCTGCCATTGGTGCTGTTGACTGCTCTTATGTGTCTGCTTGGTGTGTGTTGCCATGCTCTGTGAGACGAATGGCGGCGGTGGGTGCTAAAAAATGAGGCGCTATCTGCATCTGGATGTGTTCTTGATCACCAGCGTGCGGCCCCACCCTGGCTGACAATACACCCATTAAGGTGTGGTGCATGTGCTACGCCGCCACGTCGGGTTTCGCAGATTGTTGCCCGACTCAGTTGGTTACGATGTACGTTAACGGTTACAGGCCCGCAAGGGCTTTCAGGAGAGATCAGACGTGAAACCGAACCCCAAAAACCTCGCGGTTGCGGCGTTTCTCGTGAGCGCCATGGCCGGGGCCCAGGCAGCGGATCCGGCAGTGTTCGATGGCACGACCGGCACGCTGAGCCTGCCCGTGCTGCAGATCGACAACGCCAGGTACTTCAATGTGGTGATCAAGCTGCTGGACGCGGGCGTGCTCAAGGCCGGTGATCCCGCCGTGGTAGGCGAGGACAACCAGTTCCTCAGCAACGGCAACCTGCTGCTCGTGCCCAGGCTGGCCCTGGGCAAGGATATCTTCACCCAGGTCAGCCTGGGCAATCCCTCCTTCTCGCTGGTGAGCTATGGCGGCGTGGTGACGAACCCGCCCTTCACCGGCGTCGGAAGCACCGGCCACCTGCTGGACGTGCGCGTGACGGCCGTGTCCACGGCGCAAAACCCCATCACCCTGGTCAATGTCACGCGGCCGATGAGCCAGCAGGAGTTCTGCAGCGATGCGTCGCTGCGCCTGCCCATCACCCAGAGCCAGCAGCAAAGCGCGCTGGCCGGCAACTGGACGGTCAAGGCCTGCACCTTCAACGTCATTGAAGGCACTGGCGCCATCGCCATGACGCTGAGCGTGTCGGGCCTGGCCCTGCCTTACAGCGCCACTTACGTCTACCACTGACCGGCGCATTGCGCGCGCGGCACCCAAAGGGGCGGCACACGGCAGTGCGCGCCCCTTTGGCGTTTCTGGGGCTTTTGTGGCGCGCTACCCTTCGTCCCGCAGGCAGGCAGCGCTGTCAAATGCGCGACTCTTCCCAATCAGGGTATTCCTTTGCCGGTGGCACGGCCGGGACTGCCTAGAATCTGTTGCACTGCAATAGCCATAGACCAGTCACACATGGGCCCGAGCGCCCGAGGAGTCCGTAGTGCCCGACAAGAAGAGCAGCGCCCCCGCTGGAGCCGCAACCGCAACTGCAGCACCCGCCGCCGGCGGCAAGTCTGCACAGCGCGTGATCAAGAAGTACCCGAATCGCCGCCTGTACGATACCGACACCTCCACCTACATCACCCTGGCCGAAGTGCGCGAGCTGGTGATGGCCCACCACAACGTGGTGGTGCGCGACGCCAAGACGGGTGAAGACCTCACGCGCAGCATCCTCCTGCAGATCATCCTGGAAGAAGAGGCCGGCGGCGCACCCATGTTCACCGAGGCGGTGCTGGCCAACATCATCCGCTTCTACGGCCATGCCATGCAGGGCTTCATGGGCGCCTACCTCGAAAAGAACGTGCAGGCCTTCACCGACGTGCAGGCCCAGCTGGCCGAGCAGAGCCAGAGCGTCACGCCCGAGATGTGGGCCCAGTTCATGAACCTGCAGTCGCCCATGCTCAAGGGCATGATGGGCAACTACGTCGAGCAGTCCCAGTCCATGCTCACGCAGATGCAGGAACAGATGCAAAAACAGACAGAGCAGATGCTGGGGGCCTTCGGCCTCAAGCGCTGACCCGAACGAAGCGGAGGTCGCCATGGGCTTTCTGCAACGCCTTTTCGGGGGAGGGGGCCGCAGGCTCGAACACCCCGTCTTCGGCGACCTGCTGCTCATCCGTGCCAAACACGGTGCCTACTGGGAAGGCGAGACCCAGCTTGCGGGCCGCCCCCTTACCCTGGCGATCGAGGCCCCGGGCGAGTCCGAGCCCGTGCCGGGGCAGGTGGCGTTTTTCGAGCGCTACACCCAGGACCCCGACCTGGCCTTCCACAAAGGGGAGGACCTGCTGGTCGGCGAGTACGAGCAGTGGGTGCGCCGGCAGTTTCCCGCCGACTGGCGGGAGGCCTTCGAGTGGGTGGCCCTGTCGATTCCGGCCGATGGCGACGAGTTCAAGCCCTGGGACCTGTCGTTCGAATGCCTGCAGGACGGCACGGCGCGGCGCCATTTCACCTGCCATATCGAGCGCGGGCATGTGGTGCGGGTGGAGGTGAGCGGGTAGCCACGCAGGCCTTGCGGCCAGGCGCACCGTCGCCCTGGCAGCCACTGGGCCCCGCCAAAAGGCATCTGCCAGCCCCTGGAGAGCCCCCTCCATACCCCTTTGCCCCCAGAACTGGGACAATACGGGGATATGAGCGAAGTACTGTCCCCCACGAAAACACCCAAAGTCGGATTTGTCAGCCTGGGCTGTCCCAAGGCTTTGACCGATTCCGAACTGATCCTGACGCAGCTGAGCGCCGAGGGTTACGAAACCTCCAAGACCTTCCAGGGGGCGGATCTCGTCATCGTCAACACCTGCGGCTTCATCGACGATGCCGTCAAGGAAAGCCTGGACACCATTGGCGAGGCGCTGGCCGAGAACGGCCGGGTGATCGTCACCGGCTGCCTGGGCGCGCGTGCCGGCGAGGATGGCGGCAACATGGTGCGCCAGATGCACCCCAGCGTGCTGGCCGTGACCGGCCCGCATGCCACGCAGGAGGTGATGGACGCCGTCCACCTGAACCTGCCCAAGCCGCACGACCCCTTCATTGACCTGGTGCCCGGCAACTTCGGCATTGCGGGCCTGAAGCTCACGCCCAAGCACTACGCCTACCTCAAGATCAGCGAGGGCTGCAACCACCGCTGCACCTTCTGCATCATCCCCTCGATGCGCGGCGACCTGGTGTCGCGGCCCATCGGCGACGTGCTGAGCGAGGCCAAGGCCCTGTTCGAAGGCGGCGTGAAGGAGCTCCTGGTGATCAGCCAGGACACCTCGGCCTATGGCGTGGACGTGAAGTACCGCACCGGCTTCTGGGACGGCAAGCCCGTGAAGACGCGCATGCTGGAGCTGGTGCAGACCCTGGGCGAGATTGCCGAGCCCTATGGCGCCTGGGTGCGCCTGCACTACGTGTACCCGTACCCGAGCGTGGACGACGTGCTGCCCCTGATGGCCACGGGCCGCGTGCTGCCCTACCTGGACGTGCCGCTGCAGCACAGCCACCCCGACGTGCTCAAGCGCATGAAGCGCCCTGCCAGCGGCGAGCGCAACCTGGAGCGCATCCAGCGCTGGCGCGAGATCTGCCCCGAGCTGGTCATCCGCAGCACCTTCATCGCCGGCTTCCCCGGTGAGACCGAGGAAGAATTCGCACACCTGCTGGACTTCGTGCGCGAGGCGCAGATCGACCGCGCGGGCTGCTTTGCCTACAGCGACGTGAACGGCGCCGCCGCCAACGAGCTGCCCGGCATGCTGCCCATGGAAGTGCGCGAGGAACGCCGCGCCCGTTTCATGGCCGTGGCTGAAGAAGTCTCCATCGCCCGCCTGCAGCGCCGTGTGGGCGCCACCATGCAGGTGCTGGTCGACTCCGCCCCGGGCCTGGGCCGCAAGGGCGGCGTGGGCCGCACGTATGCCGATGCGCCCGAGATCGACGGCACGGTGCAACTGCTGCCGCCCGAGAAGATCAGCAAGACCATGAAGGTGGGCGAGTTCACGCGCGCCCGCATCGTGGGCGTGCGCGGTCACGACCTGATCGCACAGCCGATCTGATCGGTCGGCCCGTGTACAGGACCTTGCGCGCATGCCTGGTCCTGGCGGCTGCCTTACTGCTGAGCGGGGCAGGGCATGCCGGCTGCTCCGAAGACTGGACCGGGCGCTCTGCCACCCATGAGGTCACCGTCACCGACGGGGGCTGTGGGTACGACAGGCTGATGATTGGGATGAACCTCCTTCGGCCCGATGGAAAGCTGCTGCCCGGTGCGGCCCAGCCCGCAGAGCCGGGCATGGTTGCCTTCGACAGCCAGTGCCAGCTGGCGCCGGACGGCGTATCCGGCTTTGCCTGCCGCGCCGATGGCATCACGGTGCTGGCGGGCACCGCCTACCGCCGCGTGCCCGGCAACCAAAAGGTCTGCGGTGACCGCCACTGGCCTGTGTACCGGTGCGTGAGGGGCTGCAGCCAGCCTGGCGCGCCACGGGTGTTCAGGATCAGCCCCTACGAGTGCTGAGGCGCTGTACCGCCGAGGTATCCTCTCTGACCATGGCGAAACCTATGCTGCGCACTTTCATCGTTCTTTGGTTCTGCCTGGCTGCCGGCCTCTCAGGCGCAGCCCCTGCGGCCGCGCCGGTGCGCGGCGAGATCGATGCGCTGCTGGCTGCGCTGCAGTCCTCGGGCTGCGAGTTCCAGCGCAATGGCTCGTGGCACAACGCCGCGGAGGCCAAGACCCACCTGCTGCGCAAGCTGGAATACATCGAAAAGCGCAGCACACTGCCCAGCGCCGAAAAGTTCATCGAGCTGGCCGCCTCGTCGAGTAGCGCCTCGGGCCGGGCCTACGAGGTCCGTTGCAACGGCGCCGTTCAGCCAAGCGCCCAGTGGTTTGGCAAGCAGCTGCAAAAGATCCGTGCCCCCGGTGGCGCGGACGCCCCATCCACCACCAGGTGAGTGGCCCGGGCCCACGGGCACGCAGGGGTCGCCAGGGCCTTGCAGTCCCCAGGCCTTGACCCGGCCCCAGGGGCCGGCCCGAGCATGGACATCCTTGACAATGGAACAAAGGATGACGGGCATGTCGATTTCCCACAGGCGCTGGAGCGCCGCGCAGGCCAGCCGGGCGCTGGGCGTTTCGGCCAAGGCGCTGCGCATCTACGAAGACCATGGCCTGCTGCGGCCAGAGCGGTCCGAGGCCGGTTACCGCCTTTACGCCGAGACCGACCTGGAGCGTGCGCGCACGGTGGTGCAGCTGCGCACGCTGGGCCTTTCGCTGGCGCAGGTGGCTGCGGCGCTGCAGGGCGATGCCCAGGCCATGCAACTGGCCCTGGCGGCGCGGCTGGCCGAGCTGGAGGATGTGTTCCAGCACACCCGCCGCTGTATCGACCAGGTGAAGGCCTTGCGCGCTGGCATGGCCGCCGGCCGGCCGTTGCCCACCGGCAACTGGGCCGGTGCTCTGCAAATGCCTGTGATGCCGCCGTTGTCGTTTGCGCTGCCCTGGCCCTGGAATGGCGAGTGGTTCGAACTGGCCGAGGTGCGGCGCCTGAACTACATCGTCGGGCCGCTGGGCAGCGGCAAGACGCGGCTGATGCACTGCATTGCAGCGGCGCTGCCCGGCTGCGTCTACCTGGATGAAGACCGGCAGGGGTGGGAAGCGCCGGGCGATGCACCCGGTGGCACCACCGTTGACGCTGAACTGGCCTGGCTGTGCGAGGAGGGAGCCATCGACTCGCCGGCCCTGAGGGTGCTGGTGCAGGCCGTGGCGGGCGAGAAGACGCACGTGCCCCTGGTGGTGGAGATGATCGAAAACGGCCTCGATCACGCCACGCAGGAGGCGCTGGTGCACTGGCTGCGCCGCCGCGCGCGGCAGGGTGCGCAGGGGGAGGGCGCGCCGGTGTTCATCATGACGAGATCCTCGGCCATCCTGGATCTGGATCTGGTGGGCCCACACGAGACCATCGTGCTGTGCCCGGCCAACCACACCGTGCCCCAGGTGGTCGCGCCCTATGGTGGTGCCGCCGGGTACGAAGCCCTGGCCAGTTGCCTGGCCACGCCGGCTGCGCGGGCGCGCCTGGCCGCAGGGCCGCTGGCTACATAAATCTTTACACATTTACGCGGTGCCGCCGAGCGCGCAGTGCCTGCGAATCCGCGCGGTTCAAGGCACACTCCGGGTCATAAAAAGGCAAGCTGCCACGAGGCTTGCAGCGCACCGCTGCAAGGACCTGTCCGGCCTTGCCTTGCAAAACACCACACCACCAAAGCCGACCCGCTGCCCATGCGCCTGTTCCGCAACGCACTGCGCGTCTCGCTGCTCGAGGCGCGGCTGTTGCGCAGCTTTCCCAAGCTGCGCTGGTCGCTGCTGGGCGTGGTGGTGATCCCGGCGTTCTACGCCTTCATCTACCTCGAATCGGTGTGGGACCCCGTCAGCCACACCGGCAACCTGCCGGCCGCCATCGTCAACCTGGACCGCGGCGCCATGGCCAACGGCCAGGCGGTGAACCTGGGCATGGAGCTGGCGCAGACGCTCAAGGACAAGCAGCAGTTCGGCTTCTACGAAGAGGGCGACCCCGATGCGGCCCGGCGTGCCGTGCGCCAGGGCAAGAGCCTGTTCGCGCTGGTCATCCCCGCCGATTTCAGCGCCGGGGCCATGGCTGCAGGCTCGCCCGGGGCCGGCAAGCTGGTGGTGTTTGCCTCTGAGGGCAACAACTACGCGGGTGCCGGCTTTGCACGGCGCTTTGCCGAGGAGCTGGGGCACCAGGTCAACGAGTCGCTCAACGAAAAGCGCTGGGAGGTGGTGCTGGGTGCCAGTTCCTCGGCGGCTGACAGCCTGCAGCGCCTGCACGAGGGCGTGGCCCGCCTGCGCGAGGGCGCGGCGGCGCTGCACAGCGGCATGGGCAAGGCCGAGGGCGGGTCGGCGCAGTTGGCCAAGGGCGCCACCGAGCTTTCCGGCGGAGTGGCTCAGCTGGGCGATGGCATGAAGCAGCTGGGCGCAGGCGCGCGCACGCTCGATGCGAAGAAGCCCGAGGCGACGGACCTGCAGGCCCTGAAGAGCGGCGCCACGCAACTGGCCGGCGGCCATGAGGAGCTGCGCCGCACCCTGCCACAGCTCGAAGAGGGTGCGCAGCGCCTGGCCGATGGGGCCGGGCAGCTGCGCGATGAATCCAAGTCGCTGCTCTTTGGCGGCGACAAGGTCTCTGGCGCCGCCGGGCAACTGGCCGATGGCGCCAGCCAGTTGCACGGCGGACTGCAGCAGGCCAGCCAGGGCCAGGCCAAGCTGGCCGAAGGGGCCGGGACCCTGTCCCAGGGCGTGGCCCAGATGGCGGACGGGTTTGGCGCCTACGCGGCCGGCGCATCCACCCTGGCAGCCAAGGTACCGGCCGATGCAAAAGTGGACCAGCTGGTGGAAGGCAGCAAGGCGCTGGCAGGCGCCGCCAGCGAGCTGCGCACCGGCCTGTTGAAGGTGAGGGACGGCTCCTCGCAGCTGGTGCTGGGGCTCGACACGCTCGAGGCCTCGCTGCCCTCGGGCGGCCCGGGGATGGAGGGCACGGCCAGCGGCCTGGCGATCTCGGTCAAGCCGCAGATCGAGATCGACGCGCCAGTGAAGAACAACGGCATGGGCCTGGCGCCCAACTTCATTCCCATCGCGCTGTGGCTGGGCGCGGTGATGACGGCCTTCATCTTCCACCTGCGCCGTCTGCCCGACGAGGCGGCGGGCTACTCGCGCGTGTCGCTGCTGCTGGGCAAGCTCGCGGTGCTGTGGAGCGTCAACCTGGTGCAGGCCGCCTGCGTGCTGCTCATGGTCTGGTTCATGCTGGGCATACAGGCCGTCAACACCCTGGGGCTGGCGCTGTCCATGGCGGTCACCTCGCTGACCTTCATGCTCGTCATCCTGGCGCTGGTGCGTGCCTTTGGCGACGTGGGCAAGGCCATCGCGCTGATCCTCATGGTGCTGCAGCTGTCCTCGGCAGGCGGCGTGCTGCCGGTGGAGCTGACCAGCGCCTTCTACCGCGACATCAGCCCCTGGCTGCCCTTCACCTGGTCCATCAAGGCCGTGCGCGCCAGCGCCTTCGGCGCCTTGGGCGGCGAGTGGGGCATGGCGCTGGCCGTGCTGGGGCTGTTCGCGGCCGGGGCTTTCGTTTTCTCGCTGCTGGTGGGGCAGTGGAAGTTCGTGCCGCCCGAGGAGCACCGGCCGGCGATGGACATTTGAGCCGCGCCAGTGTGCGCTGGCCGGCTCCGGTGGGGCGACGGGAGGGCAGCCAGGCCAGGGAGGCTGGTGGTAGATTCGTCCAGCCCCTGATTCCCTTGCTGCAAGCACCCATGTCCGCCATTCTGTTCCTGCTGGTCCTCCTGTTCTGGGTGGTCGTTGCGTCGGCACTGGCGTTCAAGCTGGTCCAGCGGATTCCCGTCGCCCTGGGCGCCAGGGTGGTGTTGGGGCTGGTGGTTGCGCCGCTGCTCTTCGTGGCGCCCATGGCCGACGAGATCGCGGGGGCGCGGCAGTTCGAGGCGCTGTGCCGGCCGGAGAGCGCCGTCCAGGTCCACTTCAAGGTGGCCCATCCACGCGACCTGCGCCAGGTCCACAAGGGGCACGGCACGGTCGCCGGCCGGCTGATCCCCATCAGCGTGGAGCAGACGGACTACCTGGACCGAAAAACGGGTGCGGTGGCCGCATCCACCAAGGCCTACAGCACCGAAGGAGGCTGGTTCTCCCGCAAGATCCTGCGGGGCTGGGGCCCCTGGTTCGGGCGCGGGGAGTGCAGCCTGAAGCCGGGTCAGGTGCGCCAGCTGCTGACCACCGCCGGCACGGTGTGAGGGGGCGGCCCCTGCCGCGGCACCCCCCTTTCCATTCGATCAGGCAAACTCCAAGCCCTTGGCCGTGAGCCCCACCAGGTCAATGCGCACCGCATTGGCCTCCAGGTTGGCCGCCAGCACCACCAGCTCGGC
>NZ_AKJX01000197.1 GCF_000276605.1 Acidovorax sp. CF316 | reverse complement strand
CTCATATTGCTTCGCAATCTGGGAGGGGGACGCCCCCAGCGCGGCGGGGCGGCCCTTGCGCGGGGGCACCGGCCTTGGCCGTGCCAGTCTCGGGCGCCGCCGGTAGTGCGCAGCGGGGTTCAGAATGGCATGCATACATGTCACACATTGTTCGTGGCATGCCAAATGCATAGCGGTGGCAACAGCAACCGTTCACCTTGACGGAGACACCCCATGCATGCCCAGATGGCCGCCTTGCCCCACCACCAGTTCGATGACCCTGCCGACATCGGCGACACCGACGGGACCTACCTGCGCCAGGCCATCGCCTGGTCGTGCACGGCGCGGGCGCGCGGCAACCGGCCTTTTGGCGCGGTGGTGATCGGCGGCGACGGCACGCTGCTGGCCGAGGCCTACTGCAACGCGACCGAGACGGGCGACTGCACGGGCCATGCCGAGACCAATGCCGTGCGCCAGCTCAGCCCGCGCCTGGGGCGCGATGCGCTGGCCCAGGCCACGCTGTATTCGTCGGCCGAGCCGTGCGTGATGTGCGCGGGCGCCATCTTCTGGTCGGGCATCGGCCGCGTGGTGTTCGGCATCGACGCGGTGCGCCTGCGCGAGTTCCGCGGGGAGCGCGCGGAGCAGCGCGATGCCGAGCTGTCGTGCCGCGACGTGTTTGCCGCCTCGCCACACGCCATCGAATGCATCGGCCCCGCCCTCATCGAAGAGGCCAGTGCACCGCATGTGGGCTTCTGGAAATCCTGAACGGCGAGAATCGGCATCCATGCCGTCCAAAGCCCCCTCAATGACCGAACCCGAAGCCGAGAGCAATGTCTCTGGCGCCCTGCTCAGCCGCTCCAAGCAGGGGCGCGAGCGCATCCTGGGTGCGATCCGCGAGGCGGCGATTGCCGAGTTCAGCCGCCATGGCTTCAAGGGCGCGTCCACCAAGGCCATTGCCGAGCGCGCGGGACTGACCAAGCCGCAGCTGCACTACTACATCGCCAGCAAGGAAGAGCTGTACGAGGAGCTGCTGTACTCGGTGCTCAACGGCTGGTCTGGCGCCTTCCAGTTCGACAGCCAGAGCGACGACCCGAAGAAGGTGCTGAGCACCTATGTGCGCAAGAAGCTCGACTACGCGCTGGACAACCCGGGGCTGTCGCGCATCTTCACCACCGAGGTGCTGGGCGGCGGGCGCAACCTGGGCCGGTACTGGCCCGTGGCCGTGAAGTCCACCCAGCAGAAGGTGGACCTGATCGACCGCTGGATCGCCGAGGGCCGCATGCGCCGGCTGGACGCGCGCCTCTTGCTCATGCAGATCTGGGGCATGACGCAGCACTACGCCGACTACGGCGTGCAGGTGCACATCATGCTGGGCCTTGCGCCCGAAGAAACCATCGACCGCGAACCCATCGTGCGCGAGCTCACCAATTTCGTGCTGCTGGGCTGCGGCCTGGCACCCGATTTCGCACCAGAGTGAACAGGCCTGCACGCTTGCGGGCGTAGCAGCAGCGCCCACACAGCGCTTTGACCCAGGGCAAGGCAGGCAACGGCCCGAAAGCCCTGCTGGCACAGCATTTGCAATAGTTTGACCAATCGATCAAATCAAGTGGTCAAACATGCAAACCCTAGCCACGGCAGCGCCCCTGCCCGCCACGGAACCGGCTTCTTTTGAACTGGTGCTTGCGCGCAGCCAGATGCGGCTGCCCGTGGAGCCCGGCGAAAGCATGGCCGATGTGCTGCAGCTCGCCGGCATCGCCATCGACACGCTGTGCGAGCAGGGCGTGTGCGGCACCTGCGCCACGCGCTGGCTGGCCGGCGCACCCGACCACCGCGACAGCTGCCTGAGCCCTGAAGAGCAGGCCACCCATGTGGCCGTGTGCTGCGCGCGCAGCCACGGGCCCACGCTCACGCTCGACCTTTGAAGAAGGAGCCCCCGCCATGCGCATCCTCGTGATCTATTGCCACCCGGTGGAGACCAGCTACAACGCGGCCCTGCACGACGAGGTGGTGCGCAACCTGCGCGCGGCCGGCCACGAGGTGGACGACTGCGACCTGTATGCCGAGGACTTCAACCCCGTGCTCAGCCGCGAGGAGCGCCTGGGCTACCACGAGGTGCCCAGCAACCGCTTGCCGGTGCAGGGCTATGTGGACCGGCTGCTGTGGGCCGAGGCGGTGGTGTTCTGCTTTCCCACCTGGTGCTTCGGCATGCCGGCCATGCTCAAGGGCTTTTTCGACCGGGTGCTGATGCCCGGCGTGGCCTTCGACATCAGCGACCCGCACAACGTCAAGCCCTCGCTCACGCACATCAAGCGCATCTCGGCCGTGGTGACCTATGGCCGCCCGCGCTGGACGGCGCTGCTCATGGGCGACCCACCGCGCAAGTCCGTCACGCGCTACATGCGCCTGCTCACGGGCGGCAAGGCGCGCGTGGACTACCACGCCTACTACCACATGAACGTGGCCACGCCACCGCGGCTCGAGGCCTTCAAGGCCCGCGTGGGCCAGGCCATGGCGCGCTTTGCGTAAGGGGTTCATCCGCATGCACGCATCCAACACCCCCGACCACATCCTCAACGCCCGCCTGCCGCGCTGGCTGCTACCCCGCACCTGGCCCGGCAGCACCGGCCAGCCCGCGCTGGCCGATGTGCACCTGGTGCAGGGCCGCGTCGAGTCCATCGCACCGCACCACCCTGCCCAGCCCCCGGCCACGGGCGCCACCTGGGACCTGGCCGGCGCGCTGGTGCTGCCCTGCCTGGTGGATGCGCACACCCATCTGGACAAGGCCTTCACCCTGCCGCGCATGGGCACGGTGAAGCCCGGCCTGCTGGGCGCCATCGAGGCCATGATGGTGGACCGCCAGGGCTGGACCGAGGCCGACATTCGCGCCCGCGCCAGCCGCGCCCTGCAATGGGCGTACGAGGCCGGCACCGTGCACCTGCGCACCCACTGCGATTGGTGGGAGCCCGATGCACAACCGCTCGCCTGGAACGTGCTGCGCAGCCTGGCGCACGAATGGGCCGGCCGCCTGCTGCTGGAGCGCGTGGCCCTGATCCCCTTGCACCTGTACACCGAACGCAGCACCGCCATGCGGCTGGCCGCCACCGTGGCCGACAGCGGCCCGGGCGCGCTGCTGGGCGGCTTCGTGCATTCGACCAACTGGGACCCACAGGCCCTGCGCCACCTGTTCGAGGCCGCGCAGCACCATGGCCTGAACGTGGACCTGCATGTGGACGAGGAACTGCACCCCGGCGCCCAGGGCCTGGCCACCACGGCCGCGCTGCTGCAAGAACTGCGCTTCGAAGGCCATGTGGTCTGCGGCCACACCTGCGCGCTGGCCGCGCAGGACGAGGCCACCGCCCTGGCCACGCTGGACGCCGTGGCGCAAAGCCCCATCACCTTGGTGACCCTGCCCATCACCAACCTGCTGCTGCAGGACGCCACCACGGGCCGCACGCCGCGCCAGCGCGGCATCACCCTCATCAAGGAGGCGCGTGCGCGCGGCATCCCGGTGCTGGTGGCCAGCGACAACATCCAGGACCCGTTCTGCCCCGTGGGCAGCCTGGACCCGCTGGAGGCCCTGGCCACCGGCGTGCTGGCGGCGCAGCTCGACGCGCCGTTCGACCGCTGGTCCGAGGCGCTGTGCCGCAGCGACTGGCTGCGCCGCGGGCCTGATGCGCTACCGCTGCAGCCCGGCATGGCGGCCGACTTGATCGTCTTCCAGCAGGCCGATGGCTGGGGGTTTCCATCGCGCACGCAGCAGCGCGTGGTGCTGCGCCAGGGCCGCGTCACCAGCGGCCATGCCAGCGCGGCGTGGCATGTGGCCAACGCCACCCCAGCCCCCTCCCCCATTCCTGACCGGAGCCTTGCATGACGACCGCTTCCACCACCCCCTCGGGCATTGCCCAGCCCCTGGCCCGCTATGCCGCCTGGCGCCGAGCGGGCGACCTGGTGTTCCTGTCCGGGATCATCGCCGTGGACCCTGCGGCCAGCCGCATCGTGCGCGGCTACGCCGACATCCCCGACGAGGCGGCCACGCTGATCGGCCGCACGGGCGAGTTCAGCAGCGACATCAAGGAGGGGCCCATCCTGGCGCAGAGCTGGTATGTGCTCGACCGCATCCGCCTGACCATCGAGGCCGCGGGCGGCCAGATGTCCGACGTGTTCAAGCTGGTGCAGTACTTCAAGCACCTGGACCACTTCCCCCAGTACAGCCGCGTGCGCAAACTGTTCTTCCCGGGCGAGCCGCCGGCCTCCACCGTGGTGGAGGTCACCGGCATGCTGCCCACGGCCGACATCCTGATCGAGGTGGAAGCGACTGCCTACCTCCCCTTGCGCTGACCTCCACATCCCCCTTCACGAAAGACCCGCCCCATGCTGCACGGCTACACCCCGCCCCACCGCTACCTGCCCTACCTGAGCTGGACCGAGATCGTCGACCTGCCGGACAAGGAGAACACCGTGATCGTGCTGCCCACGGGCGCCACCGAGCAGCACGGCCCGCACCTGCCCTGCGCGGTGGACACGGTGATCAGCGCGGGCGTGGTGGGCCATGCCCTGGCGCGCCTGCCGGCCGAGGTGCCGGCCTTTGCCATGGCGCCCATCACCTACGGCAAGTCGGAGGAGCACCTGCACTTTCCGGGCACGGTCACCTTGAGCGGCGAGACCCTGCTGGCCACCATGAACGAGGTGGGCGAGTCGGTCTACCGCGCGGGCTTTCGCAAGCTGCTGTTCGTCAACGGCCACGGCGGCCAGCCGCAGGTGATGGAGATGTGCGCGCGCGAGCTGCGCCTGCGCCATGGCGACTTCATCGTGGTGCCCAGCTTCACCTGGCGCGTGCCGCACGTGGCGGGCAAGTACCTGTCGGAGCAGGAGAAGAAGCTGGCCATGCACGCCGGCCATGCCGAGACGGCGCTGATGCTGGCCCTGGCGCCCGATACCGTGCACATGGAGCGCGCGGTGGTGAACTACCCGCCCGTGTTCGGCTCGCCCCTTCTGTCGCCCGACGGCCGCCCCGCCTGCGCCTGGAGCGCGCGCGACTTCGGGCCCAGCGGCATCATCGGCGACCCGCTGCCGGCCACGGCCGAGCAGGGCCACGCCATCCTCGACTCGCTGGCCGTGAGCTGGGCCGCCGCCATCACCGAGCTGCACCAGCTGCGCTGGGCCGCCCGCCCCGAAGCCACCTGGGGCCGCGCCAACCACACGGGCCATGTGGAGAGCTCCACCGCCCTGGCTTGAAACCTGCGAACGCAGCCGCATCCATCCCCCCTTTTCGTCCCTGTTCCCCCTCCACCACCTACCGGAGCACTGCCATGATGAAGAAGACCGCCTCCAACCTTTCCAAACTTGGTGCAGCCGCGCTGCTCGCTGTTGGTGCCGCCGGCACCATGCAGGCCCACGCGCAGGAAAAGTTCACCTACATGACCAACTGGTACGCGCAGGCCGAGCACGGCGGCTTCTACCAGGCGGTGGCCACCGGCCTGTACAAGAAATACGGCCTGGACGTGACCATCAAGATGGGCGGACCGCAGGTCAACATCGTGCAGATGATGGCAGCCGGCCAGGCCGAGTGCGTGATGGGGTCGAGCGACCTGCAGATGATCCAGATGCGCGAAGGCGGCGTGCCCGTGACCACGGTGGCGGCCGTCTTCCAGAAAGATCCGCAGGTGCTCATCGCGCACGACGACGTGAAGAAGTTCGAGGACCTCAAGGGCAAGACCATCCTCATCGCCTCGTCGGCCCAGCGCGGCTACTGGCCCTGGCTGAAGGCCAAGTACGGCTTCAACGATGCGCAGACGCGGCCCTATACCTTCAACATCCAGCCCTTCGTGGCCGACAAGAACACCGCCCAGCAGGGCTACCTGACGTCCGAGCCCTTCGCCATCGCCAAGGCCGGCGTGAAGGCCAACACCCTGATGTTCAGCGACCAGGGCTACCCCGCCTACGCCACCACGGTGAGCTGCATGGACAAGACCGTCAAGGAGCGCGGCACCGCCGTCGCCTCGTTCGTGAAGGCCACCATGGAAGGCTGGAAGAGCTACCTGGCCGACCCGGCCCCGGCCAACGCCCTGATCAAGAAGGACAACCCGAACATGACCGATGAGCAGCTGGCCTACAGCGTGGCCAAGCTCAAGGAGATGGGCATGGTGACCGGTGGTGACGCGGCCAGCATGGGCATCGGCGTGATGACCGATGCGCGCGCCAAGGCGAGCTACGACTTCCTGGTGGAGGCCAAGCTGATCGACCCGGCCAAGGTGAAGCTGGCCGATACCTACAGCACCGCCTTCGTCAAGGACCTCAAGGTTCTTCCGTAAGCCCGCCCTGCCCTGAAACAGCGGCCCCGGCCCCGCGCGCAGCGGGGCGGGCCGCATCCATCGAAAGGCGACCCCATGCAGTCCGCTGAGCCCACCCCCGCCGACCCGGCAACGACCCACCGCCCCACGCCCGCCGTGCAGGTGCTGTCGGCCGAGAAGACCTACCCCAACGGCACGCAGGCCCTGCTGCCGGTGGACCTGACCATCGAAGAAGGCGAGTTCGTCACCCTGCTCGGCCCCTCGGGCTGCGGCAAGAGCACGCTGCTCAAGATGGTGGCCGGCCTGCTGGAGCCCACCGATGGCCGGCTTCAGCTGTGGCACAAGCCCGTGACCCAGCTCGACGAAAGCGGCAAGAAGATGGCCTTTGTCTTCCAGTCGCCCACGCTCATGCCCTGGGCCAGCGTGCAGACCAATGTGCGCCTGCCGCTGGACCTGGCCGGTGTGCCGCGCCAGGAGGCCGACGGCCGCGTGGCCGAGGCCCTGTCCCTGGTGGGCCTATCGAAGTTTGCCAATGCGCTGCCGCGCGCCCTGTCGGGCGGCATGCAGATGCGCGTGTCCATTGCGCGCGGCCTGGTGACCCAGCCTGACCTGTTGCTGATGGACGAGCCCTTCGGTGCGCTCGACGAAATCACGCGCCACAAGCTCGATGCGGACCTGCTGGACCTGTGGCGCAAGAAGAAGCTGACGGTGATCTTCGTGACGCACTCGATCCACGAGGCGGTGTTCCTGTCGAGCCGCGTGGTGATGATGGCCGCGCGCCCCGGCCGCGTGGTGGAGGAGTTCCGCATAGCCGCGCCCTACCCGCGCACGGCGGACTTCATGGTCTCACCCGAATTCAGCCGCTATGCCAAGCAGCTGCAGGACAGCCTGCTGCGCGCCAGCGCCGACACCGAGGAGACCGCAGCATGAGCACCCCTTACCCTACTGCACCTGCAGCGCCCGCACCGGCAGAGCGCAGCGCGCAACCCGCCCGAGCCAAGGCGCCCAAGCCCGTCGCAGCGCGCGTTCCCCTCATGGCCCAACCGCGCGTGCAGCGCGTGGTCTACCCGCTGCTCGTAGGCCTGGTGCTCATCGCACTGTGGCAGGGCCTGGTCACGGCCATGGAGCTGCCGCCCTACCTGGTGCCCTCACCTTTGCTCATGCTCAAGACGCTGTTCACCGACTGGGCGGCCCTGGGCGGATCGCTCTGGGTCACCGTCAAGATCACCGTGCTGGCCTTTGCTGTGGCCACGGTGGCGGGGGTGCTGATCTCGTTTCTGTTCGTGCAGAGCAAGCGCATCGAGACAGCGCTGTTCCCGTACGCGGTGCTGCTGCAGGTCACGCCCATCGTGGCCGTGGCGCCGCTCATCATCATCTGGGTGAAGGACCCGACCGCGTCGATGGTGATCTGCGCTGCGCTGGTGGCGCTGTTCCCAATCATCAGCAACACCACGCTGGGCCTGCGCAGCGTGGAGCCGGACCTGCAAAGCTATTTCAAGCTCAACCGCGCCACGCGCATGCAGACCCTGCTGCGCCTACGCATACCGAGTGCGCTGCCCTACTTCTTCGGCGGGCTGCGCATATCGAGCGGGCTGGCACTGATCGGTGCCGTGGTGGCCGAGTTCGTGGCCGGCACCGGCGGCCAGGGCGCGGGCCTGGCGTACCAGATTTTGCAGGCAGGCTTTCAACTCAACATCCCGCGCATGTTCGCCGCGCTGCTGCTGATATCGCTGACCGGCGTGGCGCTGTTCGCTCTGATGGCCTGGGGCACCCGCTTGGCCCTGGGCAGCTGGCACGCCAGCGAAAACTCGCACGACTGATCCGCAATTAGCACCACACTCATTTTCGACACCGCGCACGCGTGGTGGGGGCCGCGCTTTGCCTGCCACCACCCGCCGCACCGACAGGAGAGACAGACATGACCACCCTCACCGCCCACCAACTGCCCGAGCTGCTGCCCGGCCTGGACTGGATTGCCGACCCGCTGCGCGTGGGCCGCCTGTCGCAGGACTTTGCCTGGTTCAGCCCCGTGCTCAAGCGCGACCTGGCCGGCAAGCGCGGCGACGTGGCCGTGCGCCCGCGCACCGAGGACGAGATCCGCCAGGTGGTGGCGGCTTGCGCACAGGCGCAGATCCCTCTCACCGTGCGCGGCAGCGGCACCGGCAACTACGGGCAGAGCACGCCGCTGCATGGCGGGGTGATTCTGGACCTGTCGGGCTACAACGGCTTTGGCTGGGTGCGTGGCGGCGTGGGCCGGGCGCAGGCGGGCATCCGCCTGTCGGACTTCGACGCGCAGGCCAAGCCCCTGGGGCAGGAGCTGCGCTGGCTGCCCTCCACCTACCGCAGCGCCACGCTGGGCGGGCTGTTCGGCGGCGGCTTTGGCGGGGCCGGGTCGATCAACCACGGCCCGCTGGCCGCCCCTGGCAACGTGCTGGCGGTGCGTGCCATGACGGTGGAGCCCGAGCCCCAGGTCATCGAGCTGCGCGGCCCCGAGGCCATGCTGCTGCACCACACCTACGGTACCAACGGCATCGTGCTGGAGCTGGAGGTGGCGCTGACCCCCACGGTGGCGTGGACGGAATGCATCGTCACCTTCACCGAGTTCGACGCCGCGCTGGAGTTTGCCGACCGCTTTGGCGCCGCGCCGGGGCTGGAGAAAAAGGAGGTGTGCTTTCTGGCCGCGCCCATCCCGGCCTACTTCACCAGCCTGGCCGAGCACCTGCCCGCGGGTTGCCACGCGGTGATGCTGCTGGTGGCCCCGCACTCCGAAGACGGCATGCGCGACATGGCCACCCGATACGGCGGCAACGTCGGCTACCGCAAGACCGCCGACGAGGTGGAAAAGAGCCACAAGACGCTGCTCGAATACACCTGGAACCACACCACCCTGCACGCGCTGAAGGTGGACAAGACGCTCACCTACATCCAGAGCGGCTTCAACCCCGCCACCCGGCTGGAGCAGGTGAAGGCGCTGGAGAAGGCCCTGGGCGGCGAGGTGATGATGCACCTGGAGTTTCTGCGCACCAAGGAAGGCGCCTTCAACTGCAGCGGGCTGCAGATCATCCGCTACAGCACCGAGGAGCGCCTGAACCAGATCATGCAGATCTACCGCGACCATGGCGTGCAGATCAACAACCCGCACGTCTACATCGTGGAAGACGGCAAGCAGAACAACCTGGACCCCGCCGTGGTGGGCATCAAGCAGCGCTTCGATCCACAGGGCCTGCTCAACCCCGGCAAGCTGCGCAGCTGGGTACCTCCTGTAGCCAAGGTGGCTTAGTGCCCTGCGGATTTGCCTTCAACCAGCTAGCGTCGTTGGGGAGCCTTGCCGTGCAAAAGCACTGTCTGCGGCTCCCCGCCTAGCTATCCGGCTGAACGCGATCCTTCAAAGCCGCCGTGCAAAAAGTCGCAGAGGCATAATCAGCTATTCATTTAATAGCAGCCGCGCAGCTCGGCAGTGATTCATCCATGTCCTGGCACGCCCGCCTGCAGCTCGACTACACCGTTGAAGAACCGAACGCCCGCACCGTGGCACGGTACGAGCACAACGGCCCGCTGCGCATCCTGCAAAGCCTGTACCCCGAGGGCGATGGCATCTGCCACAACGTGCTGGTGCACCCGCCCGGCGGCCTGGTGGGCGGCGACACGCTGGACATCACCGCCACCGTGGGCCCGGGCGCGCACGGCCTGGTGACCACGCCGGGCGCCACGCGCTTTTACCGCTCCACCGGCCCTCTGGCGCTGCAGCGCAGCCACCTGACGCTGGCCGAGGGCGCGCGCCTGGAATGGCTGCCGCTGGAGGCCCTGTGCTACAGCGCCTGCAATGCCGAGAACCACCTCACTCTGAACCTGGCGCCTGGCGCCGAATGCATGGGCTGGGACGTGACCGCCCTGGGCCTGCCCCATGCCGAGCAGCCCTTTGTGCAGGGCCGCTTCGTGCAGCACCTCACCGTGCCCGGCCTGTGGCTGGAGCGCGGCGTGATCGACGCCGCCGACGAGCGCCTGCTGCAAAGCCCGCTGGGCCTGGCCGGCCAGCGCTGCATGGCGAGCATGTTTTTTGCCGCCGGCAGCGCGCTGGAGCGCAACCGCCGCGACGCCGCACTGGACGCTGCGCGCGCAGTGATGGATGCGCACCCCACCCTGACCGCCACCGCAGGCGCCACCAGCCCCAACGCGCAGATGGTGGTGGTGCGCGTGCTGGCCCCGCAGGTGGAGCCGGCGATGAAGCTGCTCAAGGCCGTGCGCGTGGCCTGGCGCGAGCAGATGTGGGCGCTGCAGGGCGAGACGCCGCGCATCTGGGCGATGTAGCCCCACTCGACACACCCCACACAGGAGCCATTCGCCATGTCTACACCGCAACGCAGCGCGGCCACGCGCCACTTCTCGGGCACCTACGCCGAAGCCCGCACCAAGTTCCTCGAAGCCGCGGCGCACAGCGGCGCGGCCATCGAGTCCTTTATGCACCCGGACCACCGGGGTGCGCTGGGCGAAGAGCTGGCCACCGACGTGGCGCTGGTCGGCGCCATCGGTGCGCAAAAGATCCTGCTTGTGACCTCGGGCACGCATGGGCCCGAGGGCTTCTGCGGCTCGGGCACGCAGGTCGCCACGCTCCACGATGCCGACCTGCTCGCGCGGCTCGAACAGGCCGGCGTGGCACTGCTGCTGGTGCATGCGGTCAACCCGCACGGGTTCTCGCACCTGCACCGCACCAACGAAGACAACATCGACCTGAACCGCAACCACATCGACTTCAGCGCGCCGCTGCCGGTGAACACGGCGTATGCCGAGGTCGAGCCGCTGGTGCTGCCCGCCACCTGGCCACCCACACCCGCCGACGATGCGGCTGTGGACGCCTACGTTGCCCAGCATGGCCTCGCCGCCTTCCGCAATGCCGTGTTCAAGGGCCAGTACACCTCGCCCGACGGCTTGTTCTACGGCGGCACCGCGCCGTCGTGGAGCAACAAGACCATTCGCTCCATTCTGCGCAAATACGCGGCATCGGCCACGCACCTGGGCTGGATCGACGTGCACACGGGCCTGGGGCCCTACGGCCACGGCGAGAAGATCTACCCCGGCCGCAACACGCCCGAAGACCTGGCGCTGGCCCAATCCTGGTGGGGCGCCGACGTGTTCTCGCCCTTCTCCGGCGATTCGGCCTCGGCCGACGTGTCGGGCCCGGTGGTGACCACCGCTTTCGACGAATGTCCCAACGCCCGCATCGCCCCCATGGGCCTGGAGTTTGGCACCCTGCCCGAGGCGGACATGCTGCTGCGCCTGCGCGCAGACACCTGGCTGCGCCGCCACCCCGAGGCACCAGCCGCGCAGCAGCGCGAGATCCGCACCCAGCTGCGTGATGCGTTCTACTGCGACAACGAGGAGTGGAAGGGCATGGTGCTGGGGCAGACGCGGGTGGTGTTGCTGCAGACCCTGCAGGGGTTGCGCAAGGTCTGAGGGGTTGGCGAGCGCAGCCCTGCGCCAGACCCAGCGTGCGGGCGCGGCTGTGACGACAAATGGAGCATCCTTGTCATGCCGCACCTGGAGATGCCCCGCCCGGCACCATGAGGTCGCATTGTCTGCGGCTTGACATTACCCCACTTCGCCGATCCCTGAGAGGGTACACATTATTGAATGGTTCCAAAAATTCCAAGAAAAGACACGTATTTTTATTTTCATAAAAAAATTTTCTTGGCATTGTTTCCTATCGACATCAGTTCTTATGAACAGCCTCGAAAGAATAACCGTCAGGATCAAAGACGTCGGCGGCGTAATAACCCGGATAGTATTCAATCCTGGCGCGGGGTGAAATATTTTCCTTCGCCCCAGCCGCGATAGATGCCTTGTAAAACGCATCGACCACGTCATTGCTTTCGGCTACAAATCCCAAGTGGATTGCCTCTGGGTGGGGCTTTCCATGCTTTAGCCAGAAAAAGATATTCTTGCCGGTTCCGAAACCCCAGAGGTCTGGGTGTCCGTCACTTCCCTTGTAGGGCGCGAGGAACTTGATGGAGAGAGGTTTCAGGGCCGCCTCGTAGAACGCGACCGACACTTCGATGTTGCTGACAGTAAGGATGGCATGGTCTAGCATTTCGTTCCTTTTGGGGTATTCGACAATTGGTTGGATTTGGTCAGTCACTGTACTTCAGTGAATTCTTTTGCACAAGGACGCACAGATATGTCAGCAGCTAACATAGAAGTATGTATGAAAAATAAACCCTCGAACGATAATGAAACGCCTGTTCTGCTATGCGGACATGAGGATCCGGTAGCCTTTCGCGAGCTGCTGACAAAGGTTGGCGACAAGTGGAGTATTTTTTCTTTACTCGCGCTATCGATGCTGCCTGGCGGTAGAGCCCGGTTCTCGGAACTGATGAAAGCCATTGGCAGCATTTCCGAGAAAATGCTCGCCCAGACTCTTCGAAGCCTGGAACGAGACGGACTGGTGCTCAGAGAAGTCTTCGCTGAGGTCCCGCCCCGGGTCGAGTACGAATTGACGGGGATGGGGCTCAGTTTGCTGCCTGCCTTACAAGGCTTGGTCGACTGGGTAGCGCATAACTCGCAGCATGTTGAACACGCAAGGAGTCGATTCGATGCGCGAAAGCCAACCGCCACCTAGTACTGTCGGTCGGCCAGCAAGCGCCAAGTTGTGTGGAAGGCCAGAGTCCACTTGGCATAGCTTGGCGCACGCCGCAAACGCACGCGCAAGGCTTGTGAGGCGCATTGCGCGCGCCGCCCGTTGCCCCCAACTACCGCAGATTCACTGGGAGGGAGTCGCCACCGCGCCGGGCGAGAGCTTTTCTGCCAGCAGATTCGCGGTAAACCGCAGACGGTCAATGTCCGCCCCCGGATGCACGTCCCGGCTGAAGCAGCACAAAGTGCCGTACACCTGTCCGTCGGCCAGGCGCACGGGGGTGCTCAGGTGGGTGCCGATGGTGAAGCCGGGATCGGGCATCTTACCGGCAGCGACCAGCGGCGCTGCGTCATCGATCTTCTCGGGCAAGCGGCCTTCGACGACATACTGGCACCAGCTTTCTTCGGCCGGGTCGGACATGCCCGCCACGACGGGCGCAAAATCGGGCGCGCTGTCCACGGCTTTGAAGGTGCGGCGACCGTCTGCGATCTGCGAGACGAAGGCCACGTCCATGCCCAGGCGTTTGCGCAGCAGTTTCAGCACCGCTGGCACCACTTCGGGAAGTTCGTGATCGGCAGAGTCACTGGTGGCGACCAGCATTTCAGAAATGGTGACGTCCAAGTCGTCGGGGTGGTAGTCGAACATGTGCATACCTGCCAGTCTAAATCGCGACTCAGCAGGCTGCCGTAAGCAAAAGTCTGTTGCGTATCGAATCACACATGACCGAGAGATGGCGCTGCGCATGAAGAGCGGACGGCCTGGTTACCGCCATCCCCTTTCACCCGCGAGCCGCCAACTCCGATCAGGTGGCCATCATTGCGGCATCACGCCGTCGTCGCCGCCGCCGCAGGCACCTTCAACAACCCATCGGCCTTGAACATGGCCCGAATGCCGCGCACGGCCTGGCGGATGCGGGCCTCGTTCTCGATAAGGGCAAAGCGCACGTACTCGTCGCCCTGGTCGCCGAAGCCAATGCCGGGGGATACGCAGACCTTGGCCTTGTCGAGCAACTGGCGGGCGAATTCGAGCGAGCCCAGGGCGCGGTAGGGCTCGGGGATGCGGGCCCAGATGTACATGCTGGCCTTGGGGCAGTCCACGGCCCAGCCGGCTTCGGTGAGGCCTTTGTACAGCACGTCGCGGCGGCGCTGGTACTGGGCGGCGATGTCTTTCACGCACTGCTGGTCGCCCTCGAGCGCGGCGATGGCTGCGACCTGCAGGGGGGTGAAGGTGCCGTAGTCGTGGTAGCTCTTGATGCGGGCGAGCGCGGCCACGAGGTCGGGGTTGCCGACCATGAAGCCCACGCGCCAGCCGGCCATGTTGTAGCTCTTGGACAGGGTGAAGAACTCCACCGCCACGTCCTTGGCGCCGGGCACTTCCATGATGCTGGGGGCGCGGTAGCCGTCGTACACGATGTCGGCGTAGGCCAGGTCGTGCACCACCAGGATGTCGTGCTTCTTGGCCAGCGCGATCACGCGCTCAAAGAACGACAGCTCCACGCACTGCGCCGTGGGGTTGCTCGGGAAGCCGAAGATCATCATCTTGGGCTTGGGGTAGCTGCCGCGGATGGCTTTTTCGAGCTCGGCAAAAAAGTCCACGTCGGGCGCCACGGGCACGCTGCGGATGTCGGCACCGGCGATCACCGCGCCGTAGATGTGGATGGGGTAGCTCGGGTCGGGCACGAGCACGGTGTCGCCCCGGTCCAGCGTGGCCAGCATCAGGTGGGCCAGGCCCTCCTTGGAGCCGATGGTGACGATGGCCTCGGTGTCGGGGTTGATGTCCACCGCATAGCGGTCCTTGTACCAGTGGCTGATGGCGCGGCGCAGGCGCGGGATGCCCTTGCTGGCGGAGTAGCCGTGGGTGTCGGGCCGCTGGGCCACCTCGGTGAGCTTGGCCACGATGTGCGGCGGGGTCGCGCCATCGGGGTTGCCCATGCTCATGTCGATGATGTCCTCGCCACGGCGGCGGGCAGCCAGCTTGAGCTCGGCCGTGATGTTGAAGACGTAGGGGGGGAGGCGATCGATGCGCGCAAAGCGGCGCTTGCCCTGAGAAGCAGACATGCTGGTGAACTTTCACGTAAGCGCCCGGAACCGTCCGAGCGACGTGGCCAACAATGGGGTTGGCCCGCGTTCACTGTAACGCAGAACGCGGTGGCCGGTCTGCAGAGGGCGGCGCTGTAGCGCCGCCGCTACGCTCAGGCCTTGAGGCCCGCCGTGGCGCGCTGCGTGTTCCGCTCGCTGCCCATCGACCACGCGAAGATGCCCACGCCGCAGATGCCCAGCACCACGCCCACCCAGCCGGTGGACGTCCAGCCCAGGCCGGCCGCGATGGACACACCGCCGAGCCAGGCGCCCAGCGCGTTGGCGGCGTTGAAGGCCGAGTGGTTGAGCGCTGCGGCCAGGGTCTGCGCATCGCCGGCCACGTCCATCAGGCGGATCTGCAGCGCAGGGCCGATGGCGACCAGTGTGCCCAGGAAGAAGGTGGCCAGCGCGGCGCTGACCGGGTGGTGTGCGGCGGGCACGAACAGCGCGAGCACCACGATGGACCACAGCAGCACCTTGCCGATGGCGGGCATGAGGGCCTTGTCGGCCATGCGCGAACCGACGATGTTGCCCGCCACCATGCCCAAGCCGAACAGCGAGAGCACGAAGGGCACATAGGCGGGCGAGAGGCCGGCCACTTCGAGCAGCGTGGGCTTGATGTAGCTGAACACGGCGAACATGCCGCCAAAGCCGATGGCGCCGATGCCCAGGGTGAACCACACCTGCTTGCGCGCCAGGGCGCCCAGTTCGCGCAGCGGGCTGGCACCGTGCGATGCCGGCATGTCGGGCACCCACAGGCGCACCATGACCACGGCGGCCACGGCGATGAGCCCCACGAAGACGAAGGCCGCGCGCCAGCCGAAGTACTCGCCCAGCGCCGCCGCAATGGGCACGCCCACCAGGGTGGCCGTGGTCAGCCCCAGCATGACCCAGCCCACGGCGCGCGCGCGGCGCCCGGGCGGCGCCAGGGCCGCGGCCACGAGGGCGGCCACGCCGAAGTAGGTGCCGTGCGGCAGGCCGGTGAACAGGCGCATGGCGCTGAGCGACAGGTAGCCCGGCGCCAGGGCCGATGCGAAGTTGCCCAGCGCATACACCACCATCAGCGCCATCAGCAGCGCACGCCGGCCCCAGTTGGCGCACAGCACGGCCAGCACCGGGGCGCCGACCACCACGCCCAGCGCATAGGCGCTGATGACGTGGCCGGCCTGCGGGATGGTGACCCCGATGTCGCGCGCCACCTCGGGCAGCAGGCCCATGATGACGAATTCGCCCGTGCCGATGGAAAAGCCGCCGACCCCGAGGGCCAGCACGGCGCGCACCAGGGTGCGGTCGTCGGTGGGGGTGTGGGCGATGGGCGACGACGTGGGGGACAGGGGCGCGGTCATGGCGGCAGCAGCAACAGGGCAGCACTGCATTGCACGCGATGGCGCAGCGCAGGACATGCAGGGTGTGGAGAAGAAACGGAGTTACGGGGGTAAACCCGAATTCTGTAACCATAGCATGCCTGGCCAAAACGCGCTGGCGGCGGGCCTGCTACGCTTTGGCCTTCGTTCCCAACCAAGGCCAGCGAATGACCACACCACCGAGCACCGCAGACGAGCTTGCCAGCACCGTGAAGGTATTGGCCTTCGACATCTTTGGCACCGTGGTGGACTGGCACGGCAGCATCGTGCGCGAGATGCAGGCGCTGTACCCTTCCGTGGATGGTGATGCCTTCGCCATCGCCTGGCGCAGCGGCTACCAGCCGGCCATGGCGCGCGTGATGCGCGGCGAGCAGGGCTGGACGCGCATCGACGCGCTGCACCGCGGCATCCTCGACGAGATACTGCCGAAATTCGGTCTGGCCTACCTCACCGAGGCCGAGCGCTGGCACCTGAACCATGTGTGGCAGCGGCTGGACCCTTGGGCCGACAGCGTGGCCGGGCTCACGCGGCTCAAGCAGCGCTTCACCATTACCAGCCTGTCGAACGGCAACATCAGCCTTCTGACCCACATGGCCAAGCGCGCGGGCCTGCCGTGGGACTGCGTGCTCAGCGCCGAGGTGTTCCGCGCGTACAAGCCCCACCCGGACACCTACCTGGGCGTGGCGCGCATCTTCGACCTGGAGCCCGCCCAGGTGGCACTGGTGGCCACCCACCACGACGACCTGGAGGCTGCGCGCGCCTGCGGGCTGCGCACCATCTATGTGGAGCGGCCCCTGGAACTGGGCGCTACCCGCCCCAAGGACTGCACTCCGCAGCCAGGCAATGACCTGCACACCCGCGATATCGTGGACGCAGCCCAGCGGCTGGGCTGCTGAGCGCCTGATCCAGCCCTGACAGCGGCGCAGGACGGAGCCCTACCGCGCTGCCACCAGCAGCTGCACGAACATCTGCACCTTGGCGTGGCACTCGGGGCTGATGGAGGTGAACTCCAGGCCCGCCAGCCATTGCTCGCCCTCGGGCTTCAGGGTGATGACGCGGGCGTACACATCGGTGGCGCGGTACTCGACCAGGGTCAGGTCGAATTCGAGCTTGATCTCGCTGTGCAGGGCGAGCGGCTCGGTCATCTCCACCAGCAGGCCGTGGTAGCCGATGTCGCGGATGGCGGTGTGCACGATCTGCGGCACGATGATCTTGTCCTGGATGCGCTGGCACAGGCAGGGCAGGCGCGTGTCCACGCGGTGGCTGCGGCGAAACTCCTGGCGCGGCACCTTGAGCTTGCGCGAGGGGATGGCCACCAGCTCGCGCAGGCCCACGGGCTGCTGGCGCCCCTTGACATAGACCTGCATGGGGGCCGATGCCGACACCAGCCCCCAGCAGCGCTGGTAGGTGGCCTCGCTGATGAGCACCTGGCCGCGCAGGCTGAAGGCCTCGATGCGCGAGGCGAGGTTGACCTCTTCGCCGATCACGGTGTATTCGGAGTACACGTCGGAGCCGAAGCGCCCGGCCATCACCGTGCCGGTGTTCACGCCGATGCCCAGGAACACCTCGGGCAGGCGCTCGCGCATGTGGGCCAGGTTCAGGTCGCGCATGGCCATCTGCATCTCGACGGCGCACATCAGCGCCCGGTCCACATCGTCGTCGCTGGCCGTGGGCGCGCCGAACAGCACCATGATGGAGTCGCCCATGAACTTGTCGATGGCGCCCTGGTGCTTGAAGACCACCTCGCTGAGCACGGCCAGGCAGCGGTTGAGCGCAGCGATCACCACGCCCGCGGGCAGCGATGCCGACAGCGCCGTGAAGCCGCGCAGGTCGGCCAGCAAAATGGTGACCTCGCGCGGTGCCGCCACCACGCTGTCGTCAGCGGGCACGCCTTCGGGCCCGTCGGCGCCGCGCAGGATGGCGGCCGCCTCGGCCGCGGCCGCCTCGCCCAGCGGGGCGCCTGTCTCGCGGGCAATCAACGCCTGCAGGCGGCGCAGGGCGTCGTGGTTGAATTCTTTGTGCATGGGCAACAGGCGGGGTTCTACAGGGATCCGGGCACTGCCGGGCACGGCAGTCCTCTCCAGCCAGAATAGGCGCGGCCCGCGGGCCGGTCAAGCCGACCCCGGGAAAACAACGACAACAGGGGAAAGCGCCCTATGGACGCCCGGCAGTCGCCGTGCTCGCATCAACCCGCAGCGAGGGCCCCCGCGCGCAACACCACCTGGTCGAGCTGGCCGAAGGGGCCGGGGCGGCCCTGCCCATCGAGCGCCACCATGCGCACCCGCTCGCCAAAGCGCAGAAAGGGTGTGCGCGGCGCACCCTGGGCCAGGGTTTCGCGCATGCGGCGTTCGGCAATGCAGCTGGAGCCCATGGCTGCATCGGCATTGGAGACGGTGCCCGAGCCGATGACCGTGCCGGCCGACAGCCGGCGCGTGCGCGCGGCATGCGCGATCAACTGGCCAAAGTCGAAGTGCATGGCACCTCCGTGCGGGTGGCCGCACCAGGCATCGTTGCGGTAGGTCTGCAACTGCAGGTGCACGCGGCCCTCGCGCCAGGCGGGACCCAGCTCGTCGAGCGTGACGGCGATAGGGGCAAATGCCGTGGCGGGCTTGGCCTGCACGAAGCCGAAGCCGCTTTTGGCCTCGCGCGGGCCAAAGCCGCGCAGGCTCCAGTCGTTGAGCAGCACGACCAGGCGCACATGCTGCAGCGCCTGCCGGGCGCTGACCCCCATGGGCGTGGCCCCCAGCACCACACCGAACTCGCCTTCGTAGTCGATGCCGTCGTCTTCCGAAGGCAGCGGCACCGGGTCGTGCGGGCCCAGAAAGTCGTCGGCCGCACCCTGGTACATGAGGGGGATGGTCTCGAAGTCGGCAATGGGCGGGGTCTTGAAGGCGCGCTCCATGAGCCGCCCGTGGTTCAGGAAGGCCGAGCCGTCGAGCCACTGGAAGCTGCGCGGCAGCGGTGCCGCGCACTGGCGTGGATCGAAGGCAATGGCCCCCACGCTGGTGCGGGCGTCGGGGATGTCGAGGGCCTGCGACAGGCGCGTGAGGGCAGGAAGCACCGCATCCCAGCGTTGCAGCGCATCGAGCAGGGTGGGGGCCACGGGGCTGGCGTCCACGCAGTGGGCGGCATCGGCCGAGACGACGACCAGGCGGCCGTCGGGCTGGCCGTTCTTGAGGGTGGCGAGCTTCATGCCGGTTCCTTGCGCAGGGGGAGTACCGGATCGAAGATGGCGACGGCGCGCGTCCAGCCGGCGGAGGCGCCGCGCACCTTGACCGGGAAGCAGGAGATATAGAAGCCGCTCGCAGGCAGGGCTTCGAGGTTGTGCAGCTTTTCGAGGTGGCAGTAGCCGATGTCGCGGCCGGCCTTGTGGCCCTCCCAGATCAGCGAGGCGTCGCGGGTTTCGGCATAGCGCTCGGCGGTGTAGGCGAAGGGGGCGTCCCAGCTCCAGGCGTCGGTGCCCGTGAGGCGCACGCCGCGCTCCAGCAGGTACATGGTGGCCTCGTAGCCCATGCCACAGCCCGCGCGGGTATAGCCCGCTGTGCCGTAGGCACTGCCCGCACGGGTGTTGACGACCACGATCTCCAGAGGCTGCAGGGTGTGGCCGATGCGCGCGAGCTCGGCCGCCACGTCGGCGGCCTGCACCACGTAGCCATCGGGCAGGTGGCGAAAGTCGAGCTTCACGCCGGGCTGGAAGCACCAGTCGAGGTCCACCTCGTCGATGGACAGCGCGCGCTGGCCGCCGTCCATGGTGGATGCGAAGTGGTAGGGCGCATCGAGGTGCGTGCCGTTGTGGGTGTTGAGCTGCACGTCCTCGACCGCCCAGGATTCGCCGTCGGGCAGATCCTCCTTGCGCACGCCGGGGAAGAAGCGCGCCAGGTCGTCGAAGCTCATGTGGTGGTCGATGTAGCTGATGCGCGGGCCCAGGCCCGGGGGGTCGGAGACGACATCGTTTTCAAGGTGCATCGAGATATCGACGATGCGGCGCGGGGATGGGGTGGACATGGCTGAAAGACTTTCTCAGGATTCCGCGGTGAAGCCGGTTTGCTTGATCAGGCCGCGCCACTGGTCGGCGTCGGCCTGCAGCATCCGGGCCAGGTCGGCTGCGCTGGAGGCACGGATCTCCAGCCCGTACTGCTTGCCGAAATCGACCACCTCGGGCTGGGTGAGCGCGGCCTGCAGCGCGTCGGACGCACGCTTGACCACCTCGGGCGTGGCCTTGCCGGGCAGGAAGAAGCCATACCACTCGCTGACCTTGAGGGGATAACCCAGCTCCTGCAGGGTGGGCACCTGGGGCAGGAACACCGAGCGCTTGCCCCCGGCAATGGCCAGCACGCGCAGCTTGCCGGTTCTGGTGTGCTGCAGGTAGTCGCCGATGGGGCCCCAGAACGCCGGCACCTGCCCGCCCAGCAGGTCCTGCACGCCGGGCACGGTGCCGCGGTAGGCGATGTGGCGCATGTCCAGCTGGGTGATCTGCGACAGCAGCACGCCCACCATGTGCGGCATGGAGCCCGCGCCGGGGCTGCCGTAGTTGGCGTTGCTGGGGTTGGCCTTGAGCCAGGCCAGGAAGTCCGCCAGGGTGCGCACGCTGTCGGGCACGCCCGGGCCCACGGCCAGGCCGTGGTCGGTGTGGGCAGCCACCGAAACGGCCGCCACATCGGCCAGCCCATAGCGCAGCTTGGGGTAGGTGTAGGGGTAGATGGACAGCATGGACGAAGGCGTGATGAGCAGGTTGGTGCCGTCGGCCGGGCTGTCACGCAGGCTGAGGATGCCGATCTGCCCACCCGCGCCGGGCTTGTTCTCGACCACCACGGCGCCGGCGTACTTGCCACGCATGCGGTCGGCCACACGGCGGGCCAGCGCATCGATGGGTCCGCCTGCCGGAAAGCCGATGAGGATGCGCGCGACATCCGGGATGCCCGTGGCGGCCTGAGACGCCCGGGCCCAGGTGGATGGCAGCAGCGCGGCTGCGGAAAGCTGGGTGAACCGGCGGCGGGTGGTCATGGATTTGTCTCCTGCGGGAATGGACTGCAATGGCTGCTACAAACGGCGTAGTGAAGGCGGCAGGCCCTGTGCAAGCCGCCTCTGCGAAAAATTATACGAACGTACAAACATTGCATCACTGGGGTTTGTACGAGTGTTCAATTGTTTTGTACATACGTATAAATCGAACCATGCCACGCACCAAATCCCCTGCCCCCGCCTTGCCCGAGGCATCCCCTGCGCCGCGCAAGCGCACCACCGGCAAGGCCCTGGCCAGCCCCGAAGACAAGCTGGCGCCGAACCGCCAGGCCAACATCCTGCAGGCGGCCGAACGCCTGTTTGCCGCACGCGGCTTCCACGGCGTATCGATCCGCGACATTGCCGACGAGGCCGGCGTGCCGCTGGCCCTGGTGGGCTACTACTACGGCCCCAAGCTGTCGCTGTACCACGCGATCTTTCGCGCCCATGCGGGCTACATCAGCGTGCGCCTGCAATCGCTGGCCGATGCGCAGCGCGCCGCCGCCCCCGAGCACCTGCTGGACGAGATCGTCAAGGCCTTCGTGCTGCCGGTGCTGGAGGTGGCGAGCCAGCCGACGGGCCAGCACTTCCTGCGCCTGCTGTCGCGGGGCATGAGCGACCACCTGGAAGAGGACGAGCCCATCATCCGCGAGCTGTTCGACCCGCTCGCGCACTCCTTCATCGACGCCATCGCCAGCGCGCTGCCCCAGGCCACACGCGGCCAGGTGGCCTGGTGCTACCAATTCGCGCTGGGTGCACTGCTGCACCACGTGAACGACCGGCGCATCGAGCGCCTCTCGTTCGGCCAGAACCAGCCCGGCGACGAGGCCACGGCCGGGCCGCTGCTGGTGCGCTTCATCGCCCACGGCATGCGCGGCGCCTGCGGCGGGCCGGTGCACTGATGGCCCCGCAGTCCATGCGCCTGACCGGCGCGCCCTGACGCGGCACAGGCCGCCCCACGACACATCTTCGACGCGCCGGTGGCATGCCACCGGTGCGTGAGCCTGCGCGCGCCCCCGCCAGGACGGCGGGGGCGCCAGAGACAGCGCCTGCCCGGCGCCCCCCCACCACGCCCTGCCCCTCGGAACGCTCGCCTTGCGAGCGCGCCGTGGACGGGTGCGGCCTTTTCCCGACCTTCCTCCCCATCCACCAGCAACCACCGATTGGAGACAGACCATGAAATCCCCCCTGAACAAATCCGCCCTCGTGGCCAGCGCCTTGGCCGCCTTTGGCACCACCAGCGTGCACGCCCAGCCGGCCACCGGCCCGGGCCTGCAGCTTTATGGCCTGGTGGATGCGGCCGTGGGCCGTTTCGAGGGCGCTGCCGCCGGTGTGAACGCGCTGGACCGGCCCATCGGCAAGCTCGAAAGCGGCGGCATGTCCACCAGCCACTGGGGCGTGCGCGGCAACGAGGACCTGGGCGGCGGGCTCACGGCGACGTTCGAGCTGTCGTCCTTCCTGCGCAACGACTCGGGCGCAAGCGGGCGCAGCGACGCCCTGCCCGCGCCGGTGAACGTCGCGGCGGACCCGGTGTTCTCGCGCGCGGCCTGGGTCGGGCTGGCGCACCCCGGCTGGGGGCGCGTGCGCCTGGGCAATGTCACTACGCTCTTGTTCCTGAACAGCATCACCTCGAATGCGTTCGGCGATTCCACCGTCTTCGGGCCGCTGAACCTGGTGACCTTCATCGGCGCGCCGCTCACGGGTGGCACGGGCTGGGCGAATTCGGTGGTGTACGACAGCCCCGCCTGGGCGGGCTTCAGCCTGTCGGCCGCGCATGCGCTGTCGGAGGGTCAGGGCGGGGGGAACAGTGCGCTGCGCGCAGCCTATGGCCAGGGGCCTTTCGCCGCATCGCTGGCATGGCAGAGCGTGAAGAAGAACCCCATCACCTTTGCCGACGGCACCTCGCCCAACGACACGCGGGCCTGGCAGCTGGCGGCTTCGTACGACTTCACGGCGGTGAAGGTGTTCGCCCATCTCGGCCGCATCCAGAACCGGGGCACGGCCACGGCGCCGCTCGACCTGGGCTACCGCGTGTGGGATGTGAGTGCCGCCGTGCCCATCGGCGCCGGCCGGCTGCTGGTCGGCTATGCATCGCGCCGCACGGAGGATGCCGTGGGGCCGGTGCCGGCCACCGTGGCCGGGGGCAATCTGCAGCGGCGGGTGTTCACGGTGGGGTACGACTACTTTCTGTCCAAACGCACCGACCTCTACCTGATGGCCCTGCGCGACAGCACGCGCACGCAGACCTTGCCGGCACCGCCGCGCGTGCTGGAGGCGCAGGGCACCAGCTTCGCGCTGGGCATGCGCCACCGGTTCTGAGGATCAGATGGCCAGGGCGCCCTTGGGGTCATCTACCCACTGGCGCTGCACGCAGTGGAAGGCGGCACGATCGGGGTCATAGTCCCAGCGCGAGGCCCAGCGCTGCGCCTTGTCGGGGTCCTGGAGGTCCGCTTCGTGGCTCAGGATGACGAGGCTGTTGGGGTAGCCGTGGCGCAGGCGGTGCGATACCGCCGTGCCGGCCTGGCTGACCCACAGCCCGGGCAGCGGCTGCAGCAGCCCGGCGGCATGGGCGTGGCCCGACAGCAGCATCTGCGCGCCGGCATCGCGCCAGCGCAGCAGGGCCTCGTCGGCGCGTGCGGGGCGGTGCTCCTTGTCCTGCGCATTGCGCGCGGTGAGCGGGTGGTGGGCGACGACGATGCGCCAGGGCTCTTCGTAGGCCTCTGCCAGTTGCTTCTCGACGCGCGCGATCTGCGCGCTGGAGAGGCTGCCGCGCTCGTGCCGCCACGGCCGGGTGGTGTTCACGCCGACGATGAAGAAGCGGCCCAGTTGCCGCACGGGCTCCAGGTCGTTGCCGAATTCGTGTGCAAAGCGGTCGTAGGCCCGACCCCAGCGCAGCCACCAGGCAAACAACGGCAGGTCGTGGTTGCCAGGCAGCACCACGGTGGCGCCGGCATCGAGCCCGCGGATGAAGCTGGCGGCCTGCGCGAACTGGGGCGCAGTGGCGCGCTGCGTGACATCGCCCGAGACCACCACCACCGAAACGCCCAGTTGCCGCGCCAGGGCCTGCACAGCGCGGCAGACCACCGGCTCGTGGGCGCCGAAGTGCAGGTCGGACAGGTGCATCAATACGGACATGGGTGCAAAGGTGCTGTGGTGCGCAGAGTCGAGTGTGAGAGAGAAGCGGAAAAAAGTCAGCCCAGCGCAGGCAGCGGGGTGATGGCGGGTGGAGGCGCGGGCTCGGACGCCGGCACTTCTTGCACGGGGTGGCTTGCAGCCACATCACCGCCCGCCGGTGCGGACGTGGGGTCGCGGTCGAGCGTGGTGCGCGTGACCAGCCACAGCGGCTTGTCATGCACCCGAAAGCGCAGCGGCGGCGCCATCCATTCGCGCTCGCCGTCGAAGGCCACCTTCACCTGGGCCGGGCGCCAGCTGGCGGGGGCGACGGTCATCTCGGCACAGGCCATGCTCACCACCGCCGGGTCGCGCGCCAGTTGGCCGGTGGCCGCGTTCCAGACCGTGCGGGCGACGGCCCAGCGGTCCTGCGGCTGCAGCAGGACGACGGCGAGCTGGCCGCCCTGGGCCACCGACTGGGCCTGCATGAGCCCGACACGGCCCAGCTGCAGCGGGTTGTTGCCCACGAACAGGGTGGTGACCAGGTGCTCCTCCTGCTGGGCCTGGGCGCCTTCGTGCGTGCGCATGATGACGCGCCAGCGGCGTCCGCCGGCCGGGCGGAACATGCTCCACACCGCGGACAGGATGGCCACCATGCGCGAGCGGCCAAAGCGCCTGGAGGCCATCTCGCGCTCGGCCAGCAGGCGCGGGTACAGACCCACGGCAGCGTTCACCACGAACATGCGGTCGTTGACGAAACCGACCTGCACGGGGCGCATGTCGCTGTGCTGCATGGCGTGCAGCATGTCCTGCACGGCAATCTCGGGGTCGAGCGCGAGGCCGTGCTCGCGGCTGAAATAGTTGAAGGTGCCCATGGGCACCACGCCCATTGGCACGCCTGCCTGCAGCGCTGCCGCGGCGACCGCGTTGATGGTGCCGTCGCCACCGGCGGCCACCACCAGCCCGCCATCGGCCTGCGCATCGCGCACGGCCTGGTAGGCCAGCTCGACGATGTCGCCGCGCTCGTCGGGCACATGCCACACCACGTCGTGCGCATGGGCCGCAAAGGCGCCTTCGAGCTTGGCGCGCACCAGGTCGAAGTCGGCGCCCGGGCGCTTGGGCACCACGAGGTGGATGCGCCCATGGGGGTGGACGGCAGGGGAACATTGGGCAATGGTCATGGGTGAAAGGCAAGGCTCCGGTGGTGCAGCGGCTGCCCACCGCGGCCGGGCCGCGGCGGCGCAAGGGCCGCTATCGCACCATCGTGCCCGGGTCTTGTGCGCGGGCCTGTCAGCCACGGCGCTGTGCGCCTGTCGGCGCCTTGTCCTACATTCACACCCGTTGCGAAGGGGTGATGGGCGGTGCGATACAACCGGCAGTATCGACCCAGAACCGGACGCTTGCCAGTGAATCCCATGAACGCCACCGCCATCGGCCACCTCATCGCCAGCCACCCCCTGGGCTGGTGGCTGGCCGGCCTGGCGCTGGCCGGCCTGGCGGGGGCCGCGGCGCTGTGGGGCCTGCGCAGCGTGCGGCGCCATGGCGGTCCGCTGCTGAAGCGCACGCTGCCCATGGCCATCGATCCGCGCTGGGCCCTGCTGGCGGGCATGCTGGCAGCCGCCTGTGCCATGGTGCTGGCCGGCAGCATGATGGCCGAACTGGCCGAGAGCGGCAGCGAGCAGGACGGCGACTGGGGCACGGTGGACGATGCCATTGCCGACGCCTTGCGCATGCACGCCGCCACCGGGGTGCTGCGCTGGTTTGCCACCCTCACCCACCTGGGCGACACCGCGGTGCTCACCGCGCTCACGGCCCTGGTGGCTGCCGGCCTGTGGTGGCACGGCCAGCGTTTGCTGGCCACCGGCTGGCTGGCGGCCATGGCAGGCAACGGGGCGCTGACGCGCATCCTCAAAAGCATCTTCGAACGCGCCCGACCCGAGCATTTGCACCACGGCGTGGCGCAGGCCGACGGCTACAGCTTTCCCAGCGGGCACAGCAGTGCCTCGATGGTGGCCTACACCCTGCTGGCCTACCTCGCCACGCGCCTGCTGCCGCTGCGCTGGCATGTGCCGTGCGCGGTGCTGGCGGGCATGCTGGTCTTCACCACCGGCTGGAGCCGCATGGTGCTGCAGGTGCACTACGCCAGCGACGTGCTGGCGGGCTGGCTGCTGGGCGGCACCTGGATGGTGTGTACGGTGCTGGTGATCGAAAGCGTGGCGCGTTGGCGGCACCGGGGGGACGCCGTGCCGGCGCCTGGCTGAGCCGGGCCCCGGCCTGGTTCAGGGCCGCGCCGCAATCACCGGCAGCACCACCCGCGACGGCGCGCCCGGCCCCATGTGCACGCTGTTGCGCGCCACCACACGCGGCCCCGCGCTGCCCTCCGGTGCACCGGTGTTGGGGTTGACGTCGAAGCGCGGGAAGTTGCTGCTAGAGATGTCCAGCCGGATACGGTGCCCCCTGCGGAACAGGTTGGAGGTGGGCATGGGCTCGATGGTGATCTGCACCACCTCGCCGGGCCGCATCATCTCGGGGGCCTCCCACGAACGCCGGTAGCGGCAGCGCAGGATGCCATCCGTGAGGTTCATGGCATAGCCTTCGGGGTAGTCGGCGCTGGGCGGGTACTGGTCGATCAGCTTGGCGGTGAAGTCCGTGTCCGGGGCCGAGGACGATACGCAGAGCTCGATGGTGATGGGCCCAGAGACTTCCATGTCCTCGTCGAGCACCGGCGTCTGGAAGACCAGCACGTCGGGCCGCTGCGCCAACGGGCCATGGGGCGCCCGGGCCCCGAAGGTCTGCCCGCTGGTGCGCTGGTCGTAGGCGCCCGCCACCATCAGCGGCTCGCCCGAGGTGATGGAGCCGCCGAGGGTGGGCACTGGGGACGCGGGGTCGAAGTCGAAACCCAGCGCGTCGTCGCGGTCCGGCTGCACGGGCGAGAGTGCGCCGTCCGCCCCCAGGTACCAGGGCACGAAAGCGGTGCCGGGCACGGGCCAGTGGCTGGCGCTGCGCCATGTGCCGCCGTGGTCGAGCCGGCCGGCGGGCGTGCGCCGCCCCGAGCCGCCGCCCATGCGAAAGTAGCGCACGCTGTCGTCCATCGCCGGTGGCAGGGGTTGGCCCTTGAGCCAGTGGTCGAACCATGCCAGCCGCATGGCCACATAGTCCGGTGCGAGCGATCCATCGAGCACGGCGCCGGGGCCGAAGTCCACGTCCCCGGCATACGGCACGCTGCGCTCGCCATGCGTCCAGGGGCCGAGCACCATGCGCACACCGGGGTTGCCACGCCCGGCCAGGCCCAGGTAGTTGTCGGTGGTGGTCTGCGCATAGGGGTCCCACCAGCCGCACATGAGCATCAGGGCCACGCCGTCCAGCGCCCCGTAGTGGCCGGCGGCATACAGCTCGGGCTGGCGCCAGTAGTCGTCGAAGGCGCCGCGCTCCCATTGGCCGAAGAGGTAGTCCTCGTACTCTGGCGCCCACTGCAGGGGCGAGTCGCCGCGCGACCAGGGCAGGCGCAGGAACCACTCGCCGATATCCGCCTGCGCCAGCGCCTGGCGTGCGGCATCGCCCAGCTGTGTGCTGCCGCTGCAGGCGTTGCGCAGTGCCCAAACGGCCTGCTTGAGCTCGAACGCGCCACCGTGGCGGATGCCGCCGCGGTAGGCATTGGCAAAGCCACCGCATTCGAGAAACATGGCCTTGAGACCCTCGGGCCGCTGGCTGGCCAGCGCCGTCTGGGTGTGGGCCGCGTACGACAGGCCGTAGGTGCCCACCGCGCCGCCACACCAGGAGGGCTGGGCCATGATCCACTGCAGGGTGTCGGCGCCGTCGTGGGCCTCGCCCAGGTACTTGGTGAACTGGCCTTCGGAGTCGAAGCGGCCGCGGCAGTCCTGCACGACCACGGCGTAGCCGGCCTCGGCAAAACGGGCGGCCACTTCGCCACGCCGCAGGGGCGCGGGGTTGGCGGCCGTGCGCTCGCGCCGGGTCTCGGCGTTCTTGCCGTAGGGCGTGCGCTCCAGCAGCACGGGCCAGGGGCCTGGGGACTGTGTGGGCAGGTAAAGGTCGGTGGCCAGGTGCACCCCGTCGCGCATGGGCACGCGGTGGGTGTGCCGGGAGACGCTACCACCGGCCGCCGCCATGGGCGTCGTCGTTGTTGTTGTCATCGTCATGCTGTGGCCCCGGTCAGTCGAGCTTGAGGTTGCGTTCCTTGACCAGCTTGGCCCAGCGTGCCGTGTCTTCCTGGATGAAGCGCGCCAGCTCCTGCGGCGTGGTGGGGGCCGGCTCAGCGCCCTGGGCCACGAGCAGGTTGCTCACCTCGGCATCGGCCAACGCACTGTTGAGCGCTTTGCCGACCTTGCCCACCACATCGGGCGGTGTGCCCGTGGGGGCGAACAGGGCGTACCAGATGTCGTACTCGAAATCCTTGACACCGGCCTCGGCCATGGTCGGCACCTGCGGGAAGGCGCGCGAGCGCTTGGCGCTGGCCACCGCCAGCGGCACCAGCCGGCCCGCCTTGATGTGTGCGAACACGCTGGGCACGGCGTTCATGCCCAGCTGCACATGGCCGCCCACCAGTTCGTTCACGGCAGGGCCGCCGCCCTTGTAGGGGATCTGGACCATCTTGGTGCCCGTGGCGGCCTGGAACATCTCCATCGACAGGTGGCCCGGGCTGCCATTGCCGCTGGTGCTGTAGTTCAGGGTGCCCGGGCTCTTGCGCGCCAGGTCGACCAGCTCGCGCACGGTGCGGGTCTGCAGGCCCGGGTGCGTGGTGAGGATGGGCACGTTGATCACCACGCGCCCCACGGGCACGAAGTCGCGGGACGGGTTGTACGGCAGCTTGCTGGACAGCAGTGGCGCCGTGACCATGCCCGAGCCTGCGCCCATGAGCAGGGTGTAGCCGTCGGCCGCGGACGAAGTGACCGCCTGGAAGCCGTGCGCACCGGGCCGGTTGTCGATGACGACGGGTTGCCGCCACTGCTCCGACATCTTGCGTGCCACCACACGCATGGCCGTATCGGCGGCTGCCCCCGCCGGGAACGGGACCACGATGCGCACGGGCTTTTCAGGAAAGTCGGCCGCCGCCACGGCCAGGGGGTGGCACAGGACCAACGAGACGCTCATCAGCGCGAGGGTTTTCTGGATTCGGGACATGAGGGAACTCGGGGTCGATGGCAAGGAGGAATGGAGCAGGGGTTGCCGGGTTTCAGAAATCATGGCGCACTCCCGCGCCCACCACGCGCACGGCCACGTTGCTGCGGCTGGAATCGATGCCGTCGCGGTCGAGGAAGGCCTGCAGCTCGGTGCGCTTGGACAAGGCATAGGTGTACGCGACCTGCTGGCGCTTGCGAAGCCCCCGCTGCGAGGCCTGCACGTCGCGCTGCATCAGGTTGACCACCAGGGCGTGCGGGCCCGCAGAGAAACGGCTGCCCACCAGCCAGTAGTCCACGTCGGCACGCACGGCAGTGGAGGCTGCCGCATAGCGGTCGCGGCCCAGCAGCACATAGGGCTCGATGGCGCCGAAGTCGTAGCGCAGGCCCAGCTGCCATTTGCTCGCGAACTCGTTGGCCAGCAGGCCGCCCGGGCGCCGGTCCGTGCCGTAGCCGATGCCTGCGGACCAGGGGCCGTCGGCGTAGTTGAGGCCCAGGTCGAGCGACCTGGCGCCGTTTTCCTGCTCGGGCGTCTTGGCGTCGCCGCGCAGGTAGTAGCGCGCACGCAGGTTCACGCCGCCCCAGGTCGGGCTTTGGTAGCCCAGCGCATTGGAGGTGCGGTTGCGCGCATTGAGGATGGAGGTGCCGATGGCCGTGGCCCCGGCGTCGTTGGCCGCGAACGAGGTGATGCGCGTGACCTGCGAGTACAGCGGCGAGCCCGTGGGGTTGGCCGAATCGAGCCGGCCCAGCGCCAGCGTGCCCAGGCCGCCACGCAAGGCGACGTAGCTGTTGCGGAACTCGGGCGTGGTGGCGGCGCCCGAGTCGGCTTCGAGCCCCATCTCCAGGCCGAACAGCGCGGCCATGCCGTCGCCCAGGTCCTCCTTGCCGCGAAAGCCCAGGCGGGAAGCGTTGTCGCGCTCTTCCATCACGGAGCCAGCGTTGCCGGCCTTCACATTGTTGACGGTGAGGCGCACCTGGCCGTAGACCTGCAGGTCTTGCGATTGCGCCGTGGCGGGTGCGCCGGCAGACAGAAATACCAGGCTGCTGGCAGCCAGCGCGGCGGGGGAAATAGGCCTCATGAAGTCTCGCTCCTTGAATCGGATGTGGGTTCTGACGCCACGAATTCTGTGGAGCGGGGGGCTTGCCCACAACGCTATGACGAAGCCGTATTACCCTATGCGGATTGCTGTGTGTTTGCGCCTGCGCGGTGCGGGTGCAAAGATGCGCGCACAGGCTTTTCCACACCGTTCAGTCCCCCATGAATTTCAAGCAGCTCGAGGCCTTCCAGGCCATCATGCTCAGCGGCTCGACCACCGGCGCAGCCGAGCGCCTGGGCCTGTCGCAGCCCGCCATCAGCCGGCTGCTGGCCCAGTTGGAGGAGAGCCTGGCGCTGCGCCTGTTCGTGCGCGAGAAGGGCCGCCTGACGCCGACCGCCGAGGCCCAGGCCTTGCGCAACGATGCCCAGGGCCTGATGGACTCGGCCCAGTGCTTTCGCCGGCATGCCGAGCAGCTGCGACTGGGAGGATTCAAGCGGCGCCTGCTCAAGGTGGCCGTGCCCAATACGCTGGCCACCACGCTGATGCCCACGCTGGCCAGGCGCTTCATGCAGGCGCACCCCGATGTGGTGCTGGAGGTGCTGTCCGGCTCGTACAGCGACGCGGAGCAGGCCCTGCTCGGCCGCGAGGCCGACATCGGCCTGGTGCGCCTGCCGATGGAGATGCAGGGCTTGGCCACGCGTGCGACGCTCGACTCCGAAGCGGTATGCATCATGCCCAAGGGCCATGCCCTGGAACAGCTCGCCCAGGTGAGCCCTGACGACCTGATCGACTGCAGCCTGATCCTGCTGGGCCGCCAGCGCCAGATACGCCACGAGATCGACATGGCCTTCCGCCAAAAGCGCGTGCAGCCACGCGTGGCGCTGGAGGTGCACTCGGTGAGCGAGGCCTGTGCCCATGTGGCGCAAGGCCTGGGGGTGTCCATCGTCAACGCGCTGCTGGCGCGGCATTGCCCCCAAGGCGGCATCAGCTCGCGCCCGTTCAAGCCCCACATCGGCTACCAGCTGGGCATCGCCACGCTGAGCAATGCACCGGCCTCGCCCTTGCACGACACCTTCACCCGGTTGCTGGTGGAGGCGATGGCGCTGCCAGCCGCTGCGGTCAAGGAGCAACCGGCAAAACGCACCAAACCCGCCAAGGCGGGCTGATCCTGGGACCGATCAGATGGCGACGAGGTTGCGGATGCCCTTGGCTTCCATCTCGCTGCCAGGGCCCCGGGCGATGACCTCGCCACGCTCCATGACCAGGTACTGGTCGGCCAGTTCCTGCGCGAAGTCGTAGTACTGTTCGCACAGCAGGATGGCCATCTCGCCCTTGTCGGCGAGCATGCGGATGACGCGGCCGATGTCCTTGATGATGCTGGGCTGGATGCCTTCGGTGGGCTCGTCCAGGATCAACAGGCGCGGCCCGGGCGCAAGGGCCCGCGCGATGGCCAGCTGCTGCTGCTGCCCACCCGAGAGGTCGCCCCCGCGGCGGCGCAGCATCTGCTTGAGCACGGGGAACAGCTCGTACAGGTGCGGCGGCACGGGGGTGGAACCGCTCTTGTAGGCCAGGCCCATGCGCAGGTTCTCTTCGACGGTGAGGCGGCCGAAGATCTCGCGGCCTTGCGGCACGAAGCCGATGCCGGCGCGGGCGCGGTCGTAGGGGGCGGTCTTGTCGATGGGCTTGCCATCGAACTGGATGGAGCCGCTCTTGATGGGCACCAGGCCCATGAGGCTTTTGAGCAGGGTGGTCTTGCCTACGCCGTTGCGGCCCAGGAGGACGGTGACCTTGCCGGGTTCGGCGGTGAGGCTCACGTCGCGCAGGATGTGGGAGCCGCCGTAGTACTGGTTGATGTTTTGGACGGTGAGCATTGTGCTGGCCTATATCTGGTTCACGGGTTCATCGTGCTTGCAATTGGGAGCAGTGGTTGCGGCGTGCCTTGGCAGGGGACGGGAGCCGGGTCTCGGCCCGGCGGCCGAGGTACTTGTTCTTTGCTTCGCCAAAGAAAAGTACCCAAAAGAAAGGCG
>NZ_AKJX01000196.1 GCF_000276605.1 Acidovorax sp. CF316 | reverse complement strand
TGCTTCGCAATCTGGGAGGGGGACGCCCCCGGTGCGGCGGGGCGGCCCTTGCACGGGGGCACTGGCTTTGGCGCACGCCAGTTTCGTGCGCAGCGGGTGTCGTGCAGCGCAATGGGCAACTGACCCAGAGAACCAACGACGCCAGCGATTCCGTATTGGGATGGTCCCGCGCAGACTGCCCATAATGCAGCCATGAGCAGCATTCCCAATACAGCCATCCGCCCTCGGGTCGTCATCATCGGTTGCGGGTTTGGCGGGCTCGAAGCGGCCCGCGCGCTGCACGGCAGCGCCGTCGATGTCACGGTCATCGACAAGACCAACCACCATCTCTTCCAGCCCCTCCTGTACCAGGTGGCCACCGCCGGGCTCTCGGCGCCGGCGATTGCAGCCCCCGTGCGCCACCTGTTTCGCAAGCAGCCCAACGTGACCACGCTGCTCGGCGAGGTGGAGCGCATCGATGTGGCCGCGCGCCAGGTGCTGCTGCAGGGCGGTGATGCCCTGCCCTACGACCACCTGATCGTGGCTGCGGGCGCCACCCACAGCTACTTCGGCCGCGACGACTGGGCCCCGTTCGCGCCTGGCCTCAAGACCCTGGACGACGCCTTCGAGATCCGCCGCCGCATCCTGTTGGCCTTCGAGGCCGCAGAGCGCGAGGGCGACCCGGTGCGCCGCGCCGCCTGGCTCAACTTCGTGGTGGTGGGCGGTGGGCCCACGGGCGTGGAGATGGCCGGCACCCTGGCCGAGATCGCGCGCCACACCCTGCCTGGCGAGTTCCGCCACATCGACCCGGCCAGCGCCAGGATCATCCTGCTCGAAGGCGGCACGCGGGTGCTGCAGGCCATGCCCGAGGCCCTGAGCCAGCGCGCCAAGGAGCAGCTGGAAAAGCTGGGGGTGGAGGTGCGCGTGAATGCCCGGGTCACCGCCATCGACGCCACCGGCCTCACGGTGGCCGGCCCCGCGCCGGGCGGAGACCCTGCCGCCACCAGCTACACCATTCCCAGCCAGTGCATCGTGTGGGGCGCGGGCGTGGCGGCATCGCCGCTGGGGCGGCTGCTGGCCGACGCCACGGGCAGCACCACGGACCGTGCCGGCCGGGTGGTGGTGGAGCCCGACCTCAGCCTGCCCGGCCACCCCGAGATCAGCGTGGTGGGCGACCTGGCTGCAGCCAAGAGCCATGTGCCCGGCCAGGAGCCCACGCCCGTGCCAGGCGTCTCGCCCGGCGCCAAGCAGATGGGCCGCGCCGCCGCCGCCAACGTGCTGCGCCGCCTGGCCGGGCAGACCGCGCAGCCCTTTCGCTACCGCGACTACGGCAACCTGGCCACCATCGGCCGCAACGCCGCCGTGGTGGACCTCACCTCGCCCATGGGGCCGGTGCGCTTTTCAGGCTATTTCGCCTGGCTGTTCTGGCTCTTCGCCCACGTCTACTTCCTCATCGGCTTTCGCAACCGCCTGGTCGTTCTCATGGACTGGGGCTGGGCCTACTGGAGCTTCGCGCGCTACGCCCGCGTGGTGACCGGCATTGAAGGCGCCAAGAAACAGCTGCAGGAATAGAACCCACAGCCTGTGCGCACGCACTACCCAAGCCAGAGCAACCGTGCAAGGGCCGCCCCGCCGCACGGGTTGCGTCCCCCTTCCCGAATTGCGCAGCAATTCGAGAGAAGGGGTGAAGGCGCGAAGCGCCTCAGGGGGATGTACCGAATCAGTACCCAGCGCCGATCGCCAGCGGCAGGAAGGTATCCACTGCCCCCAGGACGCCCGGTGCCGAACCCACCGAGGTGTAGCTCAACTGGCCGTTGCTGATGGACAGGATGGTGCCGGTGTCGCGGTAGAAGCGGTAGTACTGGTTGCCGGAGGTCAGCGAAGGGGCGAACGAGGGCTTGAACATGGTGGGGAAGCTGTCTTCCGCATAGTTGAACAGCCGGTCTTCGGCGCGCGTGACCACCGCCTTGAACGGTGCCAGGCCACCGGCCTGGCCCAGGCCCGTGAAGTTCATCACGTAGCTGATGGCGCCGGTGGAGGGGTCCACCTTGAACAGCTTGTCGAATGCCGCGCCGTACAGGGTGTTGCTGTCGCCTTCGGCCAGGCCGTAGACCGACGTGGCCAGGCCGAAGCTGCCGACGTTGGCCGACTGCTGGTTGTTGCGCAGGTTGACGATGCCCAGCGAGTCGTTCTCGCCGGCAAAGAACAGCCGGCCGTTGAGGTAGGCCAGGTCGCCCGCCGACTGCGCGGGCAGGGTGCCGGCGATGGTGGACTGCGCGTTGTCGGGATTGATCTGGTAGAGGTTCTTGTTGGTGCTGGAGGCACCAAACAGCCGGCCGCCGCCGTCGAAGGTGAGTGCGTTGGCGCCATTGATGCCGTGCTTGCCGATCAGCGTGGCGTTGCCCGCGGCATCCAGGCGGTACAGCGAAGTGAAGGTCAGCACATACAGCGTGCCGGCGGCGTTGGTGGCGATGTCGGTGATGGAGCCGTCCACCGTGGGGCGCGACACCAGGGTCAGGGACTTGGCGTCCACATCGACGAGCATGATCTTGCCGCTGTCCTGCACATAGAGCTTGTCACCGGCCCAGGCGGTGGTGGCGGTGGCGGCAAGGGCGATGGTGGCGGCGCAGGCGGAGCGCAGCAGCGATGGCTTGAAGAACATACGGGAAATGACCTCGGCAATGAACGTGGATCGGAGCCTGCGGGGGCCAGGGTGGCTCAGCGTGCGCCGCCCCGCCACGCGCCCACAGGGCGGGGAAGAAGAAAAAACCAACCAACAGCTTCTCGCTGCGGCAGGCACCAGGCGTTTGTGCACGCCAGGAACGTACTGACGATCCATGCGAAGCCGTGTCGGGCAGCGCCTGCGGTTGCTGCCCGACAAGGGACTTGCGCGGCCCCGAACAGATCGTCAACACGGTCCGGGCCATTATGGAAGAGGGTTGCGTACCGGGGCACCCTACCAAAGTAGGGTTTGGGCCGAATACACAAAGTGTTTCAACCGCTGCAGGCCACTCGCTGCGAGGGCTGGCGCCTCAGCGCGCCTGCACCACCTGCTCCAGCCATTCGTCGATGTCGCGCGCGGCCTGCTGGGCCGCCTCGGCAAGCGCGCGGGTCCCTCCCGCCGCATCGGCCGTGGCCGCAGGGCGTTGCACGATGAAGACCCGCTGGCCCACCAGGTTCTCGCCCAGCGGGGTCGGTTCGGCCACGGTGGCACGCAGGCGCACCAGCCCCGCGCTCTCGGTGGCGCTGCTGAACACCTGGCTGAACTCTTCGAGCTCCAGGCGCAGCACGGTCGGGCGCTTGTTCGCCACGCGGGCCTGCACGGCCGCATCGCTGGTGTTCAGGATGGCCCGGCGCAGGCCCAGGTGCTCGCGGATGCGCTGCTGCACCAGCACGGCCGGAGGCTGGCTCCAGCGTGCCTGTGCATAAGGCCGGGGCTGCTGGGCATCGGCGTAGGCCAGGCGGTAGAGCACCGAGGTGCTGCTCTCGGGCATGCCGGTGGCTTCCACATCGGCCAGGGCCAGCGGCGGCAGCGGGGCGCGGCGGTCGCTCGGTGCCGTCGCCATGGCGCCGGGGCCGAAGTCGTACTGCACCGCCCGTGTGGGAGGGCCGGGCAGGGCCGAGCAACCGGCCAGCAGGGCGGCGGCGCACACCAGGGCGGCGCTCCGGCGCTCCAGGCGTCCCGAGACAGTGCGTTGGATATCCAGCATGGCAATGTACTCCTTGAATGCGTCGGACAGCGCCATCAGCGCGCGGCACCGGGTGCGGCAAAACCCTCTTCGCCCGGACCGGGGGGGATGCGGCCCGAGCCATAGATGAAGGACTGCGGGTTGTCGCTCACGCTGTTGGCGGCCCGGCCGATCTGGCGCGCCGTGCGCGACAGTTCATCGGCCGCGCGGGTGACGCGCGGCAGGGTGTTGCTGCCCAGCGCGTCGGCCGCGCGCGTGAGCGCCTGGGTGCCCTGGGTGATCTGGTCGATGGCCCCACCCTCGGCCGCAAGCCGCTGGTTGGTGGCATTGATGCCCGCCGCCATGTCCGACACGCTGGTACCGGCCTTCTGCAGCGACTGCAAGGTCTGGCGCGCATCGCCGGCCAGCGCTGGCAGCGACGCCAGGGCCGGGTCCAGCCGCGTCTGCACCGTGGTGTCCAGGCGTTTGGTGAGCGCGTTGACACTGCCGGCCGCCTGGCCGATGTTGCCGATGGCTTCGGTGAGCAGCTTCTGGTTGTTGTCGCCGAGCAGCTGGTTGATGCGGCGCGTGGCCTCCTCCACCTGGCCCAGGATGGCCGGCGCCTGTTCGGCCAGGCGGCCAAACGGCGAAGGCTTGAGCGGCAGGCGCGGCAGGCCGCTCGGACCGGGCGGCAGCTCGGGATACGGCGAGGCCGCATCGTCGAGCTGCACGTGGGCCAGGCCGGTGACGCCCTGGTAACCCAGCACGGCAAAGGTGTTGGGGCTGATGGGGGCCTGCTCGTTCACGGCAATGCGGATCAGCACATTGCCATTGACCTGGGGATCGAAGCCGATGCGCGTGACCTTGCCCACGGCCACACCCTTGTAGCGCACGGTGGCCTGGGGCTGCAGGCCGCTCACGCCGTCCTTGGTGGACAGCTCGTACTGCTCGTAGTTGGCGTTGTCGCGCGTGAGCCAGATCGCCAGGCCCGCCAGCATGGCGGCCACCACGATGACGAAGATGCCGGCGGCGAGTGCGTGTGATTTGTTTTCCATCAGGCGTCCTTGGAAGTCTGCGTTGGGGCCGCGGCCGGCTGCCCGGGCGAGCCTGCCAGGGGGGCCATGGCGCGCTGGCCACGTTCACCCATGAAGAAGTGCTCGATGAAGGGATGCTTGAAGCGCGCCACCTCGGTGGGTGGCCCGGTGACGATAACCTTCTTGTCGGCCAGTACGGCCACCCGCGTGGACAGGGCGAACAGGGTATCGAGGTCGTGCGTGACCATGACCACCGTGAGGCCCAGCGCCGCGTGCAGCTCGCGCAGCAGCGCGCAGAACTCGTCGGCGCTGTTCGGGTCGAGCCCGGCCGTGGGCTCGTCGAGCAGCAGGAGCGGCGGATCCATGACCAGCGCACGCGCCAGGGCGACACGCTTGACCATGCCACCCGACAGGTCGGCCGGCATGCGGCTGGCATGCTCGGGCTTGAGGCCCACCATCTGCAGCTTGACCAGCGCGGCATCGCGCACCAGATCGTCGGGCAGGGTGCCCTGTTCGCGCAGCGCGAAGGCCACGTTGTCGAGCACGTTGAAGGCCGAGAACAGCGCCCCATGCTGGAACAGCATGCCCACCCGGCTGGCCGCGCCCGCGCGCCCCATCTCGGAGGCCGGGCGGCCGAGCACCGTGACCGTGCCGCGCGCGGGCCGCGCCAGCCCCAGTATCTGGCGCAGCAGCACCGTCTTGCCCGTGCCCGAGCCGCCGACCAGCGACAGCATCTCGCCGCGCTGCACGGTGAATTCGAGGTCCTGGTGCACGGCGAAGGCTTCGCTGCCCTTGCCGAACACGCTCCACAGGCCCTTGACCTCGACCACGGGCGGGGTGCCCGGGGGCACGTCCAGCGCCTGCGGCCTATTGCCAATGGCAGCGATGGGAGCGGTGTCTGTCGTGGTGGCCATGGCGTCAGATCCCGATGCTCTTGAAGCCGATGGCAAACAGCGCATCCACGATGATGACCATGGTGATGGACGTGACCACCGAGGCCGTGGTGCCCTCGCCCAGGCTCTGGGTGTTGGGCTTGACGCGCAGGCCCCAATGGCAGCCGATGAGCGCGATGCAGGCACCGAACACCACCGACTTGGCCATGGCCAGCCCCAGGTTGCCGATCTTCACGGCGGAGGGCAAGGCCTGCACGAAATACGCGGGCGAGATGTCCATGGCGACGTCGGCGGCCAGCATGCCGCCGGCCAGCGCGGCCAGCGTGGTCCACACACTGATCAGCGGCATGGCCAGCGCCAGCGCCAGCGTGCGCGGCATCACCAGCCGAAAGCCATGCGGGATGCCCATGACGCGCATGGCATCGAGCTCTTCGGTCACGCGCATCACGCCGATCTGCGCAGTGATGGACGAGCCCGAGCGCCCGGCCACCAGGATGGCTGCGAGCATGGGCCCGAGTTCGCGGATCAGCGAGATGCCGAGGATGTTGACGATGAACGACTCGGCGCCGAACTGGCGCAGCTGCAGCGACATCAGGTAGGCCAGCACCACCCCGATCAGGAAGCCGACCAGCGCCGTGATGGGCAGCGCCGTGGCGCCCATGCGGTACAGGTGGCCCGACACGTCGCGCCAGGGGCCGCGCTGGGGGGCGCGCGCCAGGCGCAGCAGGTCCAGCACCAGTTGCCCCACCATCTGCAGCATGTGGCGCGCATGGTCCACGCCGTGCAGCACCAGCAGGCCCAGGTGGTCCACCTCCTTGGCCAGGCTCCAGGGCTCGGGCGGCGGCGGCTCGGCCACGGTGAACTCGGCCACGCGCTCCAGGATGTCGCGCTGGATGTCGGTGAGCGCCAGGCGCTCGGGCCAGGCGCGGCCCCAGTGGTTCCACAGCAACTGTGCGCCCACGTGGTCCAGCCACTGCAGTTGGCGCAGGTCCCAGCCAAGCCCGGCACCGCCCGGCTGCGCCTCAAGCTGCGCGGACAGGGACTTCCACTGCCTGCGCGTGCCCAGCTCTGCAGCACCCCAGCGGCCATGCAGCAGCAGCCCCGGGCCTTCGGGGGTGTCGGTGCGGGCAATGCGCGGGGCAGGGTCGGTCATGAAACGGGCGGCGCAAGCCACCGGTAAGGGAGTTGGGGAAGCATGGTAGCGGAGCCGATGGCCCGCAGGTAGGACAAGCCCTTGCGTGCAAGCACGACACGGGCCCGAATGCTTGCAATTATTATCAAATTGCTTGCAATCGCAAATCCTGCAAGCCATGCGAGCTACAAACTTGCTAGCAAGCCGCGTTTACCCCCTCGACACCACCAACGCGCTCCGCACAATGGCGCCGACCCTTCCGATCAACCTGCGCCACCCCTTTGCCACACCGTACTTCCCATGAGCGACACCACGTTTGACCACATCATCATCGGCGGCGGCACAGCGGGTGCCCTGCTGTGCAACCGCCTGAGCGCCGACGGCCGCAAGCGCGTGCTGCTCATCGAGGCGGGTCGCAAGGATGATTACCACTGGATACACATTCCCGTGGGCTACCTGTACTGCATCGGCAACCCGCGCACCGACTGGCTCTACAACACCGAGCCCGATGCCGGTCTGAACGGCCGCACCCTGCGCTACCCCCGCGGCAAGACACTGGGCGGCTGCAGCAGCATCAACGGCATGATCTACATGCGTGGCCAGGCGCGCGACTACGACCAGTGGGCCGAGCTCACCGGGGATGCCAGCTGGCGCTGGGACAACGCCCTGCCCTACTTCCGTCGCCACGAGGACCACTGGCGCCTGGACCAGCCCGGCGAGGTCAACGAGAACTTCAAGCGCCTGCACGGCAACAAGTCCACCGGCAGCACCGGCGAGTGGCGCGTGGAGAAGCAGCGCCTGCGCTGGGACGTGCTGGACGCCTTTTCCAAGGCCGCGCAGCAGGCCGGCATCCCGGCCACCGACGACTTCAACGGCGGCAGCAACGAGGGCGTGGGCTACTTCGAGGTCAACCAGAAGAGCGGCTGGCGCTGGAACACGGCCAAGGCCTTCCTGCGCCCCACCTGCTACGGCCGGCCCAACTTCGAGATGTGGACCGCCGCGCATGCCACGCAGCTCATCATCGAGACCCAGGCCGACGGTACGCGCCGCTGCACGGGCGTGAAGGTCTGGGACGGGCATGAGATGGTCACCGCCCACGCCACCGGCGAGGTGATCCTGAGCGCCGGCGCGATCAACTCGCCCCAGCTGCTGCAGCTGTCGGGCATCGGCCCGGCCGACCTGCTCCAGCGGCATGGCATCGACGTGGTGCAGGATCTGCCGGGCGTGGGCGCCAACCTGCAGGACCATCTGCAGATCCGCGCGGTGTTCAAGGTCAACGGCGTGCCCACGCTCAACACCATGGCCAGCTCGCTCTGGGGCAAGGCCAAGATCGGCATGGAGTACGCGATGAAGCGCAGCGGCCCCATGAGCATGGCGCCGTCCCAGCTCGGCGCCTTCACGCGCAGCGACCCCGGCCAGCCCTGGCCCAACATCGAATACCACGTGCAGCCCCTGTCGCTCGATGCCTTCGGCGAGCCCCTGCACAGCTTTCCGGCCTTCACGGCCAGCGTCTGCAACCTCAACCCCACGAGCCGCGGCACGGTGCAGATCAAGAGCGCGGACTTCCAGGCCGCGCCGGCCATCGCCCCCAACTACCTGAGCACCCCCGAGGACCGGCAGGTGGCCGCCGACAGCCTGCGCGTCACGCGCCGCATCGTGGCCCAGCCGGCCCTGGCGGGCTACCAGCCCGAGGAGTGGAAGCCCGGCGTGCAGTTCGAGAGCGATGAAGACCTGGCACGCCTGGCCGGCGACATCGCCACCACCATCTTCCACCCCGTGGGCACGACGCGCATGGGCCGGGCCGACGACCCGATGGCCGTGCTCGATTCGCAGCTGCGCGTGCGTGGCATTGCCGGCCTGCGCGTGGTGGATGCGGGCGCCATGCCCACCATCACCAGCGGCAACACCAACTCGCCCACGCTGATGCTGGCCGAGAAGGCGTCCGAATGGATCCTGGCGGCGCAGAGGGCGTAAGCCGTCAGCGTATGCCGCCCACGTAGCGGGGTACCTCGACGACCGGAGCAGGCACCAGGCGCTGGCGCACCGCCTGGCTGGCGGCATCCAGCAAGGGGCGACGCTGCGGCGCAGGGGCCGGCTCGTGCACCGCCCGATCGAGCCGGTCGGCCCATTCAGCGAGCTCGGGCACTCCGTCCTCCAGCGCATGCTGGCGTGCGAAGCGCACGACCTCCAGCGCGTACTCGGCGTTGACCGCCATCCACTCGGTGTCGGTCACGCGGCCGGTCTTGCGGCGCAGCAGCACGTGCAGATGCGCTGCGATGGCGAGTTTGTCGCTGTCCTGCATGGTGATGAACTCCTCAGAACGTTGGCAGGCCTACTGACCCAGGCGCTCCCGATGCTGTGCAATATCCAGACCCACCTGTTCGCTTTGCTCATCCACGCGCAGGCCGAGCACGAGGTTGGTGATCCACAGCAGCAGCGCCGTGCCCACCAGGCTGAACAGCATCACCGCGCCCACGCCGATGGCCTGGGTCCACAGGCTGCCCGCCACGCCGCCCACGCTGCGGCTGGCCAGCACGCCGGTGAGCAGCGAGCCCACGATGCCGCCGATGCCGTGCACGCCGAAGACGTCCAGGGAGTCATCGGCACGCAGCAGGCGCTTGAGCCCCGTTGCGCCCCAGTAGCAGGCCAGACCGGCCACCAGGCCGATGACCACGGCCGAGCGCAGGGTGACGAAGCCGGCGGCGGGCGTGATGGCCACCAACCCGGCCACCAGGCCCGAACACAGGCCCAGCAAGGACGGCCGCCCGCGCATGACGGCCTCGCCCAGCATCCAGGACAGCGCGCCGGCAGCGGCGGCCACATGGGTGACGGCCATGGCCAGCCCTGCCCGGCCGTCGGCTGCCACGGCAGAGCCGGCGTTGAAGCCGAACCAGCCCACCCAGAGCATGCCCGCGCCCACCATGGTCAGCGCCAGGCTGTAGGGCTCGAACGGCTCGCGCCCGTAACCGCTGCGCCGCCCGAGGAACCAGGCGCACACCAGGCCGGCCACGCCGGCGTTCACGTGCACCACGGAGCCCCCGGCAAAGTCCAGGGCCCCCATCTGCGCCAGCCAGCCGCCCGGCTCCCAGACCCAGTGCGCCACGGGTGCGTAGATGAACACCGTCCACAGGCTGATGAACAGCAGCATCGCGGAAAAGCGCATGCGCTCGACGACGGCCCCCACCAGCAGCGCGGCGGTGATGATGGCGAAGGTGAGCTGGAACATGGCGTAGACCGACTCGGGAATGGCCGGCGCGACATGGCTCACCGAGAGCTTGCCGGCCGCCAGCTGGAAATCGAACCCGGCAAAGCCCATGCGCTCGGTGCCGCCCAGCCAGGCACTGCCCGGGGTGAAGGCCCAGGAGTAGCCGATGGCAAACCACCACAGGCTCACCAGCGCGGCGATGGCCACCACGCTGGCCATGGTGTTGAGCACGTTCTTTCGGCGCACCATGCCGGCGTAGAACAGGGCGATGCCCGGCAGCGTCATGAGCAGCACCAGGGCCGTGGAGGTCATCATCCAGGCGGTGTCGGCGGCATTGATGGCCTCCTTGGCCACCAGGCCGGGGCGCGTCAAGGGTGCGGGTGCAGGCGTGGCCATGGTGGCCGATGCGGCGGCTTCGGGAGCGGGCGCCTGCGCCCAGGCCGTTGCGGTGCAGAGCCCAAGGCACAAGGCCATGACCGTGACGAACCCATGGATGACTGCCCGCATGTGGAAGCTCCCTTTTCGCAATTTGTTACAAGGCACAACGCACAAGGCATGCCAAGCAAAAAGCCCCATTTGGGGCAATCCGGGCGCCTCCCCGCCCGATCTGCTCCCCCAAATGGGGGCGGGAAACCCCCAATGCACCAAGCGGGTGCCGCCATTACAGTACCGTCACTCGAAAGCGCGCCCCGGTGTGCTGGACGAGGGGCCGAGGAGACATCCCTACAAGCACAACCGAACAAGCATCCAACGAGATGCACCCCCCTTTCAGGCGCTGGCAATCCCAGCGCCTTTTTTATGCCCGCAGCGAAAGCGATATCGCTAGCAAAAGCGTAGCTGTCAGGGTGCGACAATCAAGGGATGGAATGGATTTTCATCACCCTCGCCTCGTTGCTGGCCGGTTTTGTGGATGCCATCGTCGGCGGCGGCGGCCTGGTGCTGGTGCCGGCGCTGTTCGCGGCATTTCCCGTGGCGCCGCCCGCCACGCTGCTGGGCACCAACAAAGCGGCCGGCGTCTGGGGCACGGCCATGGCCACCTGGCAGTACAGCCGCCGCGTGCAGATGCGCTGGGCGGCCCTGCTGCCGGCCGCGGCCGCCGGCTTTGCGGGCTCGTTCGCCGGGGCCTGGGCCGTCACCGTGGTATCGCCCGACTTCCTGCGCCGCCTGCTGCCGCTGGTGCTGCTGGGCGTGCTGGCCTACACGCTGGCCAGGAAGGACATGGGGCGGCACCACACGCCGCGCTTCGCAGGCCGCGCGGAAATCGCCGCCGCGAGCCTGATCGGCCTGGCCATCGGCTTCTATGACGGGTTCTTCGGCCCGGGCACGGGCAGCTTCTTCGTCTTCCTGTTCGTGCGGCTGCTCGGCTACGACTTCCTCAATGCCTCGGCGTCGGCCAAGCTGCTCAACACGGCCACCAATGTGGCGGCCATCGCCCTGTTTGCGGCCAAGGGCCATGTCTGGTGGCACTTTGCGGTGACCCTGGCCGTGGCCAACGTGATGGGCAGCCTCATCGGCACGCACATGGCGCTCAAGCACGGCACCGGCTTCGTGCGCGGTATCTTCATCGTGGTGGTCGGGGCACTGATCCTCAAGACGGGCTACGACGCTTTCTGGCGCTAGGTAGGCCATGCCGGGCGCCCCAAAAGCCCGGGAGACTTCTCTAAACCTGTTGTGAATTGGCACACAACCGGCTTTTGCAGGGCCTCCCCTGTGGCGGCGGAAAAATCCCCCTCCTTATAATTGGTGACTATTTCGTGACGGCAGCCATCGCAATCCGCGATGGCATTCGTGCACTCCCACCGTCTCCGGCCTGCTTACCCGCATGCCGGATTTTTTGTACCTGAAATACCCCGTACAGGATCCATCCCATGCAATTGTTCAAGGCTGTAGCCACCGCCCTCGCGCTCTGCGCCGCCTTCTCCGCCCAGGCCCGGACCCTGGACGAGGTGAAGAAAGACGGCAAGATCCTCATCGCGACCGAAGGACAGTTCGCACCTTTCAATTTCTTCAACGGCACCACGCTGACCGGCTTCGAAGTGGAGACGGCCGAACTCGTGGCCAAGAAGATGGGCCTCGCGATCCAGTGGAAGACCCTGGGTTTCGACGCCCTGCTGACCGGCCTGCGCCAGGACCGCTGGGACCTGGTGATCGCCTCCCACGGCATCACCGAAGAGCGCGCCAAGGCCGTGACCTTCACCGAACCCCACTACTGCTCGGGCGGCATGATCATCGCCATGGACCCGGCCATCAAGAGCGCCAAGGACCTGGCCGGCAAGGTGGTTGCCGTGCAGACCGGCACCAGCTACCTCGAGAACGTGCAGAAGGTGTCGTCGATCAAGGAAATGAAGAACTTCCCCACCGACGTCGACGCCCGTAGCGCGCTGAACTCGCGCCGCGTGGACGCCTGGGTGACCGACCGTTTCGTGGCCAAGGCCGTGTCCGAGAAGAACCCCGGCGCCGGCTTCAAGCTCGGCGACATGCTGTTCATCGAGCGCATCGCCGCTGCCGTGGCCAAGGGCAACAGCTCGCTGGCCGGCGGCTGGAACAAGGCGCTGGCCGAAGTGATGGCCGACGGCAGCTATGCCGCGCTGTCCAAGAAGTACTTCAACGAAGACGTTCGCTGCACGAACTGACCCCTGGTCCTGAACGGGGTTTCCCATGCTCACAGCCCTTTGGCCCGAGCGCTGGTCTCGCCAGCAGCGCAGCAACGCCACGCTCGTCTCGGCCGTCGTCCTGATGGTCCTGGCGCTGGCGCTGCTGGGCAAACTGCTCTCTTTCCTGCCCGAGCCCATCGGGCCCAACGCCCAGGCCTTCTCTGACGGCGCGCGCACCACTCTGTGGCTCACCCTGGTGAGCGGCAGCGTGGGCCTGGTGCTCGGCACCGGCGCCGCACTGGCCCGCACCTCGCGCTTCATGGCCGTGCGCTGGGTGGCCAGCTTCTACATCTGGGTCATCCGCGGCACGCCGCTGCTGGTCCAGATCCTGTTCGTCTACTTTGCGCTGCCGGTGCTGGTGCCGGGGCTGAACCTGCCCGACTTCGCGGCGGCAGTGCTGGCCCTGGGCCTGAACGTGGGCGCCTACAACGCCGAGGCCATCCGCGCCGGGCTGCTGGCCGTTCCGCGCGGCCAGACCGAAGCCGCCCGGGCCCTGGGCCTGGGCCGCATGCATGTGTTCGCCGACGTGGTGTTCCCGCAGGCCTTCAAGATCTCGCTGCCGCCGCTGGTCAGCAACTTCGTGGCCCTGCTCAAGGACTCTTCGCTGGCCTATGCCATCGGCGTGGTGGAACTCACCAACGTGGGCAACCGCATCCAGTCGGCCACGTTCCAGCCGATTGCCACGCTGTCCACGGTGGCCATCACCTACCTGCTCTTGACCACGCTGGTGACCCAGATCTCGAACGCCGTGGAATACCGCTTCGACGTGGAAGGGCGCAACCAATGAGCCGCCCCACGCCTTTCATCGTCGTCAAGCAGGTCTGCAAATCCTTCGGTAGCCACCAGGTGCTGCGCGATGTCTCCACCGTGTTCAACACCGGCGAGGTGACCGTGATCATCGGTGCCTCGGGCTCGGGCAAGAGCACGCTGCTGCGCGCCATCAACCGGCTGGAGCCGCACGACAGCGGCACCATCACCATCGGCGGCGAGCCCGTGACCGACGACCAGCACACACTGCAGAAGCAGCGCAGCGAAGTCGGCATGGTGTTCCAGCAGTTCAACCTGTTCGGCCATATGAGCGTGCTGGACAACGTGACGCTGGCGCCCCGGCGCATCCGCCGCACGCCGCGCACCCAGGCCAATGAGCAGGCCATGGCCCTGCTGCGCCGCGTGGGCATGCAGGACCATGCGCACAAATACCCCTGGCAGCTCTCGGGCGGTCAGCAGCAGCGCGTGGCCATTGCCCGCGCGCTGGCCATGCAGCCCAAGGTGATGCTGTTCGACGAGCCCACCTCGGCCCTGGACCCCGAAATGGTGCAGGAAGTGCTCGACGTGATGCGCGAACTGGCCCGTGGCGGCATGACCATGATCGTGGTGACCCACGAAATGGGCTTTGCCCGCGAGGTCTCAGACCGCGTGATGTTTTTCGACCAGGGGCGCATCGCCCACGACGCAGCACCCGCCGAATTCTTCGACAACCCCGCCAACGACCGCATCCGCGCCTTCATCGGCCGCATGGGCGCCTGAGATCCAGGCCCACCCAGCGCAACAACCACAAGCCCCTACCGGAGTGACCATGAAACTGAACCACACGTTCCTCGCCCTGATGGCCGCCGGCCTGTGCAGCCTGCCACCCGCAGCCTTTGCCCAGACCGCCAAGGACTTCGAAGAGATGCGCAACGAGCTCAAGGCCCTGCGTGCCGAGCTCAACGCGCTCAAGGCCCAGCAGGCCCAGGCGCCTGCCGCGCCCGCCGCCTCGGCATCGGCCTGGAACGACCGCATCGAGGCCGTGGAGCTCAAGCAGAAGGACGCCGTGGTGCTCGGCGACATCCCCGGCAGCTTCCGCCTGCCCGGCAGCGAGACCTCGATCCGTGTCTACGGCTTTGCCGAGGCCAACCTGGTCAAGGACTTCAAGGGCACGGCCCCCGGCGACACCTTCACCAACCTGATGGAACAGCCCCTGGGCGACACGCGCGGCGGCAAGAGCAGCCTGACCGCGCAGACCTCGCGCTTCGGCTTCGAGACCTCCACGCCCACGTCGATCGGCACCTTCAACACCAAGATCGAAGCCGACTTCTACGCCTACTGCGGCAGCGAGTGCAACCGCAACCGCCTGCGCCTGCGCCATGCCTACGGCGAGTACGCCGGCTGGCTGATCGGCCAGACCTGGTCGACCTTCATGGACACGGACAACCTGCCCGAGACCGTGGACTTCAACGGCCCGCCCGGCGCCACCTTCCGCCGCCCCGCGCAGATCCGCTACACCTACAACAACCCCGATCTGGCCAAGTTCCAGTTCGCGCTCGAAGAACCCACCGATGGCGCCAAGGGCCTGAACTTCGTGGCCCGCGTGGACAAGGCCTTCGACTGGGGCAATGTGAACGCCCGCCTGCTCTCGCACGAGCAGCGCATCGACGGTTTCAGCAAGCGCGGCCTGGGCCTGGGTATCGGCGCCGGCTACAAGATCACCGGCACCACCACGCTGATGGCGCAGTACACGCGCCTGGACGGCGACGGCGATGGCGCCTACCTGGTGGGCACGAACTACCCCGTGCTCGATGGCGGTACCGTGCGCCTGGACCGCTCGCACGGCGTGGTGATCGGCCTGAGCAATGTGTTCAGCGAGAAGATGCGCGGCACCGTGTCGCTGGGCGCCGTGCGCTCGCGCCACCGCCTGGGCGACGACTACGTGAACGCCTATGGCGGCGAAGGCAACCACAAGCTCTACCAATGGCACGCCGGCATGTACTACCTGCCGATCAAGAACGTGGAACTGGGCAGCGAGCTGATCGGTGGCCGCCGCACCACCTTCGATGGCCAGAAGGGCGACATGCTGCGCCTGAACCTGCAGGCACGCTACCTGTTCAACTGATCGATCGTCGGCATCCCTTTCGCCTGACAGGCTGGCCGGAGACCCGGCCAGCCTTTTCTTTTTCTACCCATGCGCTCCGAACGTTTCGGCCTCCTGGCCCTGTTGGTGGTGACCGTGGTGTGGGGCACCACCTTCCCCGCCATGAAGCTGCTCTCTGCCCAGCTCGATGCACTGCAGATCATCTGGCTGCGCTTCGTGATCGCCCTGGCGGTGCTCGCGCCGCTGTGGCGCGGCATGCTGCGCCACGAGCGGCGCTGGGGTTGTGCGTTGGGGCTGCTGCTGTTCCTCGCGTTCTGGCTGCAGATCGAGGGCCTGGCACGCACCAGCAGCAACCGCAATGCCTTCGTGACCGGCCTGAACGTGCTGGTCGTGCCCCTGATCGCCATGGCGCTGATGGGCCGGCGCTACGGCTGGCGCCTGTGGGCGGCCTGCGCCATGGCCTGCGCGGGCATGGCGCTGATGTTCCACGAGAACGAGCCCTGGAACCTGGGCGATACGCTGACGCTGGTCAGCACCGTGTTCTATGCCCTGTACATCCTGGCGCTGGAAGAATGCGCACGGCGCACCGCGGCCCACCCGCTGCGCGCCACGCGCATGGCGGCGGCGCAGGCCCTGGTGATGGCCCTGGCCTCCACGCTGCTGCTGCTTGCGCGTGGCAGCGGGATGGACTGGCTGCCCCAGGCCGCCGGCCGCCTGCCGGCCGATGCCTGGGTGGCCCTGGTCTACCTGGGCCTGCTGGCCAGCGTGGTGGTGGTCACGCTGCAGGCCTGGGGCCAGCAGCGCGTGGACGCCATGCGCAGTGCCATCGTCTTCGGGCTGGAGCCGGTGTTTGCCGCGCTCACGGCCTGGGCCCTGCTGGGTGAGCGGCTGGGCTGGGCAGGATTGGGCGGCGCGGCCCTGATCGTGGCCGCGCTGGTGTTCAGCCAGCTGGCGCCACCGGCACAGGGCGCCAAGGCCTGACGAAGAAACTCAGGGTGCCGCCGGGCTGACGGGCACATCGGCCGCGAGGCGCGGCTTGCCGATGGGCGCCGCGGCCAGGCCCTTGCGCACGGCGGCCAGGTCTTCCTCGTTCGGGTACTCGCCCTGCAGCCAGTAGTCGAACACGCGCCGTGCGATCGGGCCGGCCGCAGCCGCGCCAAAGCCGGCGTTCTCCACGATGACCGCCAGCGCGATCCTGGGTTCCTCGGCCGGCGCGAAGGCCGCGAAGAGCGAGTGGTCGCGCTGGTGCTCTTCGAGCGCCTTGGCGTTGTAGCGCACGTTCTGGCCCAGGCTCATGGCCTGCGCGGTACCCGTCTTGCCGGCAGAGGTGTAGGGTGCGCCGGCAAAGATGCGCGTGCCCGTGCCGCCCTTGTTCACCGCCACCAGCGCATTGCGCACGATCTCCACGTTCTTGGGCAGGTAGCCGAGGTTCTCGCCCGGGGGCTGCACCACCGGCGTCACGGTGCCGGTGACCGTGTCGCGCACCGCCTTGATGAGGTGCGGCGCATACCGCGTGCCGCCATTGGCCAGCGTGGCCTCGGCCTGCGCCAGCTGCAGCATGGTGAAGTTGTTGTAGCCCTGGCCGATGCCCAGGGACACGGTCTCGCCCGGATGCCAGCGCTTCATCTCGGGGCGCTTGTAGGCGTTGCGCTTCCAGGCGGTGCTGGGCAACACGCCGCGCAGCTCGCCATTCAGATCGATCCCCGTGACCTGGCCCAGGCCCAGCGGTTTCATGAAGTCGTGGATGGCGTCCACGCCCATTTCAACGGCCAGCGAATAAAAGTAGGTATTGCTCGAGAACTGGATGGCGCGGTGCATGTCCACGCCGCCCAGCCCGCCTTCGTGGCTGCGGAAGGTATGGCCGCCGAAGGTGTAGAAGCCCGGATCGCTGACCACCATGCTTGGCGAGCGCTTGCCCAGTTGCAGCGCGGCCAGGGCCATGAAGGGCTTGTAGGTCGAGCCCGGCGGGTAGGTGCCGCGCAGCGCGCGGTTGAGCAGCGGCTTGTCGATGGACTCGTTGAGCGCCTGCCAGCTTTCGCTGTCGATGCCTTCGACGAACAGGTTCGGATCGAAGGTGGGCTTGCTCACCAGTGCCAGCACCTCGCCATTGCGCGGGTCGATCGCCACCAGGGCGCCGCGCCGGTCGCCGAACATGTCCTCGATGAGCTTTTGCAGCTTGATGTCCAGCGACAGCATCACCGTGTTGCCCGGTGTGGCCGGGTGGCTGGCCAGGCGCCGCACGGCATGGCCGCCGGCCGAGGTCTCCATGCGCTCCACGCCGGTCAGGCCATGCAGCATGTTCTCGAAGCTCTGCTCCACGCCGAGCTTGCCGATGTATTCGGTGCCGCGGTAGTTGGCCTCGTCCTCCGAGTCCTGGATGCGCGCCTTCTCGGTCTGGTTGATGCGCCCGATGTAGCCGATGGCATGGGCGCCCGCATCGCCCAGCGGGTAGTTGCGGAACAGCCGGGCCTTGATGTCCACGCCGGGGAAGCGGTAGCGCTGCGCGGAAAACCGCGCCACTTCCTGGTCCGTGAGGCGCGTGCGGATGGGCAGGGACTCGAAGTTGCGCGACTCCTCCAGCAGGCGCTTGAAGCGCCGCCGGTCGCGCTGCTGGATGTCGACCACCTTGGCGAGTTCCTCGATGGTGTCTTCCAGCCCGCCGGTGCGCGAGGGCGTGATCTCCAGCGTATAGGCCGCATAGTTGGTGGCCAGCACCACGCCGTTGCGGTCCATGATCTGGCCGCGGTTGGGGACGATGGGCACCACGGCCGTGCGGTTGCTCTCGGCCTGGGCAGCCAGGTCGTCGTGGCGCACCACCTGCAGGTACACCAGGCGCGAGACCAGCAGGCCGAAGGCCAGCAGCACCACGAAGGCGACGGTGAAGATGCGGGCGCGAAAGCGCGAGGAGTCCGCTTCGGCGTTGCGCAATTCAGTCATGCTGCACGCTCCCCACCACCATGCGGCGGGCGCAGGCGGGTTGCTGGATGGTCCACACCGGGCTCATAGCGGGCGATTCTGGTCGCGATCGGGCGGGCGCCGCTGGGGTGCCAGCAGCACCCAGCTGGCCAGGGGCCAGAGCAGCGCCTCCAGCACTGGCGCCACGAAGATCCACAGGCCGGGGAAGATGCCCCCCGAGACCACGCGCACCAGCAGTTCGATGGAATGCGCGATGAGGAACAGCGGCAGCACCTGCAGCGCCTGCGAGGGCACGCTGAACCACAGCAGGCGGCGGTGGATGGCGATGGCGCCGAAGGCCAGCACCGAGTAGGACAGCGCATGCTGGCCGAGCAGCGCGGACTGCTGCACATCCATGCACAGGCCCAGCGCAAAGGCCGTGCCCATGCCGATGCGCAGCGGCTGGTGCACGCTCCAGAACACGATCAGCAGCATCAGCAGGTCGGGCGTCCAGACCACGCGGCCCAGGGGCAGCATGTTGATGGCCAGCCCCACCGCGAGGCTGGCAGCGATGAACACGGGATTGACGGGGAGCAGCAGCGGCTGGCCGCGCGGCATGATCATTTGTGGCGCCCCTTCTTGCTGGAGCTGGGCGTGGGTGCCGGCTCGGGCCGCTCCGGGATGTGGCCCGACAGCGGCTTGAGCACCACCACGTGGCGGGCCCCCTGCACCTGGGCCAGCGGGGCGCAGTAGATGCGCGCAAAGGCCGAATCGGCACGGCGCTCCACGCGCACGACCTTGGCCACGGGCAGGCCCGAGGGGTACAGGCCGTCCACGCCGCTGGTGGTGAGCAGGTCACCCTCGCGCACGTCGGCATTGGCGGGCATGAAGCGCAGTTCCATGCCGCCCTCGTTGCCGGCAACCGGATCGCCATAGGCGACGCCGCGCGCGCCGGTGCGGATGTTGAGAACCGGGATGGCCTGGTCGCGGTCCACCAGCAGCGTGACCTCGCTGAGCATGGGGAACACACGCGTGACCTGGCCCAGGATGCCGGCCTCGTCGAGCACCGGGGCGCCGAGCTCCACGCCGCCCATCTGGCCCTTGTCCAGCACCACCCGGCGGGTGTAGGGATCGGCGGTGTCATAGATGACCTCGGCCGCCTGCGATGGCGTGCTGACCCGCTCGCGCAGCGCCAGCAGCTTGCGCAGGCGGTCGTTCTCCAGCAGCAGTTGCTCGGCCTGGCTGGCGCGCTCGGACATCTGCGCCATCTTGCTGCGCGCGGCATCGGCATCGTGCTGCGCGGTTTTCAGGTCCTGGAAGTAGCCCGCGCCCCGCCCCGCGAACTCCACCGGCTGCAGCATGAGCCACTGCACAGGGTAGAGCACGGTGGAGACGGCCTGGCGGAACGGCCCGGTCAGCTTGAAGCGGACGTCCGCCACCATGAGGAACAAGGCCAGCGCACCGTAGAGCGCCAGCCGTGACAGGGCCGAAGGGCCTTGCTTGAAGAAGGGAGGCGCACTGCGCTCCAGGGTTCCCAGGGGCATGGCGCTCAGCGTCGGATCTGCAACGCGTGCGAACGCGGCGGCCAGGGGCACGGCTCAAAAAGCATCGGTGCGGTTGCGGTCATGCCATTTCAGCGCGATGGGGTGCCTGCGCGGCGCGCAGGCACGGGGAACTTACTCGCTTGTAAAGATGCTGCCCTGGCGGTCCATGCGCTCCAGCGCAATGCCGCAGCCGCGCACCACGCAGGTCAGCGGGTCTTCGGCCACCAGCACCGGCAGGCCGGTTTCCTCGGCCAGCAGACGATCGAGGTCGCGCAGCAGCGCACCGCCACCGGTCAGCATCATGCCGCGGTCGGCAATATCGGCACCGAGTTCCGGCGGGGTCTGCTCCAGGGCGTTCTTGACGGCCGAGACGATCTGGTTGAGCGGATCGGTCAGCGCCTCCAGCACTTCGTTGCTGGAGATGGTGAAGCTGCGTGGCACGCCTTCGCTGAGGTTGCGGCCCTTGACTTCCATCTCGCGCACTTCGGAGCCCGGGAAGGCGGAACCGATGTTCTTCTTGATGGATTCGGCGGTGGGCTCGCCGATCAGCATGCCGTAGTTGCGGCGGATGTAGCTGATGATGGCTTCGTCGAACTTGTCGCCGCCCACGCGCACACTGCCCTTGTAGACCATGCCACCCAGCGAGATCACGCCCACCTCGGTGGTGCCGCCGCCGATGTCCACGACCATGGAGCCGCTGGCTTCCGAGACCGGCAGGCCGGCGCCGATGCCGGCGGCCATGGGTTCCTCGATCAGGTAGACGGCGGTGGCACCAGCCGCTTCGGCCGCGTCCTTGATGGCACGGCGCTCGACCTGGGTGGAGCCGCAGGGCACGCAGATGATGATGCGCGGGCTGGGAGTGAACAGCGTGCGCGGGTGCACCATCTTGATGAACTGCTTGATCATCTGCTCGGTGATCACGAAGTCGGCGATCACGCCATCCTTCATGGGCCGGATGGCTTCGATGTTGCCGGGCACCTTGCCCAGCATGGCCTTGGCTTCATGGCCTACGGCCTGGATGACTTTCTTTCCATGGGGGCCGCCTTCGTGGCGGATGGCGACTACAGAGGGCTCATCGAGCACAATGCCTTTATCGCGGGCGAATATCAGGGTGTTGGCTGTGCCAAGATCAATGGCAAGGTCGGTGGAGAAGTACCGACGGAAAGCTCCGAACATTCAAGAATCCTCTCAGGCATGGCGTGCGCATCGGCCTGCCATCGCCGGGTTTACGGGGTCAAATTTCGCTTTTTTCGCACAATGACCGGCATGAGGGAGGGTATTGCGGCAAAGCCGGGATAATACCCTATCCCCTGTGAATAACTCCCCTGGCCCCACCCCCCCATTCAGCTTTACATCTGGTTTCCCCCGAATTTTTTCCCTATGGCACTGACATCCCTGGACATCGGTCGAATCGCCAACCTGGCGCGACTGGAATTGAGCGCGAGCGAAAGTGAGCGCATGCTCACGCAACTCAACGGCTTTTTCGGCATCGTCGAGAAAATGAGCGCTGTGGATACCGGGGACCTCACGCCCCTGGCGCACCCCGTGGCGGCCATCCAGGCGGTCGCCCTGCGCCTGCGCGACGATGTGGTCAGCGAACCCAACCAGCGCGAGGCCAACCAGCGCAGTGCCCCGGCGGTAGAGCAAGGATTGTTCCTTGTGCCCAAGGTGATCGAGTGAGGCCGGCCATGAGCGACAACAAGACCACCGACCTGCACGACCTGACCGTCACCGCCCTGGCCGCGCAGCTGCGCGAACGCCAGGTTTCCGCCGTGGAAGCGGCCCAGCATTTCCTGGCCCGCGCCAAGGCCCACCAGTCGCTGGGTGCCTACGTGGCGGTCAATGAAGACGCCACGCTGGCCCAGGCCCGCGCGGCCGATGCCCGCATCGCTGCAGGCACGGCCGGCACGCTCGAAGGAGTGCCGCTGGCGCACAAGGACATCTTCGTCACGCGCGACTTCCCCAGCACCGCCGGCTCGAAGATGCTCGCGGGCTACCAGTCACCGTTCGACGCCACCGTCGTGCGCAAGCTGGCCGAAGCCGGCGCCGTGACCCTGGGCAAGCTCAACTGCGACGAATTCGCCATGGGCTCGGCCAACGAGAACTCGGCCGTGGTCCCCGTGGGCTTCGATGCACCCGCCCCGGTGCGCAACCCCTGGGACACCGCGCGCATTCCCGGCGGCTCCTCGGGCGGCAGCGCCGTGGCCGTGGCCGCGCGGCTGGCCCCGGCCGTGACCGGCACGGACACCGGCGGCTCCATCCGCCAGCCGGCCTCGTTCTGCGGCATCACCGGCATCAAGCCCACCTACGGCCGGGCCTCGCGCTACGGCATGATCGCCTTCGCCTCCAGCCTGGACCAGGCCGGCCCCATGGCGCGCACCGCCGAGGACTGCGCGCTGCTGCTGTCCACCATGTGCGGCCCGGACCTGGACCGCGACTCCACCTCGCTGGATGTGCCTGCCGAGGACTACAGCCGCTCGCTGAACCACTCCATCGACGGCCTTCGCATCGGCATCCCGGCCGAGTTCTTCGGTGACGGCCTGGCACCCGACGTGCGCGCCGCAGTGGACGCTGCGCTCAAGGAATACGAGAAGCTCGGCGCGAAGCTGGTGCCCATCCGCCTGCCACGCACCGAACTCTCGATCCCGGTGTACTACATCATCGCGCCGGCCGAGGCGTCGTCCAACCTGAGCCGTTTCGACGGCGTGAAGTTCGGCCACCGCGCCAAGGACTACGTCGACCTGGTGGACATGTACAAGAAGACCCGCGCCGAAGGCTTCGGCGACGAGGTCAAGCGCCGCATCATGATCGGCACCTACGTGCTCTCGCACGGCTACTACGACGCCTACTACCTCAAGGCCCAGAAGATCCGCCGCATGATCGCCGACGATTTCCAGCAGGCGTTCGCGCAGTGCGATGTGATCGCCGGCCCCGTGGCCCCCACCGTGGCCTGGAAGCTCGGAGAGCATGGCGCCGACCCGCTGGCCGACTACCTGGCCGACATCTTCACGCTGCCCGGCTCGCTGGCCGGACTGCCGGGCATGAGCGTGCCCGCGGGCTTCGGCGAAGGCGGCATGCCCGTGGGCCTGCAGCTGATCGGCAACTACTTCCAGGAAGCGCGCCTGCTCAACGCAGCGCACCGGCTGCAGCAGGCCACCGACTTTCACCTCCGCCAACCCGGAGGTCTGTGACATGACGACAACGACGACCAGCAAATTGATCCGTGGCTACGAGGTCGTGATCGGCTTCGAGACCCACGCCCAGCTCGCCACCGAGAGCAAGATCTTCAGCCGTGCCTCCACGGCCTTCGGTGCCGAGCCCAATACCCAGGCCTGCGCCGTGGACCTGGCCCTGCCCGGCACGCTGCCGGTGATGAACCGCGCCGCGGTGGAATGCGCGATCAAGCTCGGCCTGGCCCTCGGTTCGCACATCGCGCCCGAGAGCATCTTCGCGCGCAAGAACTACTTCTACCCCGACCTGCCCAAGGGCTACCAGATCAGCCAGTTCGAGATCCCCGTGGTGCAGGGCGGCGAGGTGCAGTTCTTCCTCGGCGACGAGAAGAAGACCGTGCGCCTGGTGCGCGCCCACCTCGAAGAGGATGCCGGCAAGTCGCTGCACGAGGACTTCATCGGCCAGAGCGGCATCGACCTGAACCGTGCCGGCACGCCGCTGCTGGAGATCGTGACCGAGCCCGACATGCGCTCCACCGAAGAAGCCGTGGCCTATGCGCGTGAACTGCACAAGATCGTGACCTGGATCGGCATCTGCGACGGCAACATGCAGGAAGGTTCGTTCCGCTGCGATGCCAACGTCTCGGTGCGCAAGCCCGGCGCCCCGCTGGGCACGCGCCGCGAGATCAAGAACCTGAACAGCTTCAAGTTCATGCAGCAGGCCATCGACTACGAGATCCTGTGGCAGATCGAGGAGATCGAGGATGGCCGTGCCATCCAGCAGGCCACGGTGCTGTTCAACGACGCCACGGGCGAGACGCGCGCCATGCGCACCAAGGAAGACGCGGCCGACTACCGCTACTTCCCCGACCCGGACCTGCCGCCGCTGCAGATCCCGCGCGAGTGGGTGGATGCGCAGCGCGCCCAGATGACCGAACTGCCGCGCACCATGGCCGCGCGTTTCGTGGCCGACTACGGCCTGCCCGAGTACGACGCCACCACGCTGACCCAGAGCAAGGCCATGGCCGCCTACTTCGAGGCAGCGGCCCAGGCCAGCCAGCAGCCCAAGCTGGCCAGCAACTGGATCATGGGCGAGGTCTCGCGCCGCCTGAACGCAGGCGACCTGGCGCTCGACGCATCGCCCGTGACGGCCGCCCAGTTGGGTGCGCTGATCGGCCGCATCGCCGACGGCACGGTGTCCAACAACGCCGCCAAGCAGGTGTTCGAAGCGCTGTGGACCGGCGAGTCCAGCGACGTGGATGCCGTCATCGAGGCCAAGGGCCTCAAGCAGATGAACGACACGGGCGCACTGGAAGGCATCATCGACGAGGTGATTGCGGCCAATGCCGACAACGTCGCGCAGTTCCGCGCGGGCAAGGACAAGGCCTTCAACGCACTGGTGGGCCAGATCATGAAGGCGAGCAAGGGCAAGGCCAACCCGCAACAGGTCAACGACCTGCTGCGCGCCAAGCTGTCAGGCTGACACCGTTCCCCGGGCACCTTCCTTCCATCCCCTGGAAGGTGTCTGCCCCACGGAACCCCGCCCGGGGTTCCAGGGATGTAGGCTCAGCGTGAGCCGCCAGCGGATGCCGGGGTGGCGGCACCGGGCACCGCAACGCCCCGCTGCTCGTCCCACAGCTTGCGCAGCTGTGCCAGCTCCACATCGAAGCGCTGGTGCACCCGGCGCTTCTCGTCACCCTGGCCGGCAATGAAGCGCTGCTGCTCGGCAACGCTGTCTTCGTTCTCGGCGATCCGCGTGCGCAGCACCATCGGCGCCTTGCTCGGGTCCTTCTTGTAGAACTCCATCTCGGTGTCCAGCGTCTTGCGCTGCTGGCGCAACTCGATGAGGCGCTTTTCTGCCGTGGCGGCGACGTCTTCCACCATCTGGATGGCGGCCTTGCGCTCCACGTCGTGGGCTGCCTTGTCGGGGTAGCGCGCCGTCAAGGCACGCTCGCGGCGGCGCTCCTCCAGGGCACGGGAGCGCTCCTCGGCCTCCTTGCGCTGGCGCGCCTCGACCACCGCACGCTCCTGCTCGGACAGCACCGGGCCGACCTGGCGCCGCACCATGCCCGAGGGGGCCAGCTCTCGCTGCTCGCGGTCCAGGCAGTCGGCAATCGGCCGGTCCGCCGTGAGCTTGCGCCCATTGCGGTCCGTGCAGGTGTAGATACTGCCTACGGGGCCCGTAGGCTGCTGCGCCCACACGGATGCCGTGGCCAGGCCTGCCAATGCCAACTCGCCGATAAGCCACGCCGTCTTGTGCAACTAATTACCCTTCATTCACCCCGTACCGCTCGCGGTATGCGGAAACCCGCTCGTGGTGGGCGCGCATCTCCGCCCCCCCTGTTTGCGATAGGTACAGCAATAAGTCTGCCAGCTTGGCGATAGTACAAACCTTCATTCCAAGCTGCTGGCGCACATACTGCACTGCACTGTGCTCCACGTCCAGTCCATTTTCGGTGGCTTTCTCCTGGCGGTCCAGTGCAATGGCCACGGCATGGGGAGTGGCACCGGCGGCCTGGATGAGGGCGATGGACTCGCGCGCGGCAGTGCCGGCGGACATCACGTCGTCCACGATCAGCACGCGGCCTTGCAGGGGCGCGCCCACCAGGGTGCCGCCTTCACCATGGTCCTTGGCCTCCTTGCGGTTGTAGGCAAAGGGCACATTGCGCCCATGGCGCGCCAGCTCCACCGCCACGGTGGCGGCCAGCGGGATGCCCTTGTAGGCGGGCCCGAACACCATGTCGAACTCGATGCCGCTGGCGATCAGGGCTTTTGCATAGAATTCGGCCAGGCGCCCCATCTTGCTGCCATCGTCGAACAGGCCTGCATTGAAGAAATAAGGACTCAGGCGCCCGGCCTTGGTCTTGAATTCCCCAAAGCGCAGCACCCCCGATTCGACGGCAAACCGCACAAAGTCCTGCGCCAGCTGGCCCTGATCCGGGCCCTGGCTACCTACATCTACCATGGGAAATTCCTTGTTCAATTTGACCAGCCTCAACCTCAATGGCATCCGGTCCGCCACCACCAAGGGGGTGGAAAGCTGGATGGCTGCCACACGGCCAGATTGTATTTGCGTGCAGGAAGTCAAGGCGCAGGCCGCCGACATTGCCACACGCTTCGAGCGCCTGGCCGAGATGGACGGCCACTTCCACTACGCCCAGAAGAAGGGCTACTCGGGCGTGGGCATCTACACCCGCCACCTGCCCAGCGACGTGGTCGTGGGCTACGGCTCGACCGAGTTCGATGCCGAAGGCCGCTACCTCGAACTGCGCTTTGACACCCCTGCGCGCAAGCTGTCCATCATCAGCGCCTATTTCCCGAGCGGCTCCTCGGGCGAGGAGCGCCAGCTCGCCAAGTACCGCTTTCTCGCCGAGTTCCATCCCCACCTCATGACGCTCAAGGGCGAGCGCGAGTTCATCCTGTGCGGCGACATCAACATCGCGCACCAGCAGATCGACCTCAAGAACTGGCGCAGCAACCAGAAAAACAGCGGTTTCCTGCCCGAAGAACGGGCCTGGATGACAAAGTTGTTGCACACAACTGATGAAGGCGGCGGTCTGATCGACGTTTACCGTCAGTTACAACCGACCACCACCGACACCGCGTACACATGGTGGAGCAACCGCGGCCAGGCCTATGCCAACAACGTGGGCTGGCGCCTGGACTACCACCTGGCCACCCCGGCGATGGCAGCGCTGGCGCGCACCGAGGCCATCTACAAGGACGTGAAGTTCTCGGACCACGCGCCCATCACCATCGGCTACGACTTCACGATGTGAGCCTGCGGGGTGTGCCGGCGATCCGCTCAGCGCGGGAACCGCAGTTCGAAACGGATCGTGCCCGGTGCCGGGCACGACGCCCGGACCTCGCCCCCATGCAGGTCCATGATGGCCTTGACGATCGCCAGGCCCAGGCCGCTGGACTCCGCGGGGCGGTCGTGCACGGCCTCGGCGCGGTAGAAGCGGTCGAAGAGCCGCTCCATCTGCGCGGGCGGAATCGGCAGGCCCTGGTTCTCCACCACCATCGTTGAGGCACCTTCCTCCTCGGAGGCCGCCAGGCGGACCACGGTTCCGGGCGTGCTGTAGCGCACCGCATTGACCACCAGGTTGTGCAACGCGCGCAGGGCGAGCGGCGGGTTCACGCGGGCCATGCCACCGGCCTGCACCACGAAGCGCAAGCCCGCCTCGTCGGCCGGGCCCTCGAAGTAGTCGGCGATGCGCTGCAGCTCGGCCGCCATGTCCATGGGCGTGCGCTCGATCTGCAGCGTGGCATGGTCGGCCTGGGCCAGGAACAGAATGTCGTCGACGGTGCGGCGCAGGCGGTTCAGCTCCTCCAGGTTGGATTCGAGCACCTGCCGGTACTCCTCGGGGCTGCGGGTGCGGCTGAGCGCCACCTGCGTCTGCCCGATCACGGCACCGACCGGCGTGCGGATCTCGTGCGCCAGATCGGCCGAGAACTGCGACAGCCGGCCATAGCCGGTGGCGATGCGGTCCAGCATGGCATTGAACACCGCCACCATCTGCTGCAGCTCCAGCGGCGCATCGTATTCGGGCAAGCGGATCGCCAGGTTGATCGGCTCGATCAGCGAGGCCTGCGCCGCCACCCGGTGCAGCGGCCTCAGGCCATGGCGCAGCACCCAGTAGACCAGCAGCGAACAGGCGAGCACGGCCAGGAAGGTGCTGAACAGCACCTGGTCGCGGCTGCGCCGGATCATCTGCATCTCGCTGGCCAGCGCATGCCCCGCCAGCACCTCCACCATCCGCCCGTCGTGGCCCGAGCGCGCCGCGCCCGCGGCCCAGTGCATGCGGGGCACGCCCGGGGTCTCGCTGTGGCACACATCGGCCCGCGCCAGCGGCCTGTCGGCGGCGGCGGGTACGGCACAGGCCGGCGGCGCCACCTGGCCCGGGTTGACTTCGACCAGCGGCCCCTCGCCCGTGCGGCGCAGGACGAAGACATCGCCCGAACTGCCCGACAGGGCCTCGAGCAGCATCGCCTGGTCGCGCAGCTCCTGCACGCTGCGCGCATCGCCGAGCAGGCGGCGCAACCGCTCCACCCGCATGATCAGCTGCTCGTCGGCATGGGCGAGGATGGCGCTGCGCGCGGCAAAGAAGTAGTTGCCGCCCAGCATGCCGGTGACCGACACCGCGATCAAGCCGCACAGCAGGGTCACGCGCACGGCCAGCGAGCGGGGCAACCAGCGCACCACCATCAATCACCACTCCCGGTCGGGTCCGAGGGCAGGTCGCCAAAGGCATAGCCGACATGGCGCACGGTGTGGATCAGCGGCGCGGCAAACGGCTTGTCGACCTTGGCACGCAGGCGCTTGACTGCGACGTCGACGACATTGGTGTCGCTGTCGAAATTCATGTTCCACACCTCGGAGGCGATCAGCGTGCGCGGCAGCGCCTCGCCCTGCCGCTTCACCAGCAGGTGCAGCAGCAGAAATTCCTTGTTCGAGAGGGCGATCTCCGCCCCTTCGCGGGTCACCTTGCGCCGCAGCACGTCCAGGCGCAGGCCCGCCACCTCGTACACATCGGCTTCGCGGGCCGGCCCCCGCCGCAGCAGGGTGCGGATGCGCAGCACCAGCTCGGTGAACGAGAACGGTTTCACGAGGTAGTCGTCGGCGCCGAGTTCCAGCCCGCGGATGCGGTCGCTCAGCTGGTCGCGCGCCGTGAGGAACAGCACACGCAGATCACCCTTCTCGCGCAGCGCCGGCATGATCTGCCAGCCATCGATGCCCGGCAGGCTGACATCCAGCACCACCAGGTCGTAGGCATGGGCCAGCGCCATGCGCAGGCCCTCGGTGCCCGTGCGCGCCAGGTCCACGCTGTAGCCGCTCTCGCGCAGGCCCTTCTTCAGGTAGTCCCCCGTCTTGGGGTCGTCCTCGATGACCAGGATCTTCATGCCATCGATTCTCGGGCAAAGCCACGCGGTGGGCGGCGCATGACAGCTTTGTCATGCACTTGTCACCCCTGCCCGGGGCGCGCAATCCTAGACTGCCCCATCACCAGAGAACCCCCACCACGAGACCCTTTTCCATGCCCAATCCCCTCTCCCTCCTTGGCATCGCCCACACCGCCATCAGCCTCGTGCCGCTGGGCGCGGCGCTCTACAGCTTTGCCCGCTTCGGCGGCATCGATCCAGCGACCCGCCCCGGCCGCGTGTACCTGGTGGGCCTGGTGCTCTCGGTGCTCACGGCCTTCGGCCTGTCGAGCACCGGGGGGTTCAACGCCGGGCATGCGCTGGGCATCCTGGCGCTGCTCGCAGTCTTCGGCGCCTGGCTGGCACCGAAACTGTCGTTCCTCGGGCGGGCCAGCGCCTATCTGGCGACCTTGGGATGGTCGTTCAGCGTCTTTCTGCTGCTGGTGCCCGGCATCAACGAGACGCTGACGCGCCTGCCGCCCGCCCAACCCCTGGCTTCGGGCCCGGACTCGGCGCTCGTGCGCGGTGCACTACTGGCCTGGCTGGCCATCTTTGTTCTTGGCTATGCCGCCCAGGTGGTCGTGCTGCGCTCACGCCGGCGGGCGCAGGCACCGCGCCGCTGAAGAAAGGGCTGGCGGCTCAGCGCCGCCCGCGCCTGCGGCTGTGCACGATCAACGCGCCCAGCACGATGCCGGCCGCCAGGCTGGTGTGGCCGCTGTAGCTCACCAGCCCCATGCCCCAGCCCTGGGCCTGCACGATGATGGCCAGCGCCAGAACCAGCGCGCCCCAGCCCAGCAGGCGCCACAGCCGGGTAGCGCGCACGGGCAGTGGCTGGCCGAACAGGTCGTCCTGCTGGCGTTCGGTGCCCAGCGCCAGCGCCGCGAACGCGACGAGGCAGACCAGGAAGGTGGCTGCGTGGACCATCAGGCACCTTCCTTGGCCATGGCTGCGCCGGCGGGCACGTTGGACGCCGCGGGCGCGCGCGCCGCACGGCGCTTGGGCCCCTGGTGGCGCGCCGTGCGCACCGCCAGCCACACATGCAGGCCGGCCAGCACCCAGAGCATGAGCTCGAAGCCGGCGAACACCCAGTCCCCCTGGGCCAGGCTGCGCCACAGCGGCCGCTCGGTGGTCAGTGCGCTGACCACGGGCAGCAGCGCCAGCGCCGCTGCGCCGACCCAGAACTGCTCGATCCAGGCGCGGCGCGAAGGGCGCAGCATGGCGTGCGCCAGCGTCAGCGCCCAGACGATGAAGAACACGTGTACCTCCCAGGCGGTGCGCTCGGCCATGCCCTGCGGCAACAGGCGGTTGCCCCAGAGGAAGCCGGCCATCGCGATGGACAGGCCCGCGATGCTGGCGATGTTGAGCTTCTCCACCAGGCGGAAGCCGAAATGCGGCCGCTCCGGGTTGCCCAGCTTCTGGCGGCGCTTGACGGTCCACATCACCAGGCCCGTGCCCACCATGGCCGTGCCGGCCAGGCTCACGATGAAGTACAGCCAGCGCATGTGCAGGTCGGAAAAGCGCCCCAGGTGCAGCGAGTACAGCACGCCGCGCGTTTCGGCCGCGGGGCCCACGCCCTCCTTGACCTCCAGCAGCTTGCCGCTCACACCGTCGAACAGCATGTACTGCGGGCTCATGGAGACCCGGCCTTCCTCGCCACGCGTGACGCTCACGCGCGCAGCCGCGTCGCCCGCATTGGTGGCGGTGACGCGGCCCACGTTGCCCTCGCCCCAGCGGGCCTGGGCCTGGCGCACCATCTCGTCCACCGGCGCCAGCGCTGCCGGTTGGCCCGTGGCCTTGCCGGGCTGGATGAAGGCGCTGAGCTGGGAGGTCATTTCCTGCTTCTGCGCCGGTGTCTTGTACACCGCCTGCTCGCCGAACGGCATGTACAACGCCATCAGCGTGACCAGGCCGGTGTAGGTGATCATGAAGTGGAACGGCAGCCCGAACACCGACAGCGCGTTGTGCGCATCCAGCCACGAGCGCTGGCCCTTGCCCCAGCGGAAGGTGAAGAAGTCGGTGAAGATCTTCTTGTGCGTGATGACCCCGCTGACGATGGCCACCAGCATGAACATGGCGCAGAAGCCCGCGAGCCAGCGGCCCCAGAGCACGGGCATGTAGTGGAACTGGAAGTGGAAGCGGTAGAAGAACTCCCCACCCACGGTTTCGCGCGAAGCCACCTTCTCACCGGTCAGCGGGTCGAAATTGGCGCTGCCGAAGTTGCGCCCATTCGCCGCCGGGCCCTGGCCGCGCGGCAGGCGCCAGAAGCTGTCCACCGTGGTGTAGCGCTCGTCGGGCAGGCGCATGCTCCACTGCGGCGCATTGGGCACCAGCGCGATGAGCTGGTTGGCGATGCGCTGGGCCGACTCGGCCGCATCGGGCACCACCGCACGGTGCGGCAGTTCGGGCCGCATCCACTGCGAGATCTCGTCCTTGAAGTAGCTCACAGTACCCGTGAGGAACATCGCATACAGGAACCAGCCGCACAGCAGGCCGGCCCAGGTATGCAGGTCCGACATGGTCTGGCGGATGCCCGGTGCCTTGGGCTCGTCATCCGGTACGTCGTTGTAGGTCGTCATTGGGAAGCTCCTGCAGAGGACCACACGGTCCATGCAGCCAGTGCCAGCGGCAATGCCACCACCACCAGCCCGGCCCAGGCGCGCCAGGCGCTGCGCACGGCAAACACCCAGATCACCGCGCATGTGTAGATCGCGAAGCTGGCCAGCATGCCCGTGATCACGGCCTGGGGCCGGGCCATGGGCAGGGCCAGCACGGCCACGCTGAACAGCGCCGCCAGCACATAGCCGCCGCCGATGGCCGCCACGATGCGCGACACCAGCGGCCCGGCGCGCCAGATACCGCGCAGCACGGCCATCATGGGGCGCACTGCAGCGCCCCGGACAGTGTGGACTTGCGTCATGTCAGGGTTCGGTGCCTCAGAAGTCCACAGCGGCCGACAGCATCAGCGTGCGGGGCGCGCCCACGGTCACGTAGTTGCTGATGACCCAGTAGTTCTTGTCGGACACGTTCTCCAGGTTGGCGCGCAGCACCAGGGGCTTGCCAGCCACGTTGGTGGCGTAGCGGGCACCGATGTCCAGGCGCGTCCAGGCGGGCACGCGCAGGCGGTTGGTGGCGTCGGCGTACATGCCGGAGGTGTTGATCACCCGGCCGTTCACGCTCAGGCCCTGCAGCGGCGTGTCCCAGTCCAGGCCCAGGTTGAAGGTGCGGTCGGGCACGCCGGCCGCATCGTTGCCCTGGTTCACGCCACCGGCAGTGCGCGTGAGCTTGGCATTGTTGAACGAGGCGCTGGCCATGGCACGCAGGCCGCGCTGCACTTCGCCGTAGGCTGTCAGTTCCAGGCCGCGGTTGCGCTGCTCGCCGCCGAAGCTGTAGCGGTTGGTGGCCGGGTCGGTCAGGGCGCTCGGGCGCTTGATCTGGTAGACGGCGGCCTGGGTGGTCAGCTGGCCCCAGTCGACCTTCACGCCGATTTCGTTCTGCTTGGACTTCTGCGGTGCGAAGGTCTCGCCCGCGTTGGCCGTGCCCGGGCCGGCCGTGCCGCCACGGGTCAGGCCAGCGGTGTAGTTGGTGTAGACCGAGATGTTCTTCGTCGGCTTGATCACCAGGCCCGCCAGCGGCGTCACGGCGCTGGCCTTGTAGTAGCTGGTGCCCGCGCCGGTGTTGACGTT
>NZ_AKJX01000195.1 GCF_000276605.1 Acidovorax sp. CF316 | reverse complement strand
GGGGGCGTCCCCCTCCCGACTCGCGCAGCGAGTCGAGAGAGGGGGAAGGCGCGAAGCGACTCAGGGGGTGCTTCATATCAACTGGCTTTCACTATCGCGCGCATGATCTTTTCCTGGCTTGCGTCAGAAGTGGGCATCTCGGCGACGAAGCGCCCTTCGTTCATCACGTAGATGCGGTCCGTGATGCCCAGCAGTTCGGGCATCTCCGACGAGATCACGATCACGCACTTGCCCTCGGCCGCCATCTGGGCGATCAGGGTGTAGATCTCGTACTTGGCGCCCACGTCGATGCCGCGCGTGGGCTCGTCGAGGATGAGCACCTCGGGGTTGGTGAACAGCCACTTGCCCAGCACCACCTTCTGCTGGTTGCCGCCCGAGAGGTTCACGGTCTTCTGGTCCACGCCCGAGCAGCGGATGCGCAGCCGGCGCCGGTAGTCCTGCGCCACCTGGTGCTCGCGCCCTGGGTCCATCACCGTGGCGGTGGAGATGCCGGAGAGGTTGGCCAGCGAGACGTTGAACTGGATGTCTTCACTGAGCACCAGGCCGTTGCCCTTGCGGTCCTCGGTCACATAGGCCAGGCCGTGGCGCACGGCCTTCTCCACCGTGCCCACGTCGATTTCCTGGCCGTTCAGCAGCACCTGGCCGCTGATGCGCTGGCCCCAGGATTTGCCGAAGATGCTCATCGCCAGCTCGGTGCGGCCCGCGCCCATGAGGCCGGCGATGCCCACGATCTCGCCGCGCCGAACATGCAGGTCGACACCCTTGATGACCTCGCGCTCGGCATGCTGCGGGTGGTGGGCACGCCAGTTGCGCACCTCGAACACGGTGGCGCCGATGTCGGGCTGGCGCGGCGGGTAGCGGTCGGCCATCTCGCGGCCCACCATGGCCTTGATCACGCGGTCTTCGCTGACCAGGCCGGTGCGGCAGTCGAGCGACTCGACCGTGCTGCCGTCGCGCAGTACGGTGATGGCATCGGCCACGCGCGAAATTTCGTTGAGCTTGTGCGAGATCAGGATGCAGGTGATGCCCTGCTTCTTGAGCTCCAGCAGCAGGTCCAGCAGGGCCTGGCTGTCGTTCTCGTTGAGGCTGGCCGTGGGTTCGTCCAGGATCAGGAGGCGCACCTGGCGCGACAGCGCCTTGGCAATCTCCACCAGCTGCTGCTTGCCCACGCCCAGGTGGGTGACCAGGGTCTCGGGCGATTCCTTGAGGCCCACCTTTTTCAGCAGGGCCTGGGCCTTGCTGTGGGCCGCCATCCAGTCGATCACCCCGTGGCGCGCCGTCTCGTTGCCCAGGAAGATGTTCTCGGCGATGGAGAGCAGGGGCACCAGGGCCAGTTCCTGGTGGATGATGATCACGCCCAGGTGCTCGCTGTCGCGGATGCCGTCGAAGCGGCGCTCCTGGCCCTCGAAGACGATCTCGCCGCTGTAGCTGCCATGGGGGTAGACGCCCGAGAGCACCTTCATCAGCGTGGACTTGCCCGCGCCGTTCTCGCCGACGATGGCGTGGATCTCGCCGGCACGCACGTTCAGGTTCACCTGGTTGAGTGCGACCACGCCGGGGAAGGTTTTGCGGATGTTCCGCATTTCAAGAATCATGGACTGGGTTCGTGCAGGAGGCGGGGGGTCACGGCCTCTGTTGTCTCACGGTGATCTGGCGCCGGGGGCGATGCGCTGCCGCCCTCGGGGTGCCAGGCCTGGCTTATTTCACCTGCGATTCCTTGTAGTAGCCGCTGCCCACCAGCACCGCATTCCAGTTGGCGGCATCGACCGACACCGGCTTGAGCAGGTAGGAGGGCACGACCTTCTCGCCGTTGTTGTAGGTCTTGGTGTCGTTGATCTCGGGCTGCTTGCCCGAGAGTGTGGCGTCCACCATGTTGGCGGCGACCTTGGCCAGTTCGCGCGTGTCCTTGAACACGGTGGAGAACTGCTCGCCCTTGAGGATGGACTTGACCGAGGGGATCTCGGCGTCCTGGCCGCTCACCACCGGGCAGGGCTGCTGGGCCGTGCAGTAGCCCACGCCCTTGAGCGAGGACAGGATGCCGATGGACAGGCCGTCGTAGGGCGAGAGCACGGCATGCACCTTGTCCTTGCCGTAGTAGGCCGAGAGCAGGTTGTCCATGCGCGCCTGCGCCACCGAGCCGTCCCAGCGCAGCGTGCCCACCTTGTTCATGCCCATCTGCTTGCTGCGCACCACCAGCTTGCCGCTGTCGATGTAGGGCTTGAGCACGCTCATGGCGCCGTCGTAGAAGAAGAAGGCGTTGTTGTCGTCGGGCGAGCCGCCGAAGAGCTCGATGTTGAACGGGCCCTTGCCCTGCTTCAGGCCCAGCTTGTCGACGATGGAAGTGGCCTGCAGCACGCCGACCTGGAAGTTGTCGAAGGTGGCGTAGTAGTCCACGTTCTTCGAGCCCTTGATCAGGCGGTCGTAGGCGATGACCTTGACGCCCTTGTCGGCCGCGTTCTGCAGCACGCGCGAGAGGGTGGTGCCGTCGATGGAGGCGATCACCAGCACCTTGGCGCCCTTGGTGATCATGTTCTCGATCTGCGCGAGCTGGTTGGGGATGTCATCGTCCGCGTACTGCAGATCGGTCTTGTAGCCGCGCTCCTTGAGCACCTTGACCATGTTGTCGCCATCGGCGATCCAGCGCGACGAGGACTTGGTGGGCATGGAGATGCCGATGCTGCCCTTGTCCTGGGCCAGCGCCAGCGGCGCGGTGCCCATGGCGGCAAGTGCCACGGTGGCCAGTGCGGCCTTGAAGATGGTGCGTTTCATGGATTTGTCTCCTGGTTTTATGGTTTTGTTCCCGGCCCCAGCAAAGCCTGCGATGGCCCGGGCCGGCCTCCCGCCATGCTGCCGGCTTGGCGCCGGCAGCAGCGGCATCATCAGTACTTGCGTTTCGGGAACTCGGCGGCAGCCACTTCCATCGGGAAGATGCCTTCCTCGGTCACGATGCGCTTTTGCACCGCCTTGCCGGCCTTGATGTCCTTCACGGCGGTCATCAGCTGCGGGCCCAGCAGGGGGCTGCATTCCACACTCACGTTCAGCTTGCCGGCGATCATGGCCTCGAAGGCGCCCTTGACCGCGTCGATGGAGATGATGGTGATGTCCTTGGCGGGCTTGAGGCCGGCCTCCTCGATGGCCTGGATCGCGCCGATGGCCATGTCGTCGTTGTGCGCGTAGAGCACGTTGATCTTCTTGCCCTCGGCCTTGAGGAAGGCTTCCATCACCTCCTTGCCCTTGGCGCGGGTGAAGTCACCGGTCTGCGAGCGCAGGATCTTGAACTTGGGGTCGGCCTTGACAATTTCCTCGAAGCCCTTCTTGCGGTCGATGGCCGGGGCCGAGCCCACGGTGCCCTGCAGCTCGACGATGTTGACGTCGCCCTTCTGGTCCTTCATCTTGTCGACCAGCCAGCGGCCGGCCTTGCGGCCTTCTTCCACGAAGTCCGAGCCCATGAAGGTCACGTACAGCGACTGGTCCTTGACGTTGACCGAGCGGTCGGTCAGCACCACGGGGATCTTGGCGGCCTTGGCTTCGCGCAGCACGTTCTCCCAGCCCGACTCGACCACGGGCGAGAAGGCGATCACGTCCACCTTCTGCGCGATGAAAGAGCGGATGGCCTTGATCTGGTTCTCCTGCTTTTGCTGGGCGTCGGAGAACTTGAGCTCGATCCCCGCCTCCTTGGCGGCGGACTTGATCGACTCGGTGTTGGCGGTGCGCCACTCGCTTTCGGCACCCACCTGGCTGAAGCCCAGCACGATGGGTTTCTGGGCCCAGGCGGCGCCCGGGAGCAGCCCGGCCACGGGGGCGCAGGCAAGGGCGGATACGAGGGTCCGGCGGTTCAGTTTCATCATTTGTCTCCTGTCTGTCTGTTGTTGACGCTGTTGTGGAAGAAAGAAATGCACTGCGGGGAAAGGGAAGCGGGCGTTTCAGGCCAGCATGTAGCCGGTCTTGACCGTGGTGTAGAACTCGGCGGCGTAGCGGCCCTGCTCGCGCGGGCCGTGGCTCGAATCCTTGCGCCCGCCGAAGGGCACATGGAAGTCCACCCCCGCCGTGGGCAGGTTGACCATGGTCATGCCGACCACGGCATTGCGCTTGAAATGCATGGCGTGCTTGAGCGAGGTGGTGCAGATGCCCGCGCACAGGCCATAGGGCGTGTCGTTGGCCAGGGCCAGCGCATGCTCGTAGTCGTCGGCGCGCAGCACGCAGGCCACGGGGCCGAAGATCTCCTCGCGGGCAATACGGTGCTCGGGCCGGGCCAGGAACAGGGCGGGGGCCATGTAGTGGCCGGGCGTGGCGCGTTCCAGGCGCTCGCCGCCCCAGACATGCTGGGCACCCTCGCTCCGGGCGATCTCCAAATAAGACAGGTTTTGTTCCAGCTGGCCGGCATCGGCCACCGGGCCCATCTCGGTGCCGCGCTCGAGCGCATGGCCCACCTTCAGGGCCACGAGCCGCTGGCGCAGCCGGTCCACGAAAGCGTCGTGCACGCCCGATTCCACGATCAACCGGCTCGAAGCCGTGCAGCGCTGGCCGGTGGAGAAGTACGAGCCCTGCAGCGCGCAGTCGATGGCCTGGTCCATGTCGGCGTCGGCCAGCACCACCAGCGGGTTCTTGCCGCCCATCTCCAGCTGCACCTTGGCGCGGCGCGCGGTGGCCGACTTGAGGATGCGCTCTCCGGTATCGACCGATCCCGTAAAGCTGATCGCATTCACCAGCGGGTGGTCCACCAGGGTCTGCCCGACCTCGCGGCCACTGCCCATGAGCAGGTTGAACACGCCGGCCGGCAGGCCGCAGCGGCTGATGATCTCGGCCAGGGCCCAGCCGCAGGCGGCCACCAGCTCGGCCGGCTTGAACACCACCGTGTTGCCGTAGGCCAGGGCGGGGGCGATCTTCCAGGCCGGGATCGCGAACGGGAAGTTCCAAGGGGCGACGATGCCGACCACGCCCACGGGCTCGCGGGTCACGTCCACCTGCACGCCCTGGCGCACCGAGGCCATGAGCTCGCCCGGGATGCGCAGCGCCTCGCCGGCAAAGAACTTGAAGATCTGGCCGGCACGGGCCACCTCGGCCACGGCCTCGGGCAGGGTCTTGCCTTCCTCGCGGGCCAGCAGGGTGCCCAGGGCATCCTTGCGCGCCAGCAGTTCGCTGCCGATCAGGTCGAGCACGTCGGCGCGGCGCTGAGGGCTGCTCTGGCTCCAGTGGGGCAGGGCGTCGGCGGCGGCGCGGATGGCGCGCTCGGTCTGGTTGCGGTCGGCCCGGGCGTACTCGGCCACCACTTCACGGGTGTCGGAGGGATTGGTGCTCACGCCGGTGGTGGTGCCGATCTCCCAGCGCCCATTGATGAGGTGCCGGGGGGTGAGCTGCTGTGTGTCGCCGAGTTTCATGGAGACCTTGGAAAGAACCTTGGTGCAGATGTGCGGCAAAGTCTAAGATCGATTTAGATATCAATCTAATAGTTTTTTTGACAAAATACATATACGTCCACGCATTCTGGAAAACCCCATGAGCACCTACAACCACTGGTTCATCCGCGCACGCCTGAAGACGCGCCAGCTGCTGCTGCTGGTGGCCCTGGCCGAGGAGGGCAACATCCACCGTGCGGCCCAGGTGCTCAGCATGACGCAGCCGGCGGCGTCCAAGCTGCTCAAGGACCTGGAGGACGTGCTGGAGGTTTCGCTGTTCGAGCGCCTGCCGCGCGGCATGCGCCCCACCTGGTACGGCGAGACCATGATCCGCCACGCGCGCATGGCGCTGGCCAGCCTGAACCAGGCACATGTGGAGCTGGCGGCCCTCAAGACCGGGCATTTCGGCCAGGTGGGCATCGGCGCCATCACCTCGCCGGGCCTGAGCCTGCTGCCGGCCGCCGTGGCCCTGGTCAAGCAGGAGCACCCGAGCCTGCGCATCTCGCTCGATATCGAGACCAGCCCGGTGCTGATGGACCGGCTTGAGCAGGGCAAGCTCGACATCCTGGTGGGCCGGCTGTTCGAGGAGCACGACAAGGCCAACCTGCGCTACGAGCCGCTGAGCGAGGAGCTGGTCTGCGCGGTGACCCGACCGGGCCACCCGCTGTCGGGCATGGCGGGCCTGGCCCTGCGCGATGTGCTGGCTGCCGGCTGGATCGTGCCGCCCGCGGGCAGCGTGCTGCGGCACCGCTTCGACCTGATGTTCCAGCAGGAGGGCCTGGCGCCGCCGGTCAACGTGGTGGAGACCGCGGCCCTGCTGTTCATGACGCGCATGCTGCAGCAGAGCGACATGATCGCCGTGGTCGGCGCCGATGTGGCGCACTACTACGCATCGCACGGCATGGTGTCGGTGCTGCCGCTGGCCATGCCCTGCCACATGGACGCCTTCGGCATCATCACCCGCACCGACCGCCTGCTCTCGCCCGCCGCCAAGGTGATGATGAAGGCCCTCAAGCAGACCAGCCTGGTGCAGTACGGGCGCCGGCTGGAAGCCGGGGATTGATCAAACCCAGCCGGCGTCGACCTTGAATTCCTGCGCGGTGCACATGGCGGCATCGTCCGACGCCAGGAACAGCACCATGCGCGCGATGTCGTGCGGGCGCAGCTTGTCGGGCAGGCACTGGTTGCGCGCCAGCTCCTTCTCGCCTTCGGCGTCGAGCCAGAGCTTGATCTGGCGCTCGGTCATCACCCAGCCGGGCGACACGGTGTTGATGCGGATGCGGTCCTGGCCCAGGGTGCGCGCCAGGCCCCGCGTGAGCCCGTTCACCGACGACTTGGCAATGGCATAGCAGGGGTAGCCTGCGCCCTTGCCCTGCCAGCCCGTGGAGCCCAGGTTGACCACCGAGCCCGCGCCCAGGCGGCGCATGCCGGGCACCACGGCCTGGATGGCGAAGAAGGCCGGGCGCTCGTTGATGGCCATGCGCTCGTCGTAGTAGTCGGGCGTCACGGATTCCAGCGTATGGCGGTCGTCGCTGGCCACGTTGTTCACCAGTACCGAGAAATCGCCCAACGCTGCCGCTGCACGGGCAATGGAGTCCTGCAGCGCAGCGATGTCGCGCACGTCGCACACCTGCCACCAGGGGCGCGCGTGGCCTGCGTCGGTGATCTGTTGCGCCAGGGCTTCGCTGGCTTCGCGCGCCACGTCCACGAAGGCCACGCGTGCACCCTGTTCGGCGAACGCCGCGACGATGGCCGCGCCGATGCCGCTGCCCCCGCCCGTGACGAAGACCGATCGGCCTTGCAGGCTGGGAAATTGGGCGAGCGTGGCGGGCTGGGAGGGGGTATGGATATCAGTTGTCATTGCAATTTGTATATCGAAAAATTCCAAAAATAATCATTCCATGCATCAATTGACGTTGATAAGATGCCCGGCGTCAAGTGGCAGGCAGCTAAACAACAATCAGGAGACAAGCTTTGAGCAACCAGAGTCCCATGGCAGCGTCCGCTGCGTCGCGATTTCCCGTCCCCAGCCCCACGGGGCCCCTGCGCTGCGTGGTCGAAGCCGATGCGCAGCTGGGGGAGGGGCTTGTATGGTCCGTGCGTGAGCAGGTGGTGTATTGGCTGGACATCCTGGGCTGCCGCCTGTACCGGCTGGACCCGGCCACGGGCGTGCAGACGCAGTGGAGCTTCGACGAAGAGATCTCGGCCCTGGCCGAGCGCCGGGACGCGCCCGGCCTGATCATCACCCTGCGGCGCGGCTTCGCGCTGTTCGACCCCGCCACCGACAACGCCCCGCGCTACCTGCACCAGCCCGTGGCCGAGTTGCCGGGCAACCGCTTCAACGATGGCAAGTGCGATGCCGAGGGCCGCTTCTGGGGCGGCAGCATGGACTTCGACTGCCAGCTGCCCACCGGCGCGCTCTACCGCTACGACCCCGATGGCCGCTGCACGCGCCACGACGAGGGCTTCGTGGTGACCAACGGGCCCACCTGGGCCCTGGCGGAGGGCCGCCAGTGCCTGTACTTCAACGATACGCTCAGTTCCATCATCTGGCGCTACGACTTCGATGCGGCCGCAGGCACCGTTTCCCACAAGCAGGTGTGGAAACGCTTCAGTGCCGAGGACGGCCTGCCCGACGGGATGACCACGGATGCCCTGGGCCGCCTCTGGATCGCCCACTGGGGCGGCCACTGCGTGACCTGCCACGACCCCGAGACGGCCGAGGAACTGGGCCGTGTGGTGCTGCCCGCAAGCCAGGTCACCACCTGCGCCTTTGGCGGCGCGGACCTGCGCACGCTGTTCATCACCACCGCGCGGATCGGCCTCACGCCCGAGCAGCTCGCTGCACAGCCGCTGGCCGGCAGCGTGTTTGCCATCGAGATCGACAGCCCCGGCGTGCCGGCCCATCTGTTCGGTGGCTGACCTCCTTCACGAAAGCATGCGCATGAGCGATTCCACCACCCACCCCATCACCTGGTTGAGCCATGCGGGCCAGCACCTGGGGCTGGTCCCCTCCCTGGGCGGCAGCGTGGCTGCCTGGCAGATCGACGCCCCCGGGCAGCCTGGCGGCCGGATCGACCTCTGGCGCCCCTGGGACGGGGCCACGCCCGACCTGTACCAGCTTGCGTCGTTTGCCATGGTGCCCTGGTCCAACCGCATCAGCGGCGGGGGCTTCACCCACGCCGGAAAGTTCCATCCCATGCAGCCCAACCGGGCAGGGGAGCCCTATCCCATCCACGGTGATGGCTGGCTGCAGCCCTGGACCCTGTCGCAGCCCGCGCCGGACACGCTGCAGATGCACCTGCGCTCCGAATGCTTCCAGGGCAACCCCTACGACTACGAATCGGTGCAGACCTTTCGCCTGGTGGAGGGCGGGCTGGACCAGCATGTGCTGGTGCGCCACCGCGGCGCCGAGCCGCTGCCCTATGGCATCGGCGTGCACCCCTGGTTTCCGCGCACGCCGGGCACGCGCATCAGCGCGCCGGTGCAGGCCGTGTGGCTGTGCGGCGATGACCCGTTGCCCACGCAGCACTCCCCGCAGTTTCCCGAAGGCTGGAACCTGAATGCCGGCATCTCCGCGCAGGGCGACCTGATCGACAACGGCTACACCGGCTGGGGCGGCGCGGCACGCATCGACTGGCCCGAGCGCGGCCTCCGGCTGACCGCCCACATGCCGGACTTTGCGCAGGACGGCGGCGTCACGCAGCACTTCTGCCTGGTCTACCGCCCCCCGCAGGGCCCGGCCTTCTGCTTCGAGCCCATCACCCAGCCCATCGATGCCTTCCACCTGCCGGGGCAGCCGGGCCTGCGCGTGCTGGAGCAGGGGGAGTCCTTTGCGCTGAACGTGCAATGGCGCCATGGCGCGCTGCCTGCCAGCGGCACGCCCTGAGAGGAGAGGCCTGGCCGTTCAGGCCTTGCTGGCGGGCTCTGCAGCGGCGGATTGCTGCTGCTGTGCCGCCAATTCGGCGTCGAGTGCCTGGGCACGCTGGACCGCCTCGCGCGCCTGGAACCTTGCCAGGTAGGCGGACAGCGCAGGCGTGATCGGAAACAGCTTGAACGACGATATCCAGCCCAGCGCGCTGCCCCACAGCACATCGGCCGCCGTGAACCGGTCCCCGAGCCACCAGGGGTTGGCCTGCTCGATCTGCGCATTGAGCGTGCGCAGCACGCTCTCGTAGTCGCCATAGGGCGAGGTGGACTGCGAGCCGCTGTCGCGCTGCATGGCCTTGTCCACCACGGCAGGCTCGAAGCACGAGCCGTAGAACACCATCCAGCGCAGGTAGGCGCCGCGCAGCGGATCGCCCACGGCGGGGGAGAGGCCGCGCTCGGGATACAGCTCGGCCAGGTACATGTAGACCGCCGCCTGCTCGGTGACCAGCGTCTCGCCATGGAGCAGGGCCGGTACCTTGCCCATGGGGTTGATGGCCAGGTAGTCGGCCTCGCGCTGCTGCTTGGCCTTGAGGTTGAGCACGTGCATCTCGTGCTCGGCCCCCAGTTCCTCGATGAGGATGCGGGCCCCGACGGAGCGGCTTTGCGGGGCGTGGAAGAAGGTCAGGTGGCGGTTGGAAGGCATCATGGGCTGGTCTCCTGTGCGCGTGCAATGCGCAGCCGCCTTTATAGGCCCATTTCGTGGCAGCCCTGCACGCGCCGACAGGTCGGCGCAGGCTTTCGGCTGGCCGGTCAGTCCGCCTCTGCCGGGCGGCCCAGCAGCCGGTCCACCGCAGAGCGCAGGGCCAGCAAGGAGGTGGTGTTGAGCACGAACACCACGAAGCCCTCGATCTGGCTGCTGAGCAGTTCGAAGCGGATGTGCAGGAACACCACCAGGTGGTTCTGGATGCGCGTGCCCAGGATGGTGCGGCTGTCGCCCACATCGACGCGGGGCGGGCTCAGCTCGAACTCGTTGCCCAGCAGGTCGGCCAGCGTGGCCAGGCAGGCGCTGAGCATCACATTGCCCAGCTCTGTCATCGCGTCCTGCTCGATGCTGCTCAAGTCCTCGCCGCTCAGGCTCTGGCCGGCGACGATGCGCACGATGTCGAGGCTCTTGTCACCCGGGAAGATCAGCAGCGCATCGCCGTTGAACACCCCCCTGAAAGGCTGGCGCACGCCGTACATGGGGCTGCCGGCCGCGCCCAGTTGCTGGGCCGCCTCGCTCACCGTGAAGATGCTCACGTGCGGCACCGACAGCAGCACCTCGTCGCGCATGAGCTGGCCCATGGCCGCCGCGGCCTTGCCGACGCCAATGTTGAAGATCTCACTGAGCGCATCGATTTGCTCCGCATCAAGCTTGGCAGTCATATCAGTTCTCCGCAGCGCTGCGCGTCACCTGCGACGCATGAAACTGGCGCGCCCAAGGCCAGTGCCCCCGCGCAAGGGCCGCCCCGCCGCGCTGGGGGCGTCCCCC
>NZ_AKJX01000194.1 GCF_000276605.1 Acidovorax sp. CF316 | reverse complement strand
CTCTCTCGACTCGCTGCGCGAGTCGGGAGGGGGACGCCCCCAGCGCGGCGGGGCGGCCCTTGCGCGGGGGCACTTGCCTGGGCCGCGCCAGTTTCAAGAGCTTCGGACAGCGCACAGCGCTATGGAAAACTGATATGAGCCAGATGACTACCTCCTCCACCGCCACGCTCGCCAGCGCTCCTGCCGAAACGCCGGCCGGCAACGACAAGCCGCTGCTCGAACACCTCAAGCACAACTTCCGTGAATACGGCATGTTGATCACGCTGGTGGCCATCATGGGCTTCTTCCAGTACATGACCGACGGCACGCTGATGCAGCCGCTCAACCTCACCAACTTGCTGCTGCAGAACAGCTACATCGTCATCATGGCGCTGGGCATGCTGCTGGTGATCGTGGCAGGGCACATCGACCTCTCCGTGGGCTCGGTCTGCGGCTTCATCGGCGCGCTGGCCGCCGTGCTGATGGTGGAGTACCACTGGCATTTCCTGCCCGCATCGCTGGTGTGCCTGCTGTGCGGCGGCATCATCGGTGCACTGCAGGGCTGGTTCGTGGCCTTCTCGCGCATCCCGTCCTTCATCGTCACGCTGGCGGGCATGCTGGTGTTCAAGGGCCTGGCACTGGCGCTGCTGGCTGGGCAATCGGTGGGGCCTTTCCCCGCGGGCTTCCAGATGCTCAGCTCGGGCTTTCTGCCCGACCTGTTCAGTGTGGAGGGCTTGAAGCTCACCTCGCTGCTGCTGGGCGTGGCCGTGGCCGTCGCACTGGCCGTGGCCGGGGTGCGGGCGCGCGCCAACCGCCTCAGGCACGGCGTGCAGGCCGAGCCGCTGGCCTTCTTCGTGGCGCGAACGGCGGTGTTCGCGGCGCTGCTGGTCTACTTCTCGTACCTGCTGGCCTCGTACAAGGGCCTGCCCAACGTGCTGGTGGTCATGGCGCTGCTGATCGTGCTGTTCGACTTCGTCACCAGCCGCACCACCATTGGCCGCCGTATCTACGCCATGGGCGGCAACGAGAAGGCGGCCAAGCTTTCGGGCATCAAGACCGAGCGCCTGTCGTTCTATGCCTTCATCAACATGGGCGTGCTCGCCGCCCTGGCCGGCCTGGTCTTCGCCGCGCGGCTGAACACCGCCACGCCCAAGGCCGGCCTGGGGTTCGAGCTCGACGTGATCGCCGCCTGCTTCATCGGCGGGGCCTCGGCCTCGGGTGGCGTGGGCAAGGTCATGGGCGCGGTGATCGGCGCCTTCGTGATGGGGGTGATGAACAACGGCATGTCCATCCTGGGTATCGGCATCGATTACCAGCAGGTCATCAAGGGCGTGGTGCTGCTCGCCGCTGTGCTGGTCGACGTCTACAACAAGAACAAGGCCTGAAAGCCCATGGACGTGACCACCGATCACACCCTTGCTCCCGTGCTGCAGCTCACGGGCATCCACAAGCAGTTTGCGGGCATCCCTGTGCTGCGCGACGTGCAGCTGAACCTGTACCCGGGCGAGATCCACGCCCTCATGGGGCAGAACGGCGCGGGCAAGTCCACGCTGATCAAGGTGCTCACCGGCGTGCTCGAAGCCAGCGGCGGCCAGATGCGCCTGGCCGGTCAGGCCGTGTGGCCCGATTCGCCGTTGGCCGCCCAGCGCCTGGGCATCAGCACGGTGTACCAGGAGGTCAACCTCTGCCCCAACCTGTCGGTGGCCGAGAACATCTTTGCCGGCCGCTACCCACGCTGCGGCATCGCCCAGGGCTTTCGCATCGACTGGGCCACGCTGCACCAGCGTGCGCGCGAACTGGTGGCGCGCATCGGCCTGTCCATCGACGTCACGCGCCTGCTCTCGGACTACCCGGTGGCCGTGCAGCAGCTGGTGGCCATTGCCCGGGCGTTGAGCATCGAGGCCAAGGTGCTGATCCTGGACGAGCCCACCTCCAGCCTCGACGACGACGAGGTGCAAAAACTCTTCGAGGTGCTGCGCCGCCTGCGCGGCGAGGGCCTGGCCATCGTCTTCGTGACCCATTTCCTGAACCAGGTGTATGCCGTGTCGGACCGCATCACGGTGCTGCGCAACGGCGCCTGGGTGGGCGAATGGGCTGCGGCCGACCTGCCGGCGCAGGCGCTGATCAATGCCATGCTGGGGCGCGAGCTGGCCGCGCAGTCCACCGAGCCACCTGTTTCGCCGCAGTTCGATGGTGCGAGCACCGCCCTGCTGCAGGCCGAAGGCCTGGGCCAGAGCGGCCAGTTGCAGCCCCTGGACCTGAAGGTGCGGGCCGGCGAGGTGGTGGGCCTGGCTGGCCTGCTGGGCTCGGGCCGTACCGAGCTGGCGCGCCTGCTCTTCGGCCTGCAGGCGCCCGACCGCGGCGTGCTGCGCATCGATGGCAAGGTGGTGGCCTTCGCCAACCCCATGGACGCGATCCGCGAGGGCCTGGCCCTGTGCCCCGAGGAGCGCAAGACCGATGGCATCGTGGCCGAGCTCTCGGTGCGCGAGAACATCGCCCTGGCACTGCAGGCGCGCATGGGCATGGGCCGCTTTCTGTCGCGTGCCGAACAGACGGCGATCGCCGAGCGCTACGTCAAGCTGCTGGGCATCAAGACCAGCAGCGTGGACACGCCCATCGCGCTGCTTTCGGGTGGCAACCAGCAAAAGGCGATCCTGGCGCGCTGGATGGCCATCGAGCCGCGCCTGTTGATCCTGGACGAGCCCACGCGCGGCATCGACGTGGCCGCCAAGCAGGAAATCATGGAACAGATCCTGCGCCTGGCCGAGGCCGGAATGGCCGTGGTCTTCATCTCCTCCGAAATGAGCGAGGTGGTGCGCGTGGCGCACCGCATCGTGGTGCTGCGTGACCGCCGCAAGGTCGGCGAGCTGCCTGCCGGCAGCAGCGAAGAAGCCGTGTACGAACTGATTGCCGCCGAAAATGCCTGACGCACCCACCCCTTCCCTGTTTGCCGCCGCGCTGCGCCACCGGCTCACCTGGCCGCTGGTCACGCTGGCCCTGCTGCTGGCCGTGAACACGGCGTTCAACGCCAGCTTCCTGCACATCGAGTGGCGCGACGGCCACTTCTACGGCAGCCTGGTCGACATCCTCAACCGCGCGGCACCGCTGGCGCTGGTGTCGCTGGGCATGACCATGGTGATCGCCACGCGCGGCATCGACATCTCGGTGGGTGCGGTGGTGGCCATTGCCGCCGCCGTGGGTGCCTGGATGATCGGCGGCTCGGTCTCGGGCACCGAAAGCCGCTTTCCCCTGCCGCTGGCAATGGCCGGCGCCATCGGCGCGGCACTGCTGTGCGGGCTGTGGAACGGCCTGCTGGTGGCCAAGGTGGGCATGCAGCCCATCATCGCCACGCTGATCCTTATGGTGGCGGGCCGGGGCATCGCCCAGCTGATCACCGACGGGCAGATCATCACCATCTACTACGCGCCCTTCTTCTTCCTGGGCGGGGGCTACCTGCTGGGCCTGCCGTTTTCGCTGTTCGTGCTGGCCGCCGTGTTTGCCGGCCTGTACCTGGCGGTCACGCGCACGGCGCTGGGCCTGTTCATCCAGGCCGTGGGCATCAACCCGACGGCGGCGCGCGTGGCCGGCGTGCAGTCGCGCCGCCTGGTCGTCGCGGCCTACGCCTTCTGCGGCGTGTGCGCGGGCATCGCAGGCCTGCTGATCAGCTCCAACGTGAAGAGCGCGGACGCCAACAATGCCGGCCAGATGCTGGAGCTCGACGCCATCCTGGCCGTCACGCTGGGCGGCACGGCACTGACCGGCGGGCGCTTCAGCCTGGTGGGCAGCGTGATCGGCGCGCTCATCATCCAGACGCTGACCTATGCCATCTATTCGCTGGGCGTGCCGCCCGAAATCAACCTGGTGGTCAAGGCCGTGGTGGTGTTCATCGTGATGCTGCTGCAGTCGCCCGACTTCCGCACCCAGGTGGGTGCCCTGGTGCGCCGCCCCGCGGCCGGGGGAGCGCTGTCATGAGCGGCGCACACAGCCCTACCCTGGACGTGGCCCCTGCCACAGCTGCGCCGACACAACACTCTGCCCCCACCCGCATGCGCCTGAACCCCAAGTACCTGCCGCTGGCGGCCACCATCGCGCTGTTCCTGGCCATGGCCACGGCAGGCTCGGTGCTCTACACCGGCTTCTTCTCGGCCCAGGTGTTCCTCAACCTGCTGATCGACAACGCCTTTCTGATCATCGTCGCGGTGGGCATGACCTTCGTGATCCTCTCGGGCGGCATCGACCTGTCGGTGGGTTCGGTGGTGGCACTGACCACCATGGTGCTGGCCAGCCTGGTGGAGCACCACCACTGGAGCCCGCTCACCGCCATCCCGCTGGTGCTGCTCATGGGCACGGTGTTCGGGGCCTTCATGGGCTTTCTGATCGAGCGCTTTCGGCTGCAGCCCTTCATCGTGACGCTGGCCGGCATGTTCCTCGCGCGCGGCCTGTGCTACCTGATCAGCATCGACTCGATCAGCATGGCCGACGAGGCGTATTCCGAGATGGCGCAGTGGCGCCTGGAACTGTGGGACGGCGCGTCGCTCTCGCTGGGCGCACTGATCGCCATGGCGGTGCTGCTGGCCGCCATCTTCGTCGCGCACTGCACGCCGTTCGGCCGCAACGTGTATGCCGTGGGCGGCAACGAGCACTCGGCGGTGCTCATGGGCCTGCCGGTGCGCGCCACGGTGATCGGCGTGTACACGCTCTCGGGCTTCTGCTCGGCACTGGCCGGCGTGGTGTTCACCTTCTACATGCTCTCGGGCTACGGCCTGCATGCCACGGGCATGGAGCTCGATGCCATCGCCGCCGTGGTCATCGGCGGCACCCTGCTCACGGGCGGCGTGGGCTATGTGGCCGGCACGCTGTTCGGCGTGCTGATGCTCGGAATCATCCAGACCCTGATTTCCTTTGACGGCACGCTCAGCTCGTGGTGGACGCGCATCGTCGTCGGCGTGCTGCTCTTCGTCTTCTGCCTGCTGCAGCGCCTGCTCACGCACCGCAGCGGCAAGCCTTCCTGAATTCCACGAATCACCTCTCCCAAAACCACAACAGCATGACCTCCTCCCCGCGCAAGCTCCGCTCCGCCGAATGGTTCGGCACCGCCGACAAGAACGGCTTCATGTACCGCAGCTGGATGAAGAACCAGGGCATCCCGGACCACGAGTTCGATGGCCGCCCCATCATCGGCATCTGCAACACCTGGTCCGAGCTCACGCCCTGCAACGCCCATTTCCGCAAGATCGCCGAGCACGTCAAGCGCGGCATCTACGAGGCGGGGGGCTTTCCGGTCGAGTTCCCGGTGTTCTCCAACGGCGAATCCAACCTGCGCCCCACGGCCATGCTCACGCGCAACCTGGCCAGCATGGACGTGGAGGAAGCCATCCGCGGCAACCCCATCGACGCGGTGGTGCTGCTCGTCGGCTGCGACAAGACCACCCCGGCCCTGCTGATGGGCGCGGCCAGTTGCGACGTGCCGGCCATCGTGGTCACGGGCGGGCCCATGCTCAACGGCAAGCTCGACGGCAAGGACATCGGCTCGGGAACGGCCGTGTGGCGGCTGCATGAGTCGCTGAAGGCGGGCGAGATCAACGAGCACCAGTTCTTCGCGGCCGAAGCCGGCATGTCGCGCTCGGCCGGCACCTGCAACACCATGGGCACGGCCAGCACCATGGCCTGCATGGCCGAGTCGCTGGGCACCTCGCTGCCGCACAACGCGGCCATCCCGGCCGTGGACTCGCGCCGCTATGTGCTGGCCCACATGTCGGGCCGGCGCATCGTGGAGATGGCGCACGAAGGGCTCACGCTCTCCAAGATCCTCACGCGCGAGGCCTTCGAGAACGCCATCCGCACCAATGCCGCCATCGGCGGATCGACCAACGCGGTGATCCACTTGAAGGCGATTGCCGGCCGCATCGGCGTGCAGCTGGACCTGGAGGACTGGACGCGCATCGGCCGCGGCACGCCCACCCTGGTGGACCTGCAGCCCTCGGGCCGCTTCCTGATGGAAGAGTTCTACTATGCCGGTGGCCTACCCGCCGTGCTGCGCCGCCTGGGGGAGAACGGGCTGCTGCCGCACCCCGACGCCCTCACCGTCAACGGCAAGAGCCTGTGGGACAACGTGCGCGAGGCGCCGCAGTACAACGACGAGGTGATTCGCCCTATCGACAACCCGCTGATCGCCGACGGCGGCATCTGCATCCTGCGCGGCAACCTGTCGCCACGCGGCGCGGTGCTCAAGCCCTCGGCCGCCTCGCCCGAGCTGCTCAAGCACCGGGGCCGCGCCGTGGTGTTCGAGAACCTGGAGCACTACAAGGAACGCATCGTCGACGAGGACCTGGACATCGACGCCAGCTGCGTGATGGTGATGAAGAACTGCGGCCCCAAGGGCTACCCCGGCATGGCCGAGGTGGGCAACATGGGCCTGCCGCCGAAGCTGCTGCGCCAGGGCGTGAAGGACATGGTGCGCATCTCCGACGCGCGCATGAGCGGCACCGCCTACGGCACGGTGGTGCTGCACGTGGCGCCCGAAGCCGCCGCGGGCGGCCCGCTGGCCGCCGTGCGCGACGGCGACTTCATCGAGCTCGACTGTGAGCAGGGCCGCCTGCACCTCGACATCAGCGACGAGGAACTGGCCGCGCGCCTGGCCGCGCTCTCCAACACCGACATGGGCGGGCGCGGTGGCTACCAGCGCCTGTATGTGGACCATGTGCTGCAGGCCGACGATGGCTGCGACTTCGACTTCCTCGTCGGCTGCCGGGGTTCCGCCGTACCACGCCACTCGCACTGAACCTTGACCCGTAGACCCATGCCAACAACGACATCCCCCCAGTCCCCTCGCTACCGCGGCATCTTCCCCGTGGTGCCGACCACCTTCCACGAAGACGGCACCCTCGACCTGGCCAGCCAGAAGCGCTGCCTCGACTTCATGATCGACGCCGGCGTGGACGGCCTGTGCATCCTGGCCAATTTCTCCGAGCAGTTCTCGCTGTCCGACGCCGAGCGCGAAACCCTGACCCGCCTGTCGCTCGAACATGTGGCCGGCCGCGTGCCCGTGATCGTGACCACCACCCACTACGGCACGCGCGTGTGCGCCGAGCGCAGCCGCGCCGCACAGGACATGGGCGCCGCCATGGTGATGGTCATGCCGCCCTACCACGGCGCCACCTTCCGCGTGCCCGAGGCGCAGATTTACGAGTTCTATGCCCGCGTGTCGGATGCCATCGCCATTCCCATCATGGTGCAGGACGCGCCGGCCAGCGGCACGGTGCTGTCGGCCCCGTTCCTGGCGCGCATGGCGCAGGAGATCGAACAGCTGGCCTACTTCAAGATCGAGGTGCCGGGCGCCGCCAGCAAGCTGCGCGAACTGATCCGCCTGGGCGGCGCAGCCATCGAAGGGCCGTGGGATGGCGAGGAGGCCATCACCCTGCTGGCCGACCTCGATGCCGGCGCCACGGGCGCGATGACGGGCGGCGGCTTTCCCGATGGCATACGCCCCATCCTCGAAGCGCACCGCCAGGGCGATGCCGACCAGGCCTTCGCGCTGTACCAGCGCTGGCTGCCGCTCATCAACCACGAGAACCGCCAGGGCGGCATCCTCACCGCCAAGGCGCTGATGAAGGAAGGCGGCGTGATCGCCTGCGAGGCCGGGCGTCACCCCTTTCCGGCCATGCACCCCGAAGTGCGCCGGGGCCTGATCGATATCGCACGGCGCCTGGACCCGCTGGTGCTGCGTTGGGCCAGGTAATCCACAGATGACGAACGACGCCACTCTTCCCCACGGCGGGGCCGCCCTGATCGGGCTGGACTGGGGCACCAGTTCGCTGCGCGCCTTCCGCTTCGATGCCGCGGGCCAGGTACAGCAGATGCGCCACCGGCCCTGGGGCATCATGAACCTGCCGGCCGCAGCCGATGGCCAGGCCCATGCCACGCCGGCCGCGGCCTTCGAGCACGCCTTCGACGATGTCTGCGGCGATTGGCTGCAGGCCCAGACCGGCACCCCCGTGCTGGCCTGCGGCATGGTGGGCAGCGCCCAGGGCTGGCGCGAGGCCACCTACCTCGAAGCGCCCACCTCGCTGGACCACCTGGCCCAGGGCCTCACGGTGGTGCAGCATGCAGCCGGACACCAAGTGCACATCGTTCCTGGGCTGCTCCAGCGCGGCGAGCTGCCCAATGTGATGCGTGGCGAAGAAACCCAGGTACTGGGCGTGATGGCGACCTCGGCCCTGCCGGACGATGCCACCGTGCTGATCGGCCTGCCGGGTACCCACAGCAAGTGGGTGCTGGCGCGCCGGCGCTCCATCGCGCAGTTCCACACCTTCATGACCGGGGAGGTGTTTGCGGCCTTGCGCGGCCACACCATCCTGGGCCGCACCATGCAGGCGGCCGAGGCGCCCGACGACGCGGCGTTCGCGCGCGGCCTGCAGGTGGCGCGCTCGGAGGATGCCTCGCTGGGCCTGCTCTCGCACATCTTCAGCACGCGCACCCTGGGTCTCACGGGCGCGCTGCCCGGCACGGCCCAGGCCGACTACCTGTCGGGCCTGCTCATCGGCCACGAGGTGGCCGCGCTGGCGGCCCAGCAGGCGCCGGGCAACCCGCCCGCGCACGTGGTGCTCTGCGGCGAGCCCGACCTGTGCCGACGCTATGCCCTGGCGCTCGCGGCGTACGGCCTGCCTGCCCCCGAAATGGCCGACAACGCCACCGCGCGCGGCCTGTGGCAGATCGCCACGGCCGCTGCACTGGTGGCCCCTACCGACCCACGCAGCACGGAGGCTGCACGATGACTCTTTCCTCTTCTTCAGAACTCTTGGCCAACGCCATGCGCCACTGCGGCCTGGTCGCCATCCTGCGCGGTGTGCAACCCGGGGAGGTGGTGGCCATCGGCCAGTCGCTGTACGCGGCTGGCTTTCGCACCATCGAGGTACCGCTCAACTCGCCCGAGCCGCTGGCCAGCATCCGCGCGCTGCGCGACGCCCTGCCGGCCGATGCACTGATCGGCGCCGGCACGGTGATCCGCCCCGAGGACTGCGCCGCCGTGGCTGCGGCCGGCGGGCAGATCGTGGTCATGCCGCACAGCGATGCGGCGGTGATCCGCGCCGCCAAGGCGGCGGGCATGGCCTGCGCACCGGGCGTGGCCACGCTGACCGAGGCCTATGCCGCGCTGGCGGCCGGGGCCGATGCGCTCAAGCTCTTTCCGGCCGAGGCGCTGGCGCCCGCCGTGCTCAAGGCCTGGCGCGCCGTGCTGCGCCCGCCGGTGGCGCTGCTGCCCGTGGGTGGTATCACGCCCGAGGGCATCGCCGCCTACGCCCAGGCCGGTGCCAGCGGCTTCGGCCTGGGCTCGGCCCTGTACAAGCCCGGCGACAGCGCCGCCGACGTGGCGCGCCATGCGGCTGTGTTCATGCAGGCCTGGCGTGCGTCCTACCCCGCCCCCTGACCGATTCGATTGCCCTCTCTCCCTCTTCCGACGAGCTGCTCCCATGAAGATCACCCGACTGACCACGTTCCTGGTGCCACCGCGCTGGTGCTTTCTGAAAATCGAAACCGACGAGGGCATCGTCGGCTGGGGCGAACCGGTGCTCGAAGGCCGGGCCCACACCGTGGCCGCCGCCATCGAGGAGCTGGGCGACTACCTGATCGGCAAGGACCCGCGCCACATCGAGGACCACTGGACGGTGCTCTACCGCGGCGGCTTCTACCGCGGCGGCGGCATCCACATGAGCGCGCTGGCCGGCATCGACCAGGCACTGTGGGACATCAAGGGCAAGGCCCTGGGCGTGCCGGTTTCCGAGCTGCTGGGCGGCTGTGTGCGCGACCGCATCAAGGTCTACAGCTGGATTGGCGGCGACCGCCCGAGCGAGACCGCCGCCGCGGCCAAGGCCGCCGTGGAGCGCGGATTCACGGCCGTGAAGATGAACGGCACCGAGGAAATGCAGTACGTGGACAGCTTCGACAAGGTCGAGAAATGCCTGAAGAACGTGGCCGCCGTGCGCGAGGCGGTGGGGCCCAACGTGGGTATCGGCGTGGATTTCCACGGCCGGGTGCACAAGCCCATGGCCAAGGTGCTGTTCAAGGAGCTCGACCCCTACCGGCTGATGTTCATCGAGGAGCCGGTGCTCAGCGAGCACTACGAGGCGCTCAAGGAGCTGGCCCACCTGTCCTCCACCCCCATCGCACTGGGCGAGCGGCTGTACTCGCGCTGGGATTTCAAGCGCGTGCTGTCCGAGGGCTATGTGGACATCATCCAGCCCGACCCTTCGCACTCGGGTGGCATCACCGAGACGCGCAAGATCGCCTCCATGGCCGAGGCCTACGATGTGGCCCTGGCCCTGCACTGCCCGCTGGGGCCGATTGCACTGGCGGCCAACCTGCAGCTCGACGGCGTCTGCTACAACGCCTTCATCCAGGAGCAGAGCCTGGGCATCCACTACAACGCCAGCAACGACCTGCTCGACTACGTGTCCAACGGCGAGGTGTTCGCGTACCAGGACGGCATGGTGGCCATCCCCCAGGGCCCTGGCCTGGGCATCGAGGTCAACGAGGCCTATGTGCGCGAGCGCGCCTCCGAAGGCCACCGCTGGCGCAACCCGGTCTGGCGCCACAAGGACGGGAGTTTCGCGGAGTGGTAGAAGCCCGGGGATGACCGCGCCGTGAGCGTGGTGGAAAATACTGTATTTACAATCAGTGTTTTGACCACCCCACGGCCCCCATGACGGCGCTGACCATCACCCGCTTCCACCGCACCCGCCTGATGCAGATCTGGCGCTCGGCCGGCTGGCCCTGCAAGGACGCGCTGGAGATCGACCTGCTGGCCGCGCAGCTCGTGGCCCTGCACACCTCGCCCGAAGGCTTCGAGACCCTGAAGCTCACCGAGGACGGCATCCGCAACCTGGCCGAGGCGCGCCAGCGTGGCGTGCGGGCGCTCAGTGCCCATGACCGGCTGGGCCAGAAATTTGCCGCGCACCTGCTGGCCTCGGGCCGTATCGTCTGGCGCGAGCTGTCGCTGCGCGCCGTGATCGAGGCCGCAGGGTCTGAAACGCCGCCACCACCCCCGGCGACCAGCAACCCGCTGTGGAGCGAAGACACGCCCGCCAGCCGCAAGGCGGCCAATGTCTGGCGCATGGCGCGGCCAGACCTGTTCTCGGTGCGCAACACCACCGTGCCAGCCTACCTGCAGCCCATGGTGCACGAGATCAAGTACAGCCGCTCCGATCTGCTGTCGGACCTGCGCCACGACGCCAAGCGCCAGGCCTACCAGTGGCTCTGCGAGGAGTGCTACTACGTGTTCCCGGCCGGCGTGGCCGAGCCCGAGGAGATCCCCGAGCACTTCGGCATCTGGGTACTGCACGGCGGGCTCGATGATGGCCGCTTCGAGCTGCTGCGCCCCGCGCGCCATGCGAGCTGCGCCCTGCCCTTTGCCGTGTGGATGGCCCTGTGCAAGGCCACACCGCTGCGCAGCGAGGACGAGTTGGCCCAGGCCCACCTGGGCGAGCCCGCTGCAGACGACCCACCTCCCTGTACCGAGGCCCCATGACCTACACCGTGGCGGTGCGCGAGCTGTGCGAGTTCACCGCCAAGCAGGGTGACCTGGACCTGCGCTTCACGCCCGCCCCCACGGCCCTGGAAGGCATGGCCGGCCATGCCGTGGCCGCCGCGCGCCGCGGCGACGGCTACCGTGCCGAGGTGGCGCTGGCCGGCAGCTACAAGAGCCTGCGCGTGCGCGGCCGGGCCGACGGTTTCGACCCGGAGCATGCGCGGCTCGACGAGGTCAAGACCTTCAAGGGCCGGCTCGACCGCCAGCCCGCCTCGCACCGCGCACTGCACTGGGCGCAGGCGCGCATCTACGGCTGGCTGCTGTGCGCACAGGAGGGCCTGGACCAGATCGACCTGGCCCTGGTCTACTTCGACATCGGCAGCCAGAAGGAGACGGTGTTCACCGAACGCCGCACGGCCGCCGAGCTGCAGCAGCATTTCGAGGCGCAGTGCGAGCGCTTTCTCGCCTGGGCCGAAGCGCAGCTGGCGCACCGCGCGGCGCGCGATGCGGCGCTCAGCACGCTGGCCTTTCCCTTCGGCGGCTTTCGCACCGGCCAGCGGCC
>NZ_AKJX01000193.1 GCF_000276605.1 Acidovorax sp. CF316 | reverse complement strand
GCCCATGCGGCGCATCCGAAGCATCCACTCATCCCGATTGCACTCCAACGCGGCTGCAAAAAGACATTGAACAGGCTCCAAGGAGTGCTCCATGTCCGTTTCCCGTAGGCAGCCCGTCTGCCGCCTGAACCCGTTGGCGCTGGCCGCCATCGCCGCTGTGCTGGCCGGCGCAGCCCAGGCCCAGGACGCCGCCCCAGCGGCCTCCACCGACCAGATCACGGCCCCCAAGGCGCTGGACAGCGTCACCGTGTCGGGCTCGCGCGAAAGCGCCTCCACGCGCCTGCAGCTGACCGCACGTGAAACGCCGCAGTCCACCACCACGGTGACGCGCGAACAGATCGAGCGCCAGTCGCTGACCAGCATCGACGCCGTGCTGCGCAACGTGAACGGCGTGGCCGTGAGCTTCTACGACACGCAGCGCCCGCTGTACTACGCCCGCGGCTTCCAGATCACCGACTTCCAGATCGACGGCCTGCCCTCGTACAGCAGCAGCACCAACCAGGAATACGACACCGCCCTGTACGAGCGCGTGGAGATCGTGCGCGGGGCCAACGGCATCCTGACCGGCGTGGGCGTGCCCTCGGCCACGATCAACATGATCCGCAAGCGGCCGCAGCGCGAGTTCGCGGCCTCGGTGGCACTCACCGCCGGTTCGTGGAACCTGTACCGCGGCGAGCTCGACATCAACGCCCCGCTGACCAAGGATGGCAGCGTGCGCAGCCGCCTGGTGATCGCGCCACAGAAGAAGGACAGCTTCCGCGATCGCTACTCCGAAGACAAGACCGCGCTGCTCGCCGCCATCGAGGCCGACCTGGGCTCGTCCACGGTGGCCACGCTGGGCTACCAGCGCCAGTCCAACGACCCCAAGGCGCCGATCTGGGGCACGATCCCGCGCTTTGCGACCAATGGCTCGCCCATCGACCTGCCCACCTCGGTGAGCTTCTCGCCCCCATGGACGCGCTGGGAGCGCACCTCGGGCACGCTGTACGCCACGCTGGAGCACCAGCTCAATGACGACTGGAGCGTGAAGGCCGCCCTGAACCACACCGAGGGCGACACCTTCAGCCTGCGCACCTACGGCTACGGCCGCACCGTGTCGCTGGCGCCCTTCATCAACCCCACCACGGGCGCCGGCACCACGCTGTACGCGGCCGTGGGCGGCGGCAGCGAAAAGCAGGACACGGTGGATGCCTACCTGTCGGGCAAGTTCGAGCTCGGCGGCCGCAAGCACGACCTGATGGTGGGCGTGAGCTCCACACGCATCGCCACGCGCACCGATGGCTACAGCTCGGTGGCCAACTGGAGCTACGTGATCCCCAACATCTACACCTGGGACGGCAATGCGCCCGCGCCCGTGTACTCCAAGACCGGCGCCTGGCGCACGCAGATCACGCAGCAGACGGGCCTGTTCGCCTCGGCGCGCTGGCGCGTGGCCGAGCCGCTGTCGCTGCTCACCGGCGTGCGCCTGACCGACTGGCACCGCCACAGCGACAGCTATGGCACCACCGGCGCCTATGCCGGCAAGAGCGCGATCCAGGACGAGAACCGCAAGGTCACGCCCTACATCGGCGCGGTGTACGACATCACGCCCACGCTGTCGGCCTACACGAGCTACACGCGCATCTTCAACCCGCAGAACTACAAGGACCGCAACAACAACCCGCTGTCGCCGGTCATCGGCAGCAATACCGAAGCGGGCCTCAAGGCCGAGCTGCTGGACCGCCGCATCCAGGCGCATTTCGCGGTGTTCCAGACCAAGCAGGACAACTACGGCGTGCGCGATGGCGCCATCACCACGCCGCTGCCCGATGGCACCCTGCCCTACGTCGCGGTCAACGGCACCAAGTCCACCGGCTTCGAACTCGAGTTCTCGGGCATGGCCACCAGGCAGTGGCGCGTGAGCGCAGGCCTCACGCGCGCCAAGGTCACGCGCGCAGCCACGGACCTGATCTACGCCAACCTGCCCGAGTACCTGCTGCAACTGGGCACCGACTACCAGTTCTCGGGTGCGCTGGCCCCGCTGTCGGTGGGCGGCAACCTGGTCTGGCAAAGCTCGGTCGAGGGCTTCAACATCCCGCACCCGAGCGGCACGGTGACCGTGAAGCAGTCGCCCACGGCGGTCCTGGGCCTGCGCGCCTCGTGGCAGTTCAACCCCAAGCTCAGCGCCACCCTGGCCGTCAACAACGTGACGAACAAGAAGTACTGGGCCAACCTGGACTACGGCAACTACAGTGACCCGCGCAATGTCAGCCTCACAATGCGCGCTGCGTTCTGAGCCTTCCCCTGAGGCGCTTGCGCGCCCGGGTTCGGCCGCCACGGCGGTGGCCGCCGCGCACGCCGAGGCGGCCCACCCGGCCGGCCTCTGGTACACCAGCCACCATGCGTGGCTGGTGGTCTGGCTGCAGCGCAAGATGGGCTGCCCGCACGGTGCCGCCGATCTGGCGCAGGACACCTTCCTGCGCGTGCTCGCCGCGCGCGGGATCGAGCAGGTGGCGGAGCCGCGCGCCTTCCTGACCACGCTGGCCAAGCGGGTGCTGTTCAGCCACTGGCGCCGGCGCGAGCTGGAGCAGGCCTACCTGCAGGCGCTGGCCGGGTCACCGCAGGCCACGGCGCCCTCGGCAGAAGACCTGGCTCTGATGCACGAGGCATTGCTGGCCATCGACCAGCGCCTCGCCGGCCTGCCCGGCAAGGTCCGCCAGGCCTTTTTGCTGCACCGCATCGACGAACTGACGCATGTGCAGATCGCGCGCGAGATGGGTGTCTCGGTGGCCAGCGTGGAGCGCTACGTGAAGCAGGCCTACCTGCACTGCTGCAGGCAGGACGCAGACGCCCCATGAGCAGCACCCCTCCCGGATCGGCGCAGGACGCCATCACGGCCGCGGTGGACTGGCAGGTGAGGCTGACCTCCGGCAGCGCACATGCACACGAGCACGCGGACTTTGCGCGCTGGCTGGCCGCCGATGCGCGCCACCAGGCCGCCTGGCAGCGCGTGCAGGGCGTGCTCGCAGAGCCCGTGGAACAGATCCACCGCATCGACCAGCGCAGCCCGGGCCAGTTGCCGGCCATCCACCAGAGCCTGGCTGCGGGCGCAGGACCGGCGTCGCGCCGGCGCAGAAGCCTGCTGGGCGGCTCCACCCTGCTGCTGGCCACCAGTGTGGGCGCCGGCTACCTGGCCCACCGCAGCCAGCCGCTCGGTGAACTGCTGGCCGATGTACACACCGGCACCGCCGAGACCCGCCACAGCGTGTTGCCCGACGGCAGTACGCTGGACCTGAACGCCCGCAGTGCGGCCGACCTGCGCTTTGACCACGGGCAGCGCCTGGTGCGGCTGCGCGCCGGTGAACTGCTGGTGCAGGTGGCGCGCGATGCCGTGGCCGACCCCTCTTCGGGCCTGCCGGCGCGCCCTTTCGTCGTCCAGACCCGGCATGGCACGGCCCAGGCCCTGGGCACCCGCTACCTGGTACGCCAGGAGGCAGAGCGCAGCCTGGTGGTGGTGCTGGAGCACAGCGTGGCCGTGCAGACCGGCGACGGCGTGCGGCGCCTGCTGCGCGAAGGCCAGGCCGCCTGGATGGATGGCCAGCGCATCGAGATGGTGGAGCAGCGCATGGCCCACCATGCCAGCTGGACCGAAGGGGTGCTGGATGTGCGCGACGAACCGCTGGGCGAGGTGGTCGCCGCACTGGGCGCCTGGCGCAGGGGCCCGGTGCGCATCAGCCCGGCGGCCGCCCGGCTCCGGGTGTTCGGCGTCTTCCGGCTGAAGGACACCGAGCGGGCCTTGCAGGCCCTGGTGGACACCCAGCCCATCCGCGTCACCCGCTATGGCCCGATGCTGACCCTGATCGACCTGGCTGCCAGCTGATACGGTCTGCCGGACTTTTTTTGTCGCCGGGTGAGGGGTTTTGCGCGGCCCGTTGGACAAGGGGGAAAGAACCCCTTTTTCCATCTTCAGCACAGGAACCCGATCCCATGCCCAGCCCCTCCTTTCGCCCCCGCCTGCTCGTCGCGGCCCTGAGCGCCGCACTGGGCAGTGCCAGCCTGGCACAGACCCTCCCCGCCATGGGCGACACCCTGGTGGCCCAGGCTGGCGCCGTGCAGAACTGGGACCTGCCTGCCGGCGCCCTGGACGAGACCCTGGCCCGCATCGCCCGCCAGGGCGGCAAGATCCTCACGGCCGACCCGGCGCTGCTGCGCGGCAAGACCGCCCCGGCCGTGCGCGGCAGCTTTGCCCTCGAAGAAGCGGCGCAGCGTGCGCTGGCAGGCTCGGGGCTGGGGCTGGTGCGCCTGGGCAGTGACACCCTGACCGTGCGCCCCGCGCCTTCTGCCCCTCCTGCCACCCCCGCTGCGGCACCGGCCGCAGCCGCGCCCGGCACGGCGGAGCGCAGCATGGCGACCGTGACGGTCGAGGGCTCGCGCGACCCCAATCAGGTGTACCAGCCCTTCCCGGGCGGTCAGGTGGCCAAGGGTGCGCGCCTGGGGGCCCTGGGCAACACCGCCCTGCTCGATGCACCCTTCGCCATCAGTGGCTACACCGAGCAGGCCACACGCGATGCGCAGGCCCGGCGCCTGATCGACGTGCTGGCCGTGGACCCGGCCGTGCGCTCCACCAACTCCGAGAGCAATGCGGTGGACGTGTTCTTCCTGCGCGGCCTGCCCATGCTGAGCCAGGACATCTCGTTCAACGAGACCTTCGCGGTGGTGGACACGCGGCGCATCGCCGTCGAGCAGTTCGAGCGCATCGAGGTGCTCAAGGGCCCGAGCGCTTTGCTCAACGGCATCGGTCCAAGCAGCAGCACCACGGGCGGCACGATCAACCTGGTGCCCAAGCGCGGCACCGACGTTCCGCTGACCCGGCTGACCCTGTCCGCCTCGTCCCACGGCCAGCTGGGGGCCCACCTGGATGTGGGGCGCCGCTTCGGCACCGACAACGAATGGGGGGTGCGCATCAACGCCGCCAGCCGGGGCGGTGGTTCCACCGGAGTGCCCGACGAGAAGGTGGGCACCGACCATCTGTCGGCTGCACTCGACTACGCGGGTGAAAGGCTGCGTGTCAGCCTGGACCTCGCCCAGAACCGCCGGCACTTCGATGGCTTCCCCCAGTTCTTCCGGTTCAACGAGGGCTTTGCCCTGCCCGCACCGCCAGCGACCAGCCAGGCCTTCAGCCAACCCTGGGACAGCAGCGACACCAAGAGCTCTTCTGCCGTCTCGCGGGTGGAGTTCGACATCACCCCCGACTCCACCGTGTTCGGCGTGCTGGGTGGCGTGAACTATGAGGAGTCGAACATCAACGCGGGCAACCCGCGCATCACGTCGACCAGCGGCAGCTTCACGGCCCAGCCCAGCATTTTCAGGACCGGTTCATCCCTGCGCTCGGGTGAGCTGGGCTGGCGCATGCGCTTTGCCACGGGCCCCGTCAAGCACCGGGTGGTGCTGGGCTATTCGCGCTTCACGGGGGATGGCGCGAGCCTGAGCCAGTCCATGGGCAGCGCGTTCACCAGCAACTTCAACAACCCCGTCTTCGTCGCGCGGCCCACCCTGCCCACCGGCGGCGTCCCGCTGCGCTTTCAGGACAGCGTCTCCGACAGCCTGGCCGTGATGGACTCCATGCACCTGCTGGACGACCGCCTGCACCTGGTCGGCGGGCTGCGCTACCAGAAGCTGGACATCGGCGAGTTCTCCGCGGGCGTGGAGCAGCGCCGCTTCGACCAGACGGCCACGGCGCCCTCGCTGGGCGCGAGTTACAAGCTGGCCCCCACCTTCTCGGTGTATGCCAACTACGCCGAAGGCCTGGCGCAAGGGCCGGTGGCACCGGCTTCCACCGCCAACCTCGGCACGGTGTTCCCCCCCTTCAAGGGCAAGCAGATCGAGACGGGCCTGAAGTACGACGGTGGCTCCTTTGGTGCCAGCGCCGCCCTGTTCCAGATCCGCCAGCCGGTGTCCTATGTCAACGGAGCGAACTTCCTCGTGGTCGATGGCGAGCAGCGCAACCGCGGCCTGGAGCTGTCGGTTTACGGCGAGGTGGCGAAGAACCTGCGCCTGAATGCCGGCCTGGCGCTGTTCGACGCCGTGCAGTCCAAGACCTTGAACGGCGCCAACGACGGCAAGAAGGCCATCGGCATTCCCGACCACAGCCTGGTGCTGGGCGCCGAATGGGACATCGCGGCCCTGCCCGGCCTGACGGTGACCGGCCGATACACCAAGGTGGCTCGCCAGATGGCCAGCGTGGACAACAAGCAGAGCATCCCCGGCTTCGACAGCTACGACCTGGGCCTGCGCTATGCAACGCGCCTGGCTGGCAAGCCGACCGTGTTCCGCCTGGCCGTTGAAAACGTGGCGGATTCGTCGCATTGGCTCTCCGTGCGCACCGGTTTCCTCTCGCGCAGCACCCCGCGTACCGCCCTGTTCTCGGTCAGCACGGAGTTCTGACGCGCCTGCGCGTACTGGCCGGCGCAGGACTACAGGGCGCCAAGCTCCTCTTCCAGCGCTTTCAGTTGCTTGCGCAGCTCCTCGCTGCGGGCCTCGCACGCCGCCTTGCCCTGGCCGGCTGCGGCCGCCCGCTCCTGCGCAAACTGGGTGCCCGATGCCAGGGTGCTGCGCAGCGGACCCGCGCTGGCGACGGCCTCCGCGGGTTGCGCTCCACATTCCTTCTGGTTGCGTTCCAGGGCCGCACGCGCCTGGGGCACGCCCTGGTTCTGCAGCTGGTTCTTGCGCTGCCAGGTGGGGCCGAACGCCCCCTCCCTGGAGGTGGAGGGCGGTGACGGGATCGGCGTGGCACCCTCCAGGGCGGGGCGCACCTCGATCTTCTCGCCCTGGCCCGGGCAGGACGCGTCCTGGAAGGACACCTTGCCATCGGCATCCGTGCACTTGTTGATGGCCCAGGCAGGGGCCAGAAAGCCCAGTGCCAGGGTGCAGGCGGCGTAGCGGATCACGGTCATGGGGGCAGTCCTTGCGGGATGGATGGCACATGCTAACCGCGCTGCGGTTCATGCGGCACCCTACAATGCGCGGCTTCCATGACCATCCCTTTCTTTGACGCCATCATCATCGGCGCCGGCGCAGCCGGCCTGTTCTGCGCGGGCCAGGCGGGCCAGCGCGGCCTGTCGGTCCTGCTCATCGACCACGCCGAGAAGGTGGCCGAGAAGATCCGCATCTCGGGTGGGGGGCGCTGCAACTTCACCAACCGCGACCTCGACCCGGCGGCCCCCCACAAGCACTTCGTGGGGCAGAACCCGCAATTCTGCCGCTCGGCACTGTCGCGCTACACGCCGCAGGACTTCATCGCGCTGGTGGACAGGCACGGCATTCCCCACCACGAAAAGCACAAGGGCCAGCTGTTCGCCGACCGCTCGGCCGAGGACCTGATCGCCATGCTGCTGGCCGAATGCGCCGAGGGCGGTGTCACCCACTGGCAGCCCTGCGGCGCCAGGAAGATCGGTTTCCAGACCGACAACGATGGCCAGGGCATCTACCTGGTCGAGACCGACCGCGGCCCGGTGCAGGCACGCAGCCTGGTGGTGGCCACCGGTGGGCTGTCGATTCCGAAGATCGGCGCCACCGACTTCGGCTACCGGCTGGCCCGGCAGTTCGACGTTCCGCTCATTGAGCAACGCCCGGGGCTGGTGCCCATGACCTTCGACGGTGCCGGCTGGGCGCCGTATGCCCAGCTCGCAGGCCTGGCGCTGCCGGTGCGGATCAGCACCGGGGCCAAGAAGGCGCGCATGGTGTTCGACGAGGACCTGCTGTTCACGCACCGTGGCCTGTCGGGCCCGGCGGTGCTGCAGATATCGAGCTACTGGCAGGAGGGCACGCCCCTGGCCATCGACCTGGCCCCCACGGTGGACCTGCCCGCCGCGCTGGCGCAGGCCAAGATGCGCTCGCGCAAGCTCATCGCCAACGAACTGGCCACCCTGGTGCCGAGCCGCCTGGCCGATGCCTGGGCCCAGCGCGAGGCGGACTGGCAGCGCCCCATCGCCGAGGCCTCGGACAAGGCGCTGGCGCGCCTGGCCGAGCAGCTGGCGCGCTGGGAGCTCACGCCCACGGGCACCGAGGGCTACAAGAAGGCCGAGGTGACGCTGGGCGGCGTGGACACGCGCGCCCTGTCGCAGCAGACCATGGAATGCAAGGCGCAGCCTGGGCTGTACTTCATCGGCGAGGTGGTCGACGTGACCGGCTGGCTGGGCGGCTACAACTTCCAGTGGGCCTGGGCCAGTGCCCACGCCTGTGCAGAAGGTCTGGCCGCCAAATCGGCTCAGTGACTGGACGCACTGGCCACCTGGCCCCAGCGCACATGGCCTAGCCAGTTGCGCAGCGCCACGGCGCCGCCGGGCGTGATCTCCAGCGCGCGGCTGTCGGCACGGCGCAGCAGCCAGCCCTCTTGAAGGCAGTGGCTGCAGATCATGGCGCCGAGCTTGCCGGCCACGTGCATGCGCCGCTCGCTCCAGTCCAGGCAGGGTCGGCAGTGCGGGCGCTTGCCACTGCCGGCCGCGCCCTGGCGGGCCCCTTCATCCAGGCCCAGGCGCTGCAGCACAGCTGCCGCCTGCGCGGTGACATGGCCGCCCGCATCGCCGTCGAAGGCCATGGCCCCCTCGTCCAGCAGGTGCTCGGTGATGGCCACGCCCAGGCGCCCGGCAATGTGGTCGTAGCAGGTGCGCGCGGTGCGCAGGGCCGCATCGCGCGGACCCACCACCACGCGCCGGGGTGCCGTTGCAGGCGCCGGCTGCTGCACGGCCAGCTGCATCAGGCCTTCGAGCACGCGCGCCACGTCGGCCGAGGCCAGGCGGTGGTAACGGTGGCGGCCCTGGCGTTCCAGGCGCAGCAGGCCGGCCTCGACCAGCAGGGCCAGGTGGCGGCTCGCGGTCTGCGCGGTGATGTGGCCGGCATCGGCCAGCTCGCGCGCCGTGAGCGCGCGCCCGTCCATCAGCGCCATCAGCATGGCCGTGCGCGCGGGCTCGCCGACGAGGCCGGCGATGTGGGCGATCTGGTTGGTGTTCATGCCCCCAGTGTGCACCGCATCGGCGCGGCCACACTTCGCTCGCCAGCGAAGCGGGCGGCCCAGGCGCCTTCAGGGCACGCTCACCAGCTCCCCGAAACGCGAATCCCCGAGCGCCGGGCGCTGGGCATGCAGCAGCACCCATTCCTGCAGCTGCGCCACCGGCAGCGGCCGGGTGAAGTGAAAGCCCTGCAGCTCCTCGCAGTCGAGCGCATCGAGCACCTGCACCGTGGCCAGGTCCTCCACGCCTTCGGCCACGATCTTCAGGCCCAGCGTGTGGCCCAGCGCGATGATGGCGCGCGTGATGGCCATGTCGGCCGGGTTGGTGAGCATGTCGTGGATGAAGGACTTGTCGACCTTGAGCCGGTCGATGTCGAAGCGCTTCAGGTAGGCCAGGCTCGAGTAGCCCGTGCCGAAGTCGTCGATGGACAGCTGCACGCCCAGGGCCTTGAGCGCTGCCAGCTGGCGCTCGGCCGAGTTGGCATGGTCCATGAGCTGCGACTCGGTGATCTCCAGCTCCAGCCGGTGCGCCGGCATGCCGCAGCGCGTGAGCAGCGCTTCGATGTCGGGCACGAGCTGGGGGTCGGCCAGCTGCGCCGCCGAAAGGTTCACCGACACCGAGACCTGTGCCAGCGGGTGCGGCACAAAACCCTGCGGCCCTTCGTGCTCCAGCGACTGCCAGGCCACCCACTGCGAGCAGGCCTGCTGCAGCACCCAGGCGCCGATGGCGCGGATCATGCCGGTCTCTTCGGCAATGGGGATGAACTCGCTGGGCGGCACCATGCCCAGCACCGGGTTGTTCCAGCGCAGCAGCGCCTCCACGCCCAGCACACGCGAGCCCCGGGCGCTCAGGCGCGGCTGGTAGTGCAGGCTCAGTTCCCCACGCCCCAGGGCCCGGCGCAGGTGCTGCTCCATGGACTGGCGGGCCAGCGCGCGCTGGTCGGTCTCGGCCGAATAGAACAGGGCCATGTCGCGGCCGGTGGTCTTGGCCTCGTACATGGCGGCATCGGCACGGCGCATGAGCTCGTCGATGTCGCCGCCATCCTCGGGATAGACCGCGATGCCCACGCTGCAGCTCACGTTGAGCTCATGGCCCTCCACCGGATGCGGCTGGCGGATCAGCGGGATCAGGCGGTTTTCGACCAGTTGCTGCACATCCTCGGGCCCGGCCACGTCGCGCATGATGACCACGAACTCGTCGCCGCCCAAGCGGCTCACGGTGTCGCGGCTGCGCACGGCCTGCGTGAGGCGCTGCGCCACCGAGCGCAGCAGGCCATCGCCGATGTGGTGGCCCAGCGTGTCGTTGATGGCCTTGAAGCGGTCCAGGTCGATGAACAGCACCGCGACGCGCTCGCCGAAGGCATTCGCGTGGGCCAGCGCCAGCTGCAGGCGCTGCACGCACAGCGAGCGGTTGGGCAGCTCGGTGAGCACGTCGTGGTGCGCCAGGAACTGGATGCGCTCCTCGTTCTGCTTGCGGTCGGTGATGTCGATGGCGATGCCGATGTGGTTGACCACGGCCCCGGCCTTGCCCTCGCGCACGGCAGAGACCATGAGCCAGGCCGGGTAGGTCTCGCCCGAGCGGCGGCGAAAGCGCACCTCGCCCTGCCAGGACTCCTTGTCCTGCATGGCGCGCGCGATCTGCGCCGACAGCGGCTCCTGCCCTTCACTGTCTTCCTGCAGAAAGCCCAGGCCCTCGCCGATCACCTCGTAGAAGTCGTAGTGCGTGCTGCGGCAGAAGGCCTTGTTCACGCTGATGATCTGCTGGTCGGCATTCATGATGATGATGCCCTCGGACGAGGCCTCGAACACCTTGGCCCACAGCTCCAGGCGCTGCTCCATGACCTTGAGCACGTTGATCGGGGTGAAGGCCGTGAGCACCGCGTCGCGCCCCTGGAACACCAGGCGCCGCGCCGACAGCACGGCCCAGGAGGGCTCGGGCCCGCCCTTCCAGCGCACCTCGAACTCGTCGACCGAGCCCTGGTCCGCCAGGCGCTGGAAGAAGCGCCCGCGCACGCCCGGCTCCAGCCCCGCCACCCAGGGATCGATGGTGCGGCCGTTGAGCCACTGGCCCGCAGGCGTGTTCGAGTGCAGCACCTCGTGCTCGGGGATCGAGGTGACCATGATGGGAATGGGGAAGGCCTCCACCAGTTCGCGCTGCGCCTCGGCGGCGCGCGCGCTGGCGGCCAGCTCCTGCTGCAGCAGGCGCTCGTGGTCGAGCTGGGCCAGCATGCCGTTGAAGGCCGTGACCAGACGGCCGATCTCGTCGCTGCTGTTCCAGTGGGCGCGCAGCGTGTGGTCGCCGCTCTTTCTCACCTCGTCGGCCACGCGGGCCAGTTGCTGCAGGGGCTTGGCGATCTGGCGCGCCACCAGCGTCACCAGCGACAGGATGCAACCCAGCAGCACCAGCGCCGTGCCCAGGTGCAGCCACATGCGCGAGTACAGGCTGGCCACGCGCTGGTGCAGCAGGCGATCGAGGTCGTTGATGCCCGAGCCCCAGGCGGCCTGCAGGGCGCCGAGCACCCTGGCCTCCTGCTCGGCCAGTTGCGCCATGGTCAGGCGCGACTCCCCGCTGGCGATGGCCTGCAGGTGCGACTGGAATTCGAGCAGCGTGGCGTTGAGCGCCTCGCGGTCGTGCACCAGCGCCGTACGCAGCTCGGGCGAGCCGGCGATGAAGGCCTGGTTGTAGTCCGACTCGATCCCCAGCGTGACGGCCTCCAGCCGCCCCACCAGCGTGAGCAGCTCCGACGACCACTGCGGCCCGCGCGCGGTGCGCGGCGAGTTCAGGAAGCTCACGGTGTCGTGCACGGCCTGCAGCAGCTCAGGGAAACGCAGCACCGACAGCGACATCTCGTAGTAGCTGTCGAGATCGGGATCGAGGATCAGGTTGGACTGGTTGCCCACGGTGGTGAGCAGCTCGCGCCCATCGCGCAGCAGCTGGCTGCGCAGGCGCGTGAGGGCCTGCGGATCGGCCGTGGCGGCGGCATCGGTGCCCAGGCGCTCGAGCGCATCCTGGAAGCGCTGGCCGGCCTCCTGCGTGTGCAGGGCCTCGTCGTGCGCGGCACGCACGGTGCCCAGGCGCTCCAGTGTCTGGGCCACCGAGAGGGACGGCTCGCCCGGCTGCAGGAAGCGGCCGAGCAGGCCGTCGCGCACCACGGTGGCGTAGCTCGTGCCCACGATCTCCTTGCGCGTGAAGTCGATGGCCTGGTTCTTCTCGTGGATCAGGATGCTGGAGACGTAGATGACCGCCGTGAGGTCCAGCAGATAGATGAGCATGAGCTTGCGGCCCACACTGAGCCGGCCAAGCCAACCCGATACGCGATGCATGATTGCCATGGGTGCCCAGTTTCCCGTTCCTGCAAGATGCGCCCGGCGGTTCGGCGCCGGGCAGTGAGGTCGTGCGCCGTTGCGCCCGGGTCGGACGCAATGGAAACACTCTGTAAGTACACATGCAATTTCCGCGCCACACGCACCACCTTGGGGCGGCCAGAACGCACTTCCACAATTCCCGCATCCAACTGCTATAATGCTCGGCTTCGCTGGCATGCCCCGTCGGCCAATACTAGTTACAGACGGGGACAACCGCCACGCACGGTCTTGAGGCCCGATCTCCCCAAGACCCTCTGCGGGCAAAAAAATTTGGAAACCATTAGCTAATGACTACGATCCGCGTAAAAGAAAACGAACCCTTTGACGTTGCACTGCGCCGCTTCAAGCGCACCATTGAAAAGCTCGGCCTGCTGACCGACCTGCGCGCCCGCGAGTTCTACGAAAAGCCAACGGCCGAGCGCAAGCGCAAGAAGGCTGCCGCCGTCAAGCGCCACTACAAGCGCGTGCGCAGCATGCAGCTGCCCAAGAAGCTGTACTGATCGCTGGCCTTCACAGGCCGCATCAACCCGCGCTCGGGACGCCAGGCGCGGGTTTTTTGTTTTTTGCGCTCTCTTTTTGCAGATTCAACGACAAGACCACCAGGAGAAATGCCATGTCCCTCAAGGACCAGATCACCGAAGACATGAAGACCGCCATGCGCGCCAAGGACAGCGAGCGCCTGGGCACCATCCGCCTGCTGCTGGCGGCCATGAAGCAAAAGGAAGTCGACGAGCGCGTAGTGCTCGACGACGCGGCCGTGGTCGCCATCGTGGACAAGCTGATCAAGCAGCGCAAGGACTCCATCGCCGCCTTCGAACAGGCCGCGCGCCAGGACCTGGCCGACAAGGAGAAGTCCGAGCTGGTGGTGCTGCAGGCCTACCTGCCCGAGCGCATGTCGGCCGAGGAGACCCTGGCCGCCGTGAAGGCCATCGTGGCCGAACTCGGCGCCTCGGGCCCTGGCGACATGGGCAAGGTGATGGGCGTGGTCAAGACGCGCCTGGCCGGCAAGGCCGACATGGGCCAGGTCTCCGCCGCGGTGAAAGCCGCGCTTTCCGGCGGCTGATCGGCCATCAGCCGATCGCGGACCACTCCTTCTGGAAGTGGTCCTGCAAGAACTCCACGCACACGCGCACCTTGGCCGATAGGTGCAGCCGCGTGGGGTAGACGGCCCAGACGTTGGCGTCCTGGCGCCATTCGGGCAGCACCTGCACCAGCTGCCCGGCCTGCAGGTGGGGCTGCACGTCCCACAGCGAGCGCAGCGCAATGCCGCGCCCGTCCACGGCCCATTGCACAACCATCTCGCCGTTGTTGGCCGACAGCGGCCCGCGCACCTTGACCATCTCCTCCACGGCGCCGGCACGCAGGCGCCACACGCCGATGGGGTGGTCGCGCTCCTTGATCACCAGGCAGTCGTGGCTGGACAGCTCGGCCAGCGCGCGCGGCGTGCCGTGGCGCGCCAGGTAGGCCGGCGCGGCGCACAGCACGCGGTGGTTGTCCGCCAGGCGCCGCGCGATCAGGTGCGGGGCGATCTCGTCACCCACGCGCACGTCCAGATCGAAGCCCTCGCCGGCCACGTCCACCAGCCGGTCGAACACATCCAGCCGCACCTGCAGGCCCGGGTGCCGCTCCACCAGGCGCGACAGCGCGGGCGCCACGATGCGCCGGCCAAAGCCGAAGCTGCTGCTCACGCGCAGCAGGCCGCGCGGCTCGCGGCGCGTGACCGCCACCTCCTGCAGCAGCTGGTCCACGTCGTCCAGGATGCGCTGGGCCCAGTGGAACACGCGCTCGCCCTCCTCCGTGACCGCCACGCGCCGCGTGGTGCGGTGCAGCAGCTTCACGGCCAGGTCTTCCTCGAGCAGGCGGATGCGCTTGCTCACGTAGGCGGGCGAGGTGCCCAGCTCGGTGGCGGCGTCGGCAAAGCTCGATTTGCGCACGACCACGGTGAACACGCGCAGGTCGTCGTTGGAGGGTGTTTTATGCACGAAGTGTGAACAATGGATGCACAGGCGGCAGATTGTATTTTGGTGAGGGCTATCCAACAATGCACGCCATGCCCTGTTTGCACGGGCTTAGCCAACCATCCAAGGAAGACATCTGATGAGCAGCACCACCCAGTACACGATCGCCGTGATCCCCGGCGACGGCATCGGCAAGGAAGTCATGCCCGAAGGCCTGCGCGCCGTGAAGGCCGCGGCCGAGCGCTTCGGCATTGCGCTGACCTACCGCACCATCGATTGGGCCAGCTGCGACTACTACGCCGAGCACGGCCAGATGATGCCCGACGACTGGAAGGCGCAGCTCTCGGACGTGGACGCAATCTTCTTCGGCGCCGTGGGCTGGCCGGCCACCGTGCCCGACCATGTCTCGCTGTGGGGTTCGCTGCTCAAGTTCCGCCGCGAGTTCGACCAGTACATCAACCTGCGGCCCGTGCGCCTGTTCGAGGGCGTGCCCTGCCCGCTGGCCGGCCGCAAGCCCGGCGACATCGACTACTTCGTGGTGCGCGAGAACACCGAGGGCGAATACACCTCGCTGGGCGGCATCATGTACGAAGGCACGGATCGCGAGATCGTGATCCAGGAGTCGGTCTACTCGCGCAAGGGCACGGACCGCCTGCTGCGCTTCGCCTTCGACCTGGCGCAGAGCCGCCCGCGCAAGCATGTGACCCTGGCCACCAAGAGCAACGGCATCGCCATCAGCATGCCCTGGTGGGACAAGCGCGCCGACGAGGTGGCCAAGGACTACCCGGAGATCACGCTGGACAAGCAGCACATCGACATCCTGACCGCGCGCTTCGTGCTGCAGCCGGGCCGCTTCGACGTGGTGGCCGCGACCAACCTGTTCGGCGACATCCTGTCGGACCTGGGCCCCGCGACCACCGGCACCATCGGCCTGGCCCCCTCGGCCAACCTGAACCCCGAGCGCAGCTTCCCGTCGCTGTTCGAGCCCGTGCACGGCTCGGCGCCCGACATCTACGGCAAGAACATCGCCAACCCCATCGCCATGATCTGGTCGGGCGCGCTGATGCTGGACTTTTTGACCCAGGGCCAGGGCGCCGGCCGCGCCGCGCACGATGCCATCGTGGAGGCGATCGAAAAGGTGCTCAAGGACGGCCCCCGCACGCCGGACCTGGGGGGCACAGCGAGTACGGTGGACGTGGGACAAGCGATTGCAGCGTTGGTTGCAAGCCACTGAGCGCCCTCGGCTCCTGCAAATCAGGCGCCAAAAACCGCGCGCCGCCGATGTGATGGCAGACTATCGACCTCCATTTCCACTTCTTTGCCAGGAGAGTTGCCTTGGGTGTCAGAACTGTCTCGCTTGCACTGATCATCGGTGGCCTCGCATGGCTGGGAGCCGAGTATGCAGAGAACCGCAAACGGCCTTCGCGGCTGAAGGTCCCCACCGAAGCAGAGCTGAGCACGGTCTCGGGCAAGGCCATCGGTGCCCGCGTCGTTGAACACAAGTCCAAGAAGAATGTGCTGGCCAGCCGCTACACCGAACTCGACGTCAAGGGCTCCGACGGCGTCGTCACCCTGCGCCTGGGAGACCCGCACTCCGAGCGCGTGCTCAATGGGCTGAGCGGGGAAACCGTCACTGCGAAATTCGACCCCAAGGACGAAAAGACGATATTCAGCCTCAGCACGCCAAGCCGCCAGGTGGTTGCCTACCGTGACACGGCTGCCTACAAACACAAACTCGTGGAGTCGAACAGCGGCGGCTACGTGGCTGGCTGGATTGCAATGGTCCTGGGAATTGCGGGCTTTTGGTTCAGCCGCAAGCCGCAATAAGGACTCACCCTCGGGCGCGAAGTGCCTCAGCCGCGACCCCATCGGGGTCCAAACTGGTTGATGAGCATGCCGCAGAGCACGATGGCCGTGCCGCCCCACTGCGCTGTGCTGGGCTGCTCACCCAGCACCAGCATGGCCGCCAGCAGGCCGACCACCGGGATCAGCAGCGAGAACGGTGACACGCGCCCGGCCGGGTGGCGCTGCAGCAGCCGCGTCCACAGGCTGTAGGCCAGCAAGGTCGCCAGCAGGGCCAGGTAGAGCACGGCGAACAGTGCTTGGCCATTGAACGCTGCGAGCTGCGCGGCCACCGCGGCGGGGCCATCGAGCCACAGCGCCAGCGCGAAGAAGGGCACGATGGGCACCGTGCTGCTCCACACGACAAAAGGGAACGGCGCGTAGTCGCCCCCCACGCACGCCGCAAGGCGCACCACCAGGTTGGACAGGGCCCACATGAAGGCCGCGCCCAGCGTGAGCACGAAGCCCGCCAGGCTCATCTGCAGCGCGCCCTCGCCATGGGCGCTGGCGATCACCAGCAGGCCCGCGAAGGCCACCGCCAGGCCCAGCCACTGCGCCGGGCGCGCGCGCTCGTGCAGCAGCGTGACCGCGAGGATCAGCGTGAAGAAGGCCTGGGTCTGCATGACCACCGAGGCCATGCCCGCCGTCATGCCCAGGCGCAGGCCCAGGAACAGCAGGCCGAACTGCCCCAGGCCCTGCGCCAGGCCGTAGGCCACGATGAAGCGCCAGGGCAGCGCCGGGCGGCGCACGAAGAGCAGGAAGGGCAGCGAGGCCGCCATGAAACGCAGCGCGCCCAGCAGCATGGGGCTGAGCGCCTGCAGGCCCATCTTCATGACCACGAAGTTCGACCCCCAGATAACGATGACCGCCAGCGCGCAGGCCAGGTCGCCCTGCGACAGCGCACGGGCCGGCGCTGCGCCCAATGCCGTGGTGCTCATGCGCGGCTGCCTGCCAGCGCGCCAGCCACGGCCACGGGCCGCCCCTGCCGCTGCCGCGCCGCGACGAAGGCATCGAAGGCCTGCGCACTGGTCTTGCGCGGCACATAGCCCAACCGCTCCTTGAGGGCGGTGTTGAGCAGCACCGGCCGGTAGCGCAGAAAGTCGAGCTGCTCGGGGCCATAGCGGCTGATGCCCAGGCGCGAGCCCACGCACAGGGCCGATTGCAGCAGCCAGGCTGGCAGGTCCAGCGTGGTCTTGCCCAGGCGCGCGGCGATCTGGTGGATGGTGAGCGCACCGTCGCCCGCCAGGTTGTAGCAGCCGGGCGCCGCGCTATCGAGCGAATGCAGCAGCGCGCCGGTCACGTCCTCGTCCCAGATGAAGACGAAGGGGCTGTCGCTGCCGCGGATGGCCAGAAGGCGCGGCTTTTCGAACAGCGCGGTGATCTGGTTGTCCACGCGCTCACCCAGGATGGTGCCGATGCGCAAGATGGTTTGCGCCAGCCTTGGGTGGCTCTGGCGCCACTGCCCTAGCATCTCCTCGACCAGGCGCTTGTGGTGCGCGTAGGCAAAGCTTTCGTTGCCGCGCAGCGGGTGCGATTCGGTGAGCCAGGGCGCGTTGTCGGCATGGTAGCCATAGGCCGCGCCGCTGGAGGACACCACCAGGTGCCGCACGCCCTGGGCCGCGCAGGCTTCGAGCACGTTGCGCGTGCCATTCACGTCCACGTCGTACTCGAAGGCCCGGTTCGAGTCCCGACCCGGCGTGACGATGGAGGCCAGGTGCACCACGGTGTCGATGGCATGGCGCTGCAGCGTGGCGGCCAGGGCCTTGTCGCGCACGTCCTGGGCCTCGTAGGTGACGCCCGGCTGGCGGCGCTCGGGCGGCACCTCGCGCACATCGAGCGCGACCACGCTGCCGGTATCCGGACGCCGCGCCAGCGCCGCCACCACGCCCCGGCCCAGGAAACCGTCGGCCCCGGTGACGAGGATGTTGCGGGCGCGCGGGACCGGTGCGACCGGCGCGGTCATGCGCCCTCCCCTTGCGCCAGCACGGGCGCACCCACCGGGTCCTTGCGGCCCCACCAGCTGGCCAGCGCCAGGCCGGCGATGATGTCCCAGAAGCCCCAGACGCCGGCCACCACGGCCATGCCGCCCAGGCCGCCGAAGAAGCTGAAGATCACCACCAGGCCCAGGCCCGCGTTGCGGATGCCGACCTCGATGGCCACGGCGCGCCGGTCGTAGTCCTGCAGGCCGGTGGCGCGCGCGCACAGGTAGCCCGTGCCGAAGGCCAGCGCATCGTGCAGCGCCACGGCCAGCAGCACCATGCCCACATAGTCGAGGAAGAAACGCCAGTTGCCCGCGATGGCGCCCAGGATGAAGCCGATGAGCGCCAGGAAGCTGACGATGCGCACGGTCTTCTTCACGCGCTGCGTGAGGCGCGGCAGCTGGTGCGCGCACGCGAGACCCAGCACGAAGGGCACGCCGATGATGGCGACGATGTGGCCCACCATCTCCAGCGGGTCGAGCGCAATGGTCTTCAGGAGCGGCGCGGCCGTGGGGTGCATGCCGCCCCAGAAGGCAAAGTTGAGCGGCATGGCCACGATGGCGATGGCGTTGGAGATCGCCGTCATGGACACCGACAGCGCCACGTTGCCGCGCGCGCGGTGGGTGAGGATGTTGGACACATTGCCCGGCGGGCAGCAGGCCACGAGGATCATGCCCAGCGCAATGCTCGGGCCCACGCCCAGCAGCAGCGTGAGCACGTAGGTCACCGCCGGCAGCACGATGAACTGCGCGGCAATGCCCACGGCCATGGCCCAGGGCATCCTGGCCACGCGGCGGAAGTCGTCCACCCGCGTGTCGAGCGCGATGCCGAACATCAGGAAGGCCAGCACCGCATTGAGCAGCATCAGCGACGCGGGGTTGAAGTTCAGGCGGATCTCGTCGACGGGCAGCATGGTCAATGTCTCCTGTTCAGGCCAGTTGCGCCGATGCGTTGCGCACGGCGGCGCGGTAGGTGTCCTTGTGCACGTAGTAGGCCATGCGTTCGAGCTGCAGGTACTTGAAGCCGCCCGACAGGTCGGGCGGCGGGCCCTGTACCGCGGCCGTGAAGGCCTGCGCTGCGGGCGTGCCGGCATCGAGCGCCTTGAAGTAGCGCGCCACCAGCTCGGCCTGCTCGTAACGGCCCTGCCAGCCGATGCCACTGGCCTCGATCATGCCCAGCACGGCCAGGCGGCGGCGCCCTGGTGCAAAGATGTTCAGGTGCAGGCGCGGCGCCATGCCCTGCCAGTTGAGCAGCCCGCGCGCAATGAAGGGGTAGTGCAGCGTATAGCCCGTGGCGGCCAGCACCATGTCGTAGTCCTGCTGCGTGCCGTCCTTGAAGTGCACGGTGGCGCCGTCGAAGCGTGCGATGTCGGGTTTCACATGGATGTCGCCATGGCCCAGGTGGTGCAGGATCAGCGAGTTCACGATGGGGTGCGACTCGTACATCTTGTAGGTGGGTTTGGGAAAGCCGAAGCGCGTGGGGTCGCCCGTGAACCATTTGAGCACCGTGCTGTCCACCTTCTGCTTGAGCCAGGGCGGCAGCGGGCGCTTGCCGCCCAGCGTGTCGGCCGGCTTGCCGAACACGTACTTGGGCACGAAGTAGTAGCCGCGCCGCACCGAGATGTCCACGCCCTCAGCATAGTGCACCGCGTCCACCGCGATGTCGCAGCCCGAGTTGCCGGCGCCGACGATGAGCACCCGCTTGCCCTTGAACTGCTCGGCGTGCTTGTAGGCCGAGGTGTGCAGCAGCTCGCCGCTGAAATGGCCCTCGAAGCGCGGCATGCTGGGCTCGGCCAGCGTGCCGTTGGCGATCACCACGCCCTTGTACTCGGCGCACTCGGTGCGTCCATCGGCCGTGGCGATGGTCACGCGCCACAGGCTGTCCTCGCTGTCGTCCACGGGTTCCACCTTCAGCACGCGCACACCGAAGCGGAAATGCCGGCGCAGGTCGAAACGGTCGGCAAAGGCCGCGAAGTAGCGGCACAGCTCGCGGTGGCTGGGGTAGTCGGCCACGCTGTCGGCCATGGGGAATTCGCTGAACTCGGTGGTGCGCTTGCTCGAGATCAGGTGGGCCGACGCATAGACCGTGGAGCGCGGGTTGGCGATGTTCCACAGCCCGCCCACGTCGGTATAGGCCTCGAAGCCCTGGAACGGAATGCCGAGCTTTTGCAGGTTGCGCGCGCCGGCCAGGCCCGAGGGGCCGGCACCGATCAGCGCAATGGAGCCCCGCGTGGTAGGCGTGGTGCTGTCCACGCAGGCCTGCAGGTCGGCGGGTGCGTTGCGAAGGTCGTCTTGCATGGGCTGGGCCTGGAAGTGGAAATTCAACGGGGCTTGGCGGGCGCTGTGCCATCGGCGGCACCCGGCAGGCCCGGGATGGCGGAGGCACCCGCCTCGCCCACGCGCGGCTTGCGCGGCTGGCCGCGCAGCAGGCGGTCATAGGTGGCGGCGGGCAGGCAGGCCAGCAGGCGCGAGAGCCAGCCGATATGCCGAGGCAGCACGATGTGCTCGCGCCCGCGCGCCACGCCGGCCAGCAGGGCACGCGCGGCGGCATCGGGCTCCATCAGGCCGGGCATGGCGAAGCGGTTGCCGGCGGTGAGTGCGGTGCGCAGGTAGCCCGGGCTCACGGTGTGCACGGACAGGCGCGAGCCCCGGCACTCGGCACGCAGGCTTTCGAGGTAGCGGATCAGCCCGCCCTTGCTGGCGCAGTAGGCGCCATTGCCGGGCATGCCGCGCCAGCCCGCGATGCTGGCCACGCCCACCAGGGCGCAGCGTGGCCCCTGCACGGCGTGCACACGCAGCGCCTGCACGAAGGGCTGGAAGGTGGTGGCGGGCCCCAGCAGGTTGATCTCCAGCATGCGGCGCATCACGGCCAGGTCACCGGCCTCGCCGGTGTCGAAGCCGCCGGCCACACCGGCGTTGGCGACCACCAGGTCGGGCAGGCCGGCACGCGCCATCCAGTCGGCCGCCACCTGCGCCATGGCGGCCGCATCGGCCACGTCGGGCGTGTACACCGCACAGCGCCCGGGCGCCGTGGCGGCCAGGGCGTCCAGCACGTCGCGCCGCAATCCCACCAAGGCCACCTGCGCCCCCTGGGCCAGCAGCTCGCGCACCAGGGCCTGGCCCAGGCCGCCACAGGCACCGGTCACGACGGCATTGCGAAAGGGTGCGGGAGATAGGGCCATGGGCGGGGGTATGTCCGGGAGAGGGGTTGCGCCCACTGTAGGGCAGGCCTTATAAATCCCGGAATATTTTCTTATTACGTCTCGGAATCAGAGATTCATGACAGAAAACACCGCCACCACATCGCCCGGCCTGCGCCTGTTCGACCTGCTCGAGGTGCTGGTGCGCGAGGCGCGCCCGCTCACGCTGGCCGAGGCCGTGGCCGCCAGCGGCTGGCCCAAGCCCAGCGTGCACCGGCTGCTGGTGCAGCTGGAATCCGGCGGGCTGCTGGCGCGCGAGCCCGACGGCCGGCGCTATGCGCCCGCACCGCGCCTGCTGCGCCTGGCCGAGGCCACGCTGGCCGGCAGCACGCAACAGGGCGTGCGCCATGCCGTGCTGCGCCAACTGGTGGCCGAGGTGGGCGAGAGCTGCAACTTCACCGCCCTGTCGGGTGTCGAGGTGGTGTACCTGGACCGCATCGAGTCGGCCTTTCCGCTGCAGATGCAGCTGCGGCCCGGCACGCGCGTGCCGGTGCACTGCTCTGCCAGTGGCAAGCTGCTGCTCGCGCACATGGCTGCGGGCCAGCGCAACCGGCTGCTCGAAGGCCTGGCCCTCACGCGCCACACCGCCACCACGCTGACCACGCGCGCCGCACTCGATGCGGAGTTCAGGCGCATCCGCAAGGACGACTATGCGGTGGATGCCGAAGAGTTCGTCGAAGGCCTGGTCTGCGTGGCTGTGCCGGTGCGCGGTGCCGACGGCAAGAGCATCCGCTGCGCCGTGGCACTGCAGGCCCCCGTGGCACGCATGTCGCTGGCGCAGGCGCTGGACAAGCTGCCGCGCCTGCAGGCAGCGGCCGCGGCGTTGGCGCGGACCTGGAACTGAGGCGCCAGGCTTGGCGCGTGGCGCCCTGCGCATGCCGCCCGCCACCTGGCGGATGCAACCGATCAGTTGCTCGGTGCTGGGCGTGGGCCGCTGGCCGCGCAGCGTGATCAGGCACCCACCCACCACAAAAAACGTTCCGTGAAATCCATCACAAACCCCGCCAAGCCCCCCCAAAAGCACCAGCAAGCAAGGCAACAAATGCAACCCAAGCCGTGAACAAATTCACCACCCCGCCACCGCATCACCGAGAGGGGCGGTGACTTCCAAGGGACTGCATGGAATGATCGCGGCCAGGCTCTCGAAGCCCTCCACACCAACCCATCCAGACCCCATGAAACGCATCCTCATCCTCGGCGCCACCGGCTCCCTCGGCCGCCACGTGCTCGAACAGGCCGTCACTGCCGGCCACCAGGTCTCCGTGCTGGTCCGCAATCCCTCCAAAATGCCTGCGGAGACCCGATCGCTGGTCACCGTGCACCAGGCCGACCTCGGCCAGATCGCCGCGGGAGACCTGGCAAGCATCGTCCGCGGCCACGACGCGCTCATCAACTGCGCGGGCATGGTCACCGAGGGCCAGGTCTTCGTGGACCTGGTGGAGCGCATCGTCGAAGGCGTCGAGTCGCTGCCCGCCGTGGAGCGACCCGTCTGCTGGTTCCTGGGCGGTGCCGCGGCGCTGGACATCGGCCAGACCGGCCGCAAGGGCGTGGCCCTGCCCAAGGTGCGCGACACCTACTGGCCGCACGGCAAGAACTACGAGCGCATCTGCGCATCGCCGCTGGACTGGCGCATGCTGTGCCCCGGCCCCATGGTCGAGCAGGCCGCGCTCGGCCTGGCACGGATGCGGCTGTCCACGGAGCAGCTGCCGGTGCGCATTGCGGGTTTTGCCAGCGCGCTGCCGGCCCCCCTGCTCCTGCTGGTTTTCGCATCCAAGGTGCCGGAGATGATCGTCCCGTATGCCGACGCCGCCACGCTGATGCTCGCCCACCTGGAACCTGCCGGCCCCCTGTCGCGCCACCGGGTGGGGCTGGCGCTGCCCGTGGGCATGCGCGGCAAGAAGGACACCTGGGCAGCAAGGCCCGCCGCAGCCGCCTGAGCGCCCGCCAGGTTGCCGGTGGGCCGCAACGGCCGGGCGGCGGGTTGGCCACGATGCCATGGAGGAAGGCCACGAACTCTGCCCAGGTGTGCCTTGCCCATGGGATGGCAGATCGTCTTGCAACCGATGCGGCTTGATGTCGCGCCGTCCGTTGGCAAGCCACCACCATGCCGCGTTCAACCCGTGGCAATATGGCAGGGCGCCGTTGAACCGGGGCCAGGATGTCTGCAAGGAAGGGCATTGAAAGCGCATCGCCGCACCACCATGCTGGCCAAGTCCCCCCATACCCCGCAAAGGCCGCCTGGCCAGCTTCACTCAAAAGAAGGTCCAGAATGCAACCACCGCGGCAAGGCTTGGGAGTTCTTACCCTCAGTGCACTGGGAGTCGTCTACGGAGACATCGGCACAAGCCCCCTGTACACCATGAAGGAGGTCTTCAATTCGGCCCACTCGCTCGCGCTTGACGCAGCGAACATCGTTGGCGCTGTCTCGACGATCCTGTGGGCGCTGATGGTCGTAGTGACACTCAAGTACGTCGTCCTGATCCTTCGCGCCAACAACCGGGGGGAAGGCGGAATCATGGCACTGACCGCGCTCGCTGCGAAGGCAGCTGGCAGCACCCCTCGGCGCCACACCATTCTTTTGCTGGTGGGCGTCCTGGGCGCGGCCCTTTTCTACGGAGACGCCGTGATCACGCCGGCGATATCGGTGTTGAGCGCTGTGGAAGGGCTGGAAACCATCACGCCTGCACTCAAACCCTACGTACTGCCCATCTCGACCGCCGTGATCGTAGGCCTGTTCCTCGGGCAACGCTATGGTACGGCCATCGTAGGCAAGCTGTTTGGTCCGGTCGTCGTCCTCTGGTTCTCTGTCCTCGCCATCACGGGCCTGGTGCAAATCATCCAGAATCCGGCGATCCTGGCGGCGGTCAACCCGCTGCGTGCCTTGGAGTTCATGCAGGCCCGTGGATGGCACCTGTTCGTCGTCATGGGGGCGATCGTTCTGGCACTGACGGGAGCCGAGGCTCTGTACGCAGACATGGGGCATTTCGGCAAAAAGCCGATTCGCCTGGCCTGGAACACCTTCGTTTTGCCCGCGCTGGCGCTCAACTACATGGGACAGGGGGCGCTTCTCATGAGCGATCCCTCCTCACTCGGAAACCCGTTCTTCAACCTCTTTCCGACTTCCTGGCTGATACCCGCCGTCGTGCTGGCAACCCTGGCTTCGGTGATTGCATCCCAAGCCACGATCTCCGGCGCCTACTCGCTGACGAAGCAGGCCATCCAACTCGGGCTGCTGCCCCGCATGCGAATCTTCCACACTTCTGAGAACGAGGTGGGGCAGATCTACGTTCCGTTTGTGAACTGGGCGGTGATGGTGGCGGTGCTGCTGGCCATGGTGGGCTTCGGAAGCTCTTCGGCACTGGCCTCCGCATATGGCATCGCTGTGACGGTCACGATGCTCATCACCACCTTGCTGACCTTCTTCGTAGTCCGGCATGCATGGGGATATCCGTTGCCACTGGCTTTGGCCGCGACAGGTGCCTTCTTGCTGATTGATGCCGTACTGGTGGTTTCGTGTGCGCTGAAGTTCTGGCAGGGAGGCTGGTTCCCGATTGTGTTGGGCGGCGTGATCTTCGTGGTCATGGCGACCTGGCGGCGTGGCCGGGAATTGCTGATGGAGCACATCCAGCGTGACGATCCGGAGCTGCTGCCATTCATCACCACGCTGGCAGTCGACGAGAACGTGCGCCGCACGCCCAGGACCGCGGTGTATGCCGTCGCCAACCCCGATACCGTCCCCCAGGCGTTGATGCATAACCTCAAGCACTACCAAGTGCTGCATGAGCAGAACCTTATTCTCACCGTGCGGTTCCAGGAGGTACCTTGGGTGCCGCAGGAAGAACGGCTGCATGTGGAACCGCTGGTCGACGGATTCTGGAAAGTCCAGGTGAATTTCGGTTTCAAGGATGAGCCCGACGTGCCGCGCGCACTTCGCCTCTGCGCGAAGGAAGGCCTGCTGATCGACGAATTCCAGCTGTCCTATTTCCTGAGCCGAGAGATCGTGATCCCGACCCGGGGAGCAGGAATGGCGCACTGGCGCGAGGCGCTGTTCGCAACCATGGCACGCAATGCCGGCAGCATCGGGGATTTCCTGAGGCTTCCACACAATGGAGTGGTGGAACTGGGAACGCGCGTGCAAATCTGATGCCCGATCTTCTCCAACGCTGCGTGGACTGCAGCGACGACAGGAAAGCAAGGAGCAAACACAGCCTCCGTCGGCGCACCAAGGACAGGGTCCGAGCCGTTGCGGAGCGAATCAGGCGCTCGCTCGCTGCGATCTCGCACGCCCAGGAACCCTTGCTTGCTGCGATGGCGAACCTATGGCACAGGGTGGGGCCCGGAAACGACCACGACCTTGTCAGCGTTGAAATGCCCTGTCGACCGGCCCGCTTGCGGCAACTGCATCCCGCTGCTACCCGACGGCCAGTGCGAGAAAGGGAGCGCCTTGCTTGATCGGCCGTGCGGTACTTGAGTTGAATCGAAGCTCTACCTGCTTCAAAAAGTGCGAAAGCAGCATCACGTAAAGCGCATCGCCCAAGGCCGCGTCTTCTACACCGACATCGAGGTTGGGATTGTCGTTGATCTCGATGACAAAGACGCCAGAGGCGGTGGATTTCAGATCCACGCCGTAAAAGCTGTTGCCCACCAGACGCGTCGAGCTGACAGCGGCATGCAGCACCTCTGGCGGTACCTCATCCAGGGGCACCGCCTGTACCCGACCCTCGGTGTACTTTCCATTGTCGGCGTGCTGCAGTATCTGCCAGTGGCCATCGCACATGAAGTACTTTGCCGCAAAGACCGGCTGCCCCGCGAGCACGCCGATGCGCCAGTCGAAGTCCGTGTACATGAACTCCTGCAGCAGGATGATTTCGGACTCCTTGAGCATGTCCTTTGCGATGTCCTGAAGGTGCTCAAAGCTGTCCGCCTTCTTGACGCTTCGGCTGAACGCTCCGTCTGGCACCTTCACGACCAGCGGGTAGGTCAGCCGGTTGTGCATGTCGCCAATGGTGCGCCGGCTGGCCATGTGGGTCATGGGCGTCGCGATGGAGTTCTCGCGCAGGATTTCGGCCAGAAAGGCCTTGTTGGTGCAACGCAGGATGGACACCGGGTCATCAATGACCGGCATGCCTTCGGCCACGGCCTTCTTGGCGAACTGGAAGGTGTGGTGCGTGACCGCCGTGGTCTCGCGGATGAAGAGCGCGTCGAACTGGGTCAGGCGCGAGAAATCCTTCTTCTCGATGAGCTCGACTGCGATGCCCATGTCCTGTCCCACGTCGACCAGCTTCCTGAGCGTCTTGAGGTTGGACGGCGGCAGCGGATCGGAGGGGTCGTGCAAGACGGCCAGGTCCATCCTCGGCAAGGGCATGGCGATCATGGGGCGCCAGCTGCGGCGTGTGTACTGGCGCAGCGCCTGCACGAAGACCTCATCGCGCGCCGCATCCACATCGCGCAGGTCCAGCGCCTGCATGTCGCCAATCTGCCAACTCAGGGACTGCTCTTGCCGCTCCAGCGTGATCTGCATCAACGGGCAGCGAAACAGCTCGAAACTCTTGCGCGCCAGTGCTGCCAGGGCCGGGTCCTCGATGACGCCGAAGAACACGTGCAGCGTCAAGGTGTTCACCGACCTGGGTATTTCCCTGAGCGGGCCGATCAGCCGGTTGAGCTGGGCCAGGGCGGCCGGTTGCATGCGCTTGCGCTGCAGGCTGAGGATGGTGTCCACGCTCGGGGTCACGCGGTCGCCCCGGGCCTCCGCGAGCAGGGAGCAGTAGTACCCCATGCTCAGGTACCCGTAGGTCCGGCACAGGTTGGTGACCTTGCGCAGTTGCCCGCGAGCCCCTGGCTCCTCTGCCACGAACTGGTCTGCGGTGATGACCTTGAGTTCCGAGTCATCCCATCGGAAGTCGGCGAGCTTTTCTACAACGATGACGTGTTCTGAGGACAATTTATTTCTTTCCAGAGATGACGACCGCCGCCGTGCGCCTTCGGCGCCCGTATCTGGCGATCTTCTTGAATTCACCCAGGCTGATGGACATGCCTCCATCGGGATCGCTGGAGCGGGCCATGGGGTCGAGGACGCGAAACACTGCTCCATCGAAGCCGACAATCACCACCCAATGGGGCGTTTTCTCGCGGTGGAGCCGCCACAGGCTGATGAGCACGATGGGCAGGCGCCCCGCGCGCAGATGATCGATCAGGCTTTCGGGAGACACAGGCCGCGCGTAGATGGGAACTTGATGTTCCACCAGCTCGGATCGGAAGTCGTTCTCCACCAGCTGGATGACGTCCTTCTTGTGCTGGTCACGCACGCTGTCCATGAACAGGGATGCGCCAGCGGCCGCATACACCGACACGCCAAAGCCGCGCTTCAGTGCGGAGCGCGCCAGCCCGAACGGCCCAGAGCCGCCATGGCCGGCCGCCATGAAGACCGTGGTGGCCTCTCTCCACAAGCGGATCTCTGCGGCCTGGTTCACGGGGGTGGAAGGGTCCATCGCCGACATGGCCATCAGCAGCGCGCAAGGTCCGCAGGTGAAATCGAGCGTCTGGGCATAGTGGCGCACCCGGTGCGCGACACCACCTTGCATCAGCGCTCCGTCGAACAGGTCCCGCTGAAAGCACAGGGCGTCCTCGCCATCCTCGTAGTACGCCGCCTTGCGCCCCGATTGCGAGAACCCATGGCGTTCGAAGAGGCGGTGTGCAGCCGCGTTGTCCAGACGGCTTTCAAGCCGCAGTACCGCGCACCCCGAGCGCCGTGCATCGCTCAGCGCTGCGCCCAGCAGCTTCGCGGCGATCCCCGAACCCCGCGCCGCCGGCGCCACCGCAATGGAGTACAGACGCGCCACCGACGAGCCTTTGCGGCGCAACACCACGCAGGCACCCTCCAGCGCATCCTTGGACCTGCTGACCAGGACACGGGCCGAAGGACTGGCCAGCATTCGCTGCCAACTGCGCCGGGAAATCCGATCGCTCTCGAACGCCGAACGCTCAAGTCCGTCCAGTTTTTCCAGGTCTTCAACGCTGGCCAATTCGACCTCCTGGCCCTGGATCGCTCGCTTCATCGCAAGCTCCGGCGGGACTTTCGCTCCCTGCGATCGGACAGCTTCAAAGCCAGCCATCCCGTTGCAATCGGCGCCACCAGCACCAGAAGAGCGAGCAGCACATGCAGCCAGTCATCCATGGCACAGCACCCCAACGCCGCCCTGCAGGCAGGCAAGGGGGCCGGCCCCAATGGCCGGCTTGCTGACCCGACAGCAGGGTTTCAATGGCACCGACGCACCTCGTCCATGGCGATCTTGGCAATGCGTCCAAACTGGGCGGTGGGCAATGCGGCCATCAGGCAGCGCATCGTCTGCTCGACGTCTCCCAGATGGACATGCAGGGTGACCGTCGCCAGTTGGCGAACAGGATCCAGGGCCAGGCCATAGCCGCGCAGCTGCGACCCCAGCACGGCATGCAGCGTGGTTCGCAAGCTTTGCGCATTGGCGCATGGCGTGAGGAGCGGTAGCTCCACCAATGGATTGGGATCGGTGCCCGGCTCGGTAAAAGGGAGCGCCGGTATCCGGTGCAGGCTGGTGCTCGGGCATTTCTGCAGCATGTCTATGGCCAGCATGAGCCCCGCGTGTGTGGCTCGGCTGGCAGGTGTTGAACATGCACCCAGTCTAGGAAGTTTGGTGTAAATCCTTCGTAAAAACGGAGGGCCTTACCGTCAAATCACCGTCAATTTATCTGTACCGGCGCTCAGCTGGCCCTGGAAAACGTGTGCACCCAATCGCCCCAAATCGGTTTCGTCACACCGACAACCGGTAGCCCACACCCGATTCGGTCAGCAAATGGCGAGGCTGTGCCGGATCCGCCTCGAGCTTTTGTCGCAGGTGTCCCATGTAGATACGCAAGTAGTGGCTCTGGTCTGATCGCATGGGACCCCACACCTCGCGAAGCAATTGCTTCTGGGTGATGACGCGTCCTGCATTGGTGACGAGAACCGACAGCATGCGGTACTCGGTAGGCGTCAGATGGACCTCCACCCCGGCCTTGCGCACCACGCGCGCAGTGCGGTCCACCTCCACGTCGCCGAATTGAAACGCCGGCTCCACCCCGTCGGCTGCCAACCCATTGCCTGTGGCCACACGTGGGCGGCGCAGGTTCGCACGCACCCGCGCAAGCAGCTCTCCCGTCCCGAAGGGCTTGGTGAGGTAGTCATCGGCTCCCGCATCCAGCGCGTTGATCTTGTCAGCCTCATCGGTGCGCGCGGACAGGACGATGATCGGCACAGCAGACCAGCCGCGCACGTCACGGATAAGGTCGATGCCATCTCCATCCGGCAGGCCCAGATCGAGCACCAGCAGATCCGGCTGGCGGGTTCCTGCGGCGGACAGGCCCTCGCGCAGCGTTGCGGCCTCGTTCACCTGCCAGCCTTCCGCCTCCAGCGCGCTGCGTACGAAGCGCCGGATCTGAGGCTCGTCTTCCACCACCAAAACGGTACGTATTTGCATTGCATCAAGGGGCCGCAGGGCCCCGCTCCATGTCTTCAAAATCGGGTTCGGGCGGGGGTTCGCGCCGTGGAATGGTGATCATGAACTGCGCGCCACCTCCAGACGCGCTTGCTGCCGAGATCGTTCCGCCATGGGCGTGCACCACGGCTTTGCAGATGGCCAGGCCCAGCCCCACACCTGGCGTTGCGCTCTCCGCCTGCCCGCGCGTGAACTTCTCAAACAACGTGTGCTCTTTTCCTCGGACCGAAAGAGGCAGCCCAGCCCCATGGTCCGTCACCTCCAGCACCAGGCTGCTTTCGGTCGTGGAGGCTTTCACGACAATGGGTGGTGCCCCGTACTTGGCGGCGTTTTCCAGAAGGTTGACGAGCACGCGTTCGATGAGCACAGCGTCGAACTCCACCAAGGGCAAATCTGCCGGGATGTCTGTGCGCACGGTCGTGCCGCCCAGCGCGGCCTGGGCTGCCCGGATGGACGCGCCGACGACCTCCTCCACCGATTGCCAGTCGCGGCGCAAGCTGACGCTCTGGCCCGATACATCGCTTTCCAACCGGGCCATGTCCAGCAGGTTGCTGACGAGCGCGTTGAGTTGGTGCGCCTGGTGCACGATGGCTTGCGCCACCGACTCCCGCTCGTGCGGCGGCGCCGACCTGAGCGATTCGGCCAGAGTGATGAGCGCTGTGAGCGGCGTGCGCACATCATGGGACACGGCACCCAGCAGCGCATTGCGCAGCCGCTCTGACTCGACGTCCAGCACCGCCTTCTGCGCAATATCGACGTAGTGCACGCGTTCGAGCGCAATAGCGATCTGCCGGGCCTGTGTCTCGAGCTGCTGAGCCTGTTCCGGAATGAGCAGCCACCGCGGATGCGCAGGCTCCAATGCCAGCACGCCACGGACACGCATGGGTGCTTTCAATGGCACATAGCGCCAGGACTGCGCTGCAAGGGTACTCGTCGCCAGCCCGGCACTCTGGCCTTGGCGCAGAGTCCAGTCGGCCACGCTCTTGTCAAAGCCCGCTGGAAGATCGTCAGGGTAGTGGAGGTTGTCCGCCTCATCCATTGCCACCACCACCGCTCGGCCGCCAAAATGCTCTTGCACCGCCGAGGCACCAATGTCGATGACCTGGCTTGTCTCAAGGGCTGCAGACAGCTCCCGGGTGAGCTCGAACAAGGATTGGGCACGCCGCTCCCGGCTGTTCGACACTCCCGCCGCGAACCGGAGGCCTGCCGTGAGCTGACCCACCAGCAGGCCGACTCCCAGCATGACGGCGAAGGTAACGATGTACTGCACATCGCTCACTGCAAAGGACAGTCGGGGCGAGACGAAGAAGAAATCGAATGCCAGCACATTGAGCAGTGCTGCCATTGCCGCAGGCCCTCTGCCAAAGCGCATGGCCACGCCGACAACGGCCAGAAGGTAAAGCATGACGATGTTGGTCAGCTCCAGCACCCCGTGCAACGGAGTCGCGAGCAAGGTAACCGCGATGCTGGCCCCCAGCGCCCACAGGAATCCTGGCCAGCGCGCGTGGTTGACTTCGTCCGTCTCCAACGCATCCACGCCCGATCTGGAACTGCGCAGCGCCTCTGACAAGCGCCTCGAACTGCCCGCGTGCGCGGTCTCCAAGATGTCCAGCGAAGGCGCCAATGCGGCAAGTTCTCTTCCCACGGGCTTGGTGGGAAGCCACTTCCTCCAGCTTTCCGGATTCGCCGGCCGCCCCAGAACGACCGTCGCACAGTTCAGATGGAGCGCCTGGGAAGCCAACACCGGAGCCACCCGGTCACCGGTGAGCACGGCCGTCTCGGCCCCAAGCTCCTGCGCCAATTGCAGCACCGCCAGAATCTTGTCTCGCCGCTTCGCCGCCAATCGCTGCAGCCGAGGTGTCTCCACATAGGCTGCGTGCCACTTCACATTGAGCTGGCCGGCCAGGCGTGCGGCCGTCCGTACCGTCTGGGCCGCATCTTCGTGGGGCCCCACACAGGCCAGGATGCTGCCCGATGTGTTCCAGGCTCCAGCCACACCGCCCCCGGCACCGCCGGACTGCTCGATGCGCCAACCCAGCACGTCATCTTCCACGTGCTCGGCCGTGCGGCGCAAGGCGATTTCTCGCAGAGCGATCAGGTTGCCCTTGCGAAAGAAGCTCCTCGCGGCACGATCCGCCTGCTGGGGCACGTAGACCTTGCCGGCACTCAGCCGGGCGATCAGCTCATCCGGGGTTGCATCGACCAGCACCACCTCGTCCGCGTCGTCCAGCACCGTATCGGGCACCGTTTCATGCACCCGGATTCCGGTGATCGCACCCACAGTCCCATTGAGGCTTTCCAGGTGCTGGACATTGAGAGCGGTCCACACGTCGATGCCCGCGGCGAGCAGTTCCTGGACATCCTGCCAGCGCTTGGCATGGCGGGAGCCTTGCACGTTGGAGTGAGCGAGCTCATCCACCAGGAGAATGGCCGGCTTGCGTGCAAGGGCCGCGTCCAGGTCAAATTCAGGAAGGAGCCGGCCACGGTACTCCACCTCCCTGAGAGGCAATGCCTGCAGCCCATCCAACAGCGCTGCCGTTTCGGCCCGACCATGCGTTTCCACCACACCGATCAGGATGTCGCGGCCGGCGCTGCGCTCACGCTGGGCCGCGCTCAGCATGGCCCAGGTCTTCCCTACGCCGGCATTGGCGCCAAAGTAGATGCGCAGCTTGCCGCGGCTGGTCTGTTCTTCCTGAGCGCGCAGCTGCGCAATCAACGCATCGGGATCCGGCCGCTGTGCGTCAGCCATGCAAGCCCCGCTCCAAAGCAAAGCACATGGCTACCGACGTAGCGCAGCAGCAGGGCATTGCGCTATCGCACATTGTCCAAGGAAAGATTCAACGCCAGTACGTTCACCCTCGCTTCACCGAGAACACCGAAGAGCGGGCGCTCCGTGTGTTTGTCGACAAGCGCGTTCACGCTCGCGGCCGGCAGATTGCGCACGCGTGCGATGCGTGCCACCTGGTATTGCGCTGCCGCCGGGCTGATGTGGGGGTCCAGGCCACTGGCGGACGTGGTGACCAGGTCCACCGGCACCACCGCCGTGTTGCCAGGGTCGGCCGCGCGCAATGCCTCCACGCGCGCCTTGATGGCGTCGCTCAGCGCTGGGTTGAGCGGACCCTGGTTGGACCCACCCGAGGCGGCTGCGTTGTAGGGCATGGTCGCCGTGGCCGATGGCCGGCCCCAGAAATGGCCGGGATCGGAGAAGTTCTGGCCGATCAGCGACGATCCGACCGTCTGGCCATTGCGTTGCACCAGGCTGCCCGCCGCCTCATGGGGGAACACTGCCTTGGCGGCACCCGTGACGGCCAGGGGATACAGCAATCCGGTGAGCACGCTCAGGGCGGCAAACACCACGATGGCGGGGCGAAGAATGTCTTTCATCACAAGCTCCTCAAATCAGGCCAACGGCCACGAGCATCAAATCGATCAGCTTGATGCCGACGAAGGGTACCAGCAGCCCCCCCAATCCATAGATCGCCAGGTTGCGGCGCAGCAGCGCGGCAGCGCCTACCGGGCGATAGCGCACCCCCCGCAATGCCAGGGGGATCAGGAACACGATCACCAGCGCATTGAAGATCACCGCCGACAGGATGGCAGACGACGGGCTTGCCAGTTGCATCACGTTGAGGGCCGACAGCTGCGGGTAGGTCGACACGAAGATCGCGGGAATGATGGCGAAGTATTTCGCCACATCGTTCGCAATCGAAAAGGTCGTCAGGGATCCGCGGGTCATCAACAGCGCCTTGCCGGTTTCGACCACCTCCAGCAGCTTGGTCGGATTGGAGTCCAGGTCGACCATGTTGCCAGCTTCCTTGGCGGCCTGGGTTCCGCTGCCCATCGCCACCGCCACGTCGGCCTGGGCCAGCGCGGGTGCATCGTTGGTGCCATCGCCGGTCATGGCGACCAGGCGCCCCTCGGACTGGTACTTGCGGATGAGCGCGAGCTTGTCCTCCGGGGTGGCCTCGGCCAGGAAGTCATCGACGCCGGCTTCCGCGGCGATATAGGCGGCCGTGAGCTTGTTGTCGCCGGTGATCATCACCGTGCGGATGCCCATGCGGCGCAGCTCGATGAAGCGTTCCTTGATGCCGGCCTTGACGACGTCCTTGAGCTCGACCACGCCCAGCACCTGGTTGCCCTCGGTGACCACCAGGGGCGTGCTGCCGCGCTGGGCGACCTGGTCGGCGGCCGTGTTCACTTCACGCGGCATGGTGCCGCCCAGGCTTTCGACATGGCGAGCGATCGCCTGCACGGCGCCCTTGCGCAGCATGGTTGCAGATCGGCCCGTAGCGCCTTCGGCCGGGAGGTCCACGCCGCTCATGCGCGTCTGCGCCGTGAAGGGCACCAGCACCACGCCCTCCGGGTTCTTTTCGTCCACGCTGGCGCGGCGGGCGAGCTCGACGATGCTGCGCCCTTCGGGCGTTTCATCGGCCAGGGAGGCCAGCAGGGCGGCGCGTGCCAGGCGGGCCGGCGTCACCCCCGGCGCAGGCAGAAAGGTGCTGGCCTGGCGGTTGCCGTGCGTGATGGTGCCGGTCTTATCGAGCAGCAGCACGTCCACGTCACCAGCCGCTTCCACGGCGCGGCCGGAGGTCGCGATCACGTTGGCCTGCATCATGCGGCTCATGCCGGCCACACCGACGGCAGACAGCAGGCCGCCAATCGTGGTGGGGATCAGGCACACCAGCAAGGCCACCAGGGCGGTCAGCGAAACGACCGTTCCGGCCTGCGATGCCTGCACGCTGAACAGCGAGAACGGCAGCAGGGTGACAGTGACGACCAGGAACACGATCGTCAACGCCACCAGCAGGATGGTCAATGCCACCTCGTTGGGCGTCTTCTGGCGCTTGGCGGCTTCCACCATGCCGATCATCCGGTCCAGGAACGACTCGCCCGGATTCACCGAGATGCGCACCACCAGCCAGTCGGAAAGCACGCGGGTGCCCCCCGTGACCGCGGAGAAGTCGCCGCCCGACTCGCGCACCACAGGTGCCGACTCGCCGGTGATGGCGCTTTCGTCGACGGAGGCCACGCCTTCGATCACTTCGCCGTCCAAGGGAATGACGTCACCGGTCTCCACCAGCACCACGTCGCCGCGGCGCAGGTTGGTGGCCTGCTCGGGCAGGAAGGTGGAACCATGGACCGGCTCCTTGAGCTTCTTGGCCCAGGTTTCCTTGCGCAGCCCGCGCAGCGATGCGGCTTGCGCCTTGCTGCGGCCTTCGGCCAGGGCTTCCGCGAAGTTCGCGAACAGCACGGTGAACCAGAGCCACACCGTGATCGCCAGCACGAACGCCGGGCGCATGCTCGCGTCCTGCGGCGCGTTGAGGGCATGCACCCACAGCAGCGTCGTGAAGATGCTGCCGATGTAGACGATGAACATCACCGGGTTGCGCCACTGCACCATGGGACTGAGCTTGGCCAGGGCACCCCACAGCGCTGTTTTCATCAGCGCTGGATCCAGCAACGAAATGGAAGGTTTTTTATTAGTCATCAGCAAACCCTCACTTGGCCCAGAGCATCAAATGCTCGATCACCGGGCCCAACGCCAGAGAAGGCACATAGTTGAGAAGACCCACGAGAAGCACCGTACCGATCAGCAGCACCACGAAAAGCGGGCCATGGGTGGGCATGGTGCCCGCCGTGGCGGGCAGGCGCTTCTTGGCCGCCAGCGAGCCGGCGATGGCCAGCACCGGCACGATCACGCCAAAGCGACCGAACCACATCGCCAAGGCCAGCAGCACGTTGTAGAACGGCGTGTTGGCAGACAGGCCGGCGAAGGCGCTGCCGTTGTTGTTGGCAGCCGAGGTCAGCGCGTACAGGATTTCGGAGAACCCGTGGGCACCGGGGTTGGCAATGCCTGCCTTGCCTGCACCCGCACTGACGGCGATGGCAGTGCCGACCAGCACCAATATTGGCGTCACCAGGATGGCGACCGAAGTGAGCTTCATCTCACGCACTTCGATCTTCTTGCCCAAATACTCTGGCGTGCGGCCAATCATGAGGCCGGCCATGAAGACCGCGAGGATGGCGAACACCAGCATCCCATAGAGGCCGGTACCTACACCGCCGAACACCACTTCACCCAACTGCATCAGCACCATCGGAACCATTCCGCCCAGGGGAGTGAATGAATCGTGCATGGAGTTCACGGCGCCGCAAGACGCAGCGGTCGTGACCGCAGCAAAAAGTGCCGATGCAGTGATGCCGAATCGAACTTCCTTGCCTTCCATGTTGCCGCCCGATTGCAGGGGACTGGCAGCCTGGTTCACTCCGAGAGACGTCCATTGAGGATTGCCAGCTTGCTCTGCAGAAACGACAGCGGTGACGGCAACGACAAACATGATGGTCATTGCAGCGAGGATCGCGACACCCTGGCGTTGATCGCCAACGACGCGGCCAAACGCAAAGCACAGCGCAGCAGGTATCAGAAAGATCGCCAGCATCTGCACGAAGTTGGTCAGCGCCGTCGGGTTCTCGTAGGGGTGGGCTGAGTTGGCGTTGAAGAACCCGCCGCCATTCGTACCCAGCATCTTGATGGCTTCCTGCGAGGCCACGGGTCCCATTGCGAGTGTCTGGATTGTGGTGGTCTTGTCCTCCATGACCGGGACGCCGTCAGCGCCATTGACTGGCTGGCCTGCTTCATCCAGTTTGGGAATGGAGTAGGCCGTGGGCTCCAGCGTCGTAACGTCCTTGTAGGCGTCGAAGTTCTGGATGACACCCTGTCCGACCAGGACCACAGCGATCACAAAGGAGATCGGCACCAGGACCCAGGCCGTGATGCGCGTCACGTCGGTCCAGAAATTGCCGACGAAGCCCTGGCCATCCGTGCGCCGCGCGGCAAAGCCACGCGCCAATGCAAACGCCACGGCAATGCCGGTGGCAGCCGAGAAGAAGTTCTGCACCGACAGGCCGAGCATCTGCGTGAGGTAGCTCATGGTGGACTCGCCCGCGTAGCCTTGCCAGTTGGTATTGGCCACGAAGCTCACGGCGGTGTTGAACGAGGAATCGCCGGACACGGCCGCCATGCCCTGCGGGTTGAGCGGCAGCAGGTGTTGAAAGCGCTGCAGGCCATACACCACGAACGCGCCAATGGCGTTGAATGCAAGCAGTGCCAGCGCATAGGCGCGCCAGTGCATCGACTGGTCCGGCGCTACACCGGCCAACTTGTACAGCGGCCTTTCGACAGCGTGCATCCACCTCGGGAGCCTGCCGTCGCACAACGCGGCAAGGAACTTGCCAAGAGGCCATGCCAAGAGGCCCAGCACAGCCAGAAAGAGCCCAAGGAGGCCCCATGCAAAGGCGTCCATGTCAGAACTCCTCTGCGCAGATCAGCGCGAACACGAGGTAGGCCAGCAAGGCGATGGCCACAAGTGCCCCAAAGCCATATAGAACTTCTACGCCGATCATGCCCGCTCCCCCTTGGCCGGGCCGAACTTGCCCAGCAGGATCACGGCTTCCGCCATGACTATCCACAATGCCGCTACTGCGGCGACCCATACGACGTCCATCGACAACTCCTGCATCAAAACGTGTGTTTGATTCTCAAGATGTCGCCGTAAAAAGTGTGCACAGACTGCCCCGTGGAGCGTAAAAATGCCGTAAAAACCGGGCCGCCGGATGGGGCTCGCGAAGAGCCTTCAGGCCTGTCGCAACGACCCTCGGCGCACCGGGAAGAACGGTGCGCCAACCACCCGATGGGCACTCAGCGGCACAGGCCCATCGGTTCACCCGCCCCCGGGCAGGAGCGCCACCTACAACCAACCCGCCTTGCGAAAGCGGTAGTAGAGGTAGCCACATGTACCCGCGATGAGCGTGAGCGCAGCCGCATAGCCGTAGCGCCATTTGAGCTCTGGCATGTGCTCGAAATTCATGCCCCAGATGCCGGCGAATGCCGTGCACACGGCGAAAAGGCTGGCCCATGCGGCCAGGCGCTTGACGACCTCGCCATCCTCGATGGTGACCATGGAAAGGTTGACCTGGATGGCCGTCGCGATCGTGTCGCGGATGGCATCGATGGACGCATTGATGCGATCGAGGTGATCGACCACGTCCCGAAAATACTCCTGCGAACCCAGGCAGATCTGCGGCACCCGCCCGCCATGGAGCTTCGCGGCACCCTCGAGCAAAGGGGCGATGGCGTGCTTCAGGACGGTGAGGCGCTGCTTGAGCCCATACAGCCGCTTGATGCTGGCGCGCGCGGCACCTTGGGTGAAGATCTGCTGCTCGATAGTTTCGAGTTCGACCTCGAACGCGTCGATGACAGGGAAGTAGCGGTCCACCACGGCGTCCATCAAGGCGTAGAGCACGAAGCCCGGTCCGTTGCGCAGCAGCCCGGGCTCGCGTTCGCAGCGTTCGCGCACCTCCAGGAAGCCGCGTTCGCTGTGGTTGCGCACCGACACCAGGTAGTTCTTGCCCACGAACACATTCAGCTCGCCCAGCCGGGAAACCGCATCCGCAGTGCCGCTGGACTCGAGCAACTGAAGAACGACAAAGAGGGAGGCGCCGTACTCCTCCACCTTGGGCCGCTGGTGCCCATGGCGCGCGTCCTCCACCGCCAGCGGATGCAAGCCGAACTCCCGCTGCAACTCATCGAGCTCTTCAGGGGTCGCGTCCTGAAGCGCCACCCACACGAAGCAACCGGGCAGTGAAATGTGCTCACGGATCTCGCTCACGGGGATGTCTGCCAGCTTGGTGCCATCCTCGTACACCACACAATTGATCAGCACCTGGGCACCTCGCAGTTCCAATGCCTGGCATGGTGCCACCGGGATCGTGCCGTGCAATCAAAGGCTCATGTCGCTGTGTGGCCCGGGCAACATTTACGGAAACGACCGCATTTTTTACGGACTTTATACGCCGTCTTTTTTACGCTTGCGCGCTCATCTGTTTTGCGAATCGTTTCATGAAAATGCTGTCCCCCAAAGTGCTCTTCACGGCTGCTGTGGCCGCTCTCCCCCTTCTGGCCAGCGCCCAGCTGACG